>NZ_KI911557.1:600000-900000 GCF_000515215.1 Methylomonas sp. 11b
AGCCGGAGAAGTCGCCGTCTTTATTCAATCCATTGTGTATCGCCAGCATCGGCTCGGCGATTGGCAGCTGGAGTTTAAAGTCGCATCCAAAACGCGAGCCACATATCAAGCTCAAGCTGTGGTCGGGTAAACATTTGACGGCGGCGGCCACGTAAGCCAGGCCTATGCCCAGGCCGGGAACTTTGTTGTCGTTCTGACGACGCTGGTTGCGGACAAATTCCTTGAATACTTCTTCCCGCATATCGTCTGCAATCCCAGGGCCGCTGTCACAGATATGTAGCGTCAGACGGTGCTTACCGGTTTTTACAGCAGAGACCAATATCCAGCCACTCTCGGTATATTTGATGGCGTTATCCAGCAAATTGCCGAGGATTTGCCGCAGGATGTTGCTGTCGCTGCATAGGTTGTAAGGCTCTTGGCGGCGCAACACTACTTTAAGCCGGATACCGCGCTTGACGGCTTGCGGGGCGTATTGATTTTCCAAGCCGGTCAGCAGAGTATTCAGATCGATACTGGTCGGCTGCGGAATTTGCCGACCGGTTTCCAGGTTAGCAATGTCCAATACATGGTTAAAGGCGGCGTTCAATTCGTCTATCACCATGCCCATGCGATTGAGCATAAACGCCGCGCCATTGCTAGGTGGGTTTGTTTGCGCGGTGTCCAATACCGCGGCATAGCAGGCCAAGGCTTGCAGAGGTTGGCGCAGATTGTGGCCCATTTGCTGTAAGAAGCGGGTTTTGTCGTCGGCGCTGAGTTGAGCTTTACGTTTTTCGCGGAAGGATTTGCGGGCGTAAGCTTCCAGTTGGCAGCGGGTGCAGACGCCAAAGATATTGACGATGCAAAGATTTAGGATAGACGGGATCAAGTCAATCACGGTCAGTCCAAG
The DNA here is from genome assembly GCF_000515215.1 of Methylomonas sp. 11b. Classification (NCBI taxonomy): domain Bacteria; kingdom Pseudomonadati; phylum Pseudomonadota; class Gammaproteobacteria; order Methylococcales; family Methylococcaceae; genus Methylomonas; species Methylomonas sp. 11b. Next base: position 600,887 of record NZ_KI911557.1, read on the forward strand.
CCAATAGCCGGCTATCGGCATGGTTAGCGCGGTGCTCCAGCCAAAACCTATTGTTGCCCGCAAAGACATGAACATTTGCCCGTAACTGAAAAAATACATGGGCAGCAGGGCCGGCCAGGTTTCCGCGTAGTAGCGGGGGTTGCCGTCGTATAACAAGACGGCGATTAAATTGGCTGCGGACAGTCCGGCGCTGAGTTTGGCGATGGTGTTGATTTTGGCTACCGCTTCCACGCAGACATGTAGATATCTGAATAAACCCACCAGCACCAGGACGATAGGCAGCCTTAACAACGCTTCGGTATTTGAGGTATTGCCAATCTTTAGATCCAGCAGGATGTAGGCCAGGAATGCGGCGGCGCCCAAGCCCAGGGCCCATTTTAGGGGGCTAAGCAACACCAGATAACGTTCTTCCCAAAATTGTCGTTCGGTGTCTTCGTCAAACTGGGGGATGGCAAATAGTTTGATGGGGCTGAGCGACAGCTTGGTATCGAGTAAACGCTCGAGCGGACGACGGGCGGGTGCCCGAAAAAAAGCTTGGCTGGAAAGATGCTCGATGAATGGATTTGGTTTGCGCATGCCGCGGGTCCCGGTCGCAACCATCGTACTCGTTGCGGCGCAAAGGGCGCATCAGTTTTTCCGATAGCCAAGTTATTGTTGTTTTTGTAGCTTGGCTTTATTCTCTCTATTCTGGCGCGCTTAAGCAAGTTATGTGTGCTAACGCACAGACACGTTCTACAGACTTTAAATATTTTGCCGCCAGCGTTGGAGCAGTAGGCTTAAAATTAGTGCGCATTGCAGCGCGGCACAGGCTAACGCGGAAAATGCGGTATCTGCCCAAAGTGGAAAGAATAACGCTGAAACGCCGGTCATGCCGATGGCGGCAAACAGGCCGGGGAGGATGCCGTACAGCAGTGCTGCGGACAGTAAACTCAGGCTAAACGCGCGTTGCGGATTTTTGCCGTAGCAAAAAAACAGGTAAATGGCGCAATCGCGTAGTACTAAAAGTGCGATAGCCAGTGGATAGGCATGCAGGGAGATGTCCAGCCAGGCAAATCGTTGCTCTTGGAAGCTTAGAAATATCGCAAACGGCAGGCTTAGTGCAAAACTCAATGCGCTCAAGGGCAGTTCTTCTCCAACTCGGCGCCAGTTGGCTTGTCGGTAATAGTCCAGCAAGCGCTTGATACGCATTGGTTCGTGCCGTTCGACGATCACTCCGACGTAAGTCAACACGCTGCAAACCGCAAAAGCAGCCAGGGAAAACGAGTAGCTGGAGCTGGGAATAAAGCCGCCCAAATACACGATCAAAAACAGCGTAAAACCCAGCCAGGCCCAGGGTAAATTTCGCAACCCCAAGTCTTGTGCCACCAAGCGATAGCTGCCCATTACGCACCAGAATAAGGCGAAAAATAGGCTTATTTGGTGCAAAGTCTGCGAGTTAACCGTCAGGCTATACCAGGAATTACTTTGAAAATTACCGGACAAATAATTTGCCGTATCGGTTAAATCGGACAGTGACGGCATAAAAACGATGAAACCCACCAATACCAAAATTAGTATCGACCCGGTTTTAAGTTGACCGCGTTGCACTGCCAGTAAACCCAGCAATAGACCGGTGCTTTGCACCAATAATGCGGTGCCAATAGCGTAAAAAAACAGCAAGGGTAGGGCGGCCGGATTGTCGGTGGCTAGCGCATGAACCAATAAACAGATGCCGGCGCAATACCAGGCCATGCTGGTGCTACCCAGCAGTTTGCCCCAGGTCATTTGCCAGGGGCCGAGGGCGGACAAGCGTTGCGTGTCCCAGGTACGGTCACGGTACTCCTCGACGATGCTGTCCAGGCTTTGCCGGGTGCCCCATAGCAGCGTAATCAGCATGAATAGCGTCAGTGCGGCTTGCGCGGTTATGTTGCCTAGCCGATAGTCATCTAGGAAATAGGTTAAGGTAAACACCGCGCCCAACACCACAGGCGCGCCGACCAGCCGGGCTTGCGAGCATTCCAAAATCAGCTGGCGTTCAAATTCGGGATTCAGATTCATACGATTTGGCGGATGGTTTGCAAATAAGCGTCTTGCAGATTATTGGTGGCCGGAGCGAATTCGCAGACCGGTAAATCCAGCGAGATGAGGGCTTTTAATACCCGGTGTTGTTGCGCGGCGTCGGCGTCAATTTGCAATAAGGCTTGTTGTTTATTGTCACTATTTATCACCTTAATACCTGGCAGGGATTGCAGGAGCGGAAGTAGGTTTTCTACCGGATTTGCCAGAAGCAATTTAAACGGTTTGAACAAGGACGGTGCTTTTACCGCGACTTGCTCCACGATCCGACCCTGGCGTAGCACCAGCATGTCGGTGCAGTAAGCTTCCAGTTCGGCGAGGATATGGGAGGACACCAACAGTGTCATGCCTTGCGCTTGCAAGTCCAGAAACAGCTCGGCTAGTTCGTGGCGGGCTTCCGGGTCCAGGCCGGAGGCTGGCTCGTCGAGTAACACCACCGGCGGTTTGTGGATGATGGCTTGCGCTATGGCTACCCTTTGCCGCAAGCCTCGCGATAATTCGGCTGGGCTATTTTCCAATCTATCTTGGATATGTAAACGCCGACTGACATCGTCGATAGCGGCGGCGAAATCGGCTTCGAAAATGCCCTGGGCGCGGGCCACGTAATGCAGGCATTGCCGCACAGTCAAGCGTTGATAAAGTCCGAAAAAATCAGACAGATAGCCGATGATCCGATGGCAATCGCGCGGTTGTTCCAACACGTCGATGCCAGCGATATTGATCGAACCGCTGACCGGTTGATCCAAGGCTGCCATGCAACGCAATAGTGTGGTTTTGCCGGCACCGTTAGGGCCGACCAGCGCGGTAATGCTGCCGGCGGCGATGTTGAACGACACATCGTCCAATGCACGTAGGCCGGGGTATTCGAAAATCAGCTTATCGACGGTGATCATGGTTAGTTTTAATCGGGACTTGGGTCTGGAAATAGTGCTGGTTTGATGATAACGCTTTTTGTATGCCGGACGCCGATTATCGGCTTGCCGTGCTTGGGTATGAATTTTGCTGGATTTATCGAGTAAGCTTGGCGGTGTCGCCAAAGGATGCCAGAAATTAAGGCGTATCCGCTTGCGGCTTGCCCATGCGGCGGGCTGCGAAACTGTGTATTATTACTCATTATGTAGGCGCTTTATTGTGAGGGCGAATTGATGCTAATTGCGATACAGCCAAGCGTGCCCAGTGAGTTGTTATTTTTAATTATCAAGTTAGGAGAAATGAATGCATAACGTCACGTTGATTAAAGGTGATGGGATTGGCCCTTCGATCATGGATGCCGCAGTGGCGGTGATCAACGCTTCGGGTGCGAAAATTCATTGGCATGAGGCGGACGCCGGTATGTCGGCATATGAAAGGACCGGTACGCCGCTGCCGGATGCTACGATGGAATCCATTGAGCAAACCAGGGTGGCTTTTAAAGGCCCGTTAACCACGATGGTGGGCGAGGGTTTTAGAAGCATCAACGTCGAACTGCGCAAACAATACGATCTCTATGCCAACGTGCGTCCGGCGAAAAGCTGGAAGGGTGTAAAAACCCGTTACGACGATGTCGATATTGTCATCGTCCGTGAGAACACCGAAGGCCTTTATGTGGGCTTGGAACATTATTTGACTCCGGCCAAGGATATTGCCGAGAGCTTGGCGGTGGTCACCAAGGCCGGTTCGGAACGTATTGTCGAATATGCCTTCAAGTACGCAATCGATAATAACCGTAAGAAAGTAACGGTCTGTCATAAAGCCAATATCTTGAAATACACTCAAGGCTTATTTTTGAGAGCAGCGCGGGAAATAGCGGCAAAATATCCTGATATCGAATTCGACGAAAAAATCGTTGATGCGGCTTGTATGCACATGGTCATGAAGCCGGAACAATTCGACGTAGTCGTAACCACCAATATGTTTGGCGACATTTTGTCCGATTTGACTGCCGGTTTGGTAGGCGGTTTGGGCTTGATTCCCGGCGCGAATATTGGCGTCGACGCGGCTTTGTTCGAAGCGGTACATGGCAGTGCGCCAGACATCGCCGGCAGAAATATCGCTAACCCCACAGCGGTGATGATGGGGGGCGTGATGATGCTGAATCATTTGGGCGAACACGAAGCCGCTACCCGCATGCAAAACGCCATTGAAAAAGTTGTGAACGGTGGTGTTTATGTCACCCCGGACTTGAACCCTGACAGTAAATACGGCACCAAGGAAATGGGTCAGGCCATTGTTGACGCGATGAGTTGATTGTTTGGAGGAGGCGGTTATGAGCGCGCAACCACAGTTTGAGCAAACCTGGATTTCTCTCGAAGATTATCTGGCGGCGGAATTACTGAGCGATACCAAGCACGAGTATGACGATGGCGAACTGGTGGCGATGTCTGGAACCAGTAAAAATCACGAACGCATTAAAGGTAATGTTTCTGCCGCGTTGCACGTGCATTTGCGTGGCCAACCATGTGAACCGTTCTCCTCCGACGTAAAACTCAAAATCGGTAACTATTTGTTTTACCCCGATGCCATGGTGGTCTGTAACGACACATCCACCCATGACTATTACGCCGAGGCAGCAGTACTGGTCGTCGAAGTGCTGTCAAAATCCACCCGTCGCCGCGACGAAACCCTCAAGCGCCGCTTGTATCAAACTATCCCGACGTTAGAGGAATACGTACTGATCGAACAAGACATCGTCGACGTCGAAGTCTGCCGCCGTAGCGAAGGCTGGGTCTCCAATCACTATTTTCTCGGCGATGACGTGCCGTTCGAATCGGTTGGATTGACTCTCAGTGTCGCTGACATTTATGCCAGAGTCGATAACGACGATATGCGCACATTTATCGCCGAACAAGCCGCCGCCGAAGCATCCCAAGCCTAATATCTTTTCACCGGAAACCATCATGTTAGAACAATACCGAAAACACGTAGCAGAACGCGCCACCGAAGGCGTAGTGCCTAAACCCTTGGATGCCGAGCAGGTCGCGGCATTGGTTGAATTATTTAAAAATCCGCCCGTTGGCGAAGCCGATTTTCTAATGGATTTGCTGGCCAACCGGATTCCAGCCGGCGTGGATGAAGCGGCTTATGTCAAAGCCGGTTTTCTGACTGCCGTTGCAAAAGGCGAAGCGACGTCACCCGTGCTGACCCCGGAAAAAGCCGCCGAATTACTGGGTACGATGCTTGGCGGTTACAACGTTGCGCCGTTGATTGAATTGCTAGAAAATGCCGCGTTGGCACCGATTGCCGCGAAAGCCTTGTCGCAAATTCTACTGATATTCGATGCCTTCCATGATGTGCAGGAAAAAGCCGAAGCTGGAAACGCTTATGCCAAACAGGTGATGCAATCTTGGGCTGATGCCGAGTGGTTTACCGCCAAGCCGGAAGTACCGGAAAAACTCACAGTTACCGTATTCAAAGTTACCGGCGAAACTAATACCGACGACCTGTCTCCGGCCCCCGACGCCTGGTCGCGGCCGGATATTCCCTTGCATGCCAAAGCCATGTTGAAAATGCCGCGCGACGGCATCACTAACGCCGAGCAGCAAATCATCGATCTTAAAGCCAAAGGCTTTCCGGTGGCTTACGTCGGCGACGTGGTCGGCACCGGCTCGTCACGTAAATCCGCGACTAACTCAGTGCTGTGGTTCATGGGTGACGACATTCCGTTCATTCCTAATAAGCGTGGCGGCGGGGTTTGTATAGGCGGCAAGATCGCCCCGATTTTCTTTAACACCATGGAAGATTCCGGGGCCTTGCCGATCGAATGCGACGTGACCGGCATGGCGATGGGCGATGTGATCGATATTTATCCTTATCAAGGTGTCGTTAAACGCCATGGTACGGATGAAGTAATCTGCGAGTTTGCGTTAAAAACCGAGGTGATTTTTGACGAAGTCCGCGCCGGTGGCCGGATTCCCCTGATTATCGGTCGCGGCTTGACCGACCGGGCCCGCCAATTTTTGGGCTTGCCGGCATCGGCCGTATTCCGTCGCTTAGGCGTGGCCCACGACAGCGGCAAAGGTTTTACCCTGGCGCAAAAAATGGTTGGTAAGGCCTGCGGCGTGGCCGGTGTCAGACCGGGTAGTTACTGCGAACCAAAAATGACGACGGTCGGTTCGCAAGATACCACTGGGCCAATGACGCGCGACGAACTGAAAGACTTGGCCTGTCTGGGTTTTTCTGCCGACTTGGTGATGCAGTCCTTCTGTCATACCGCCGCTTATCCCAAGCCGGTCGACGTGCAAATGCAGCATACCTTGCCGGACTTTATCATGACCCGTGGTGGCGTGTCCCTGCGTCCGGGCGATGGTGTGATTCACTCCTGGCTGAACCGCATGCTATTGCCGGATACTGTCGGCACTGGCGGCGACTCGCATACCCGTTTCCCGATTGGTATCTCATTTCCTGCGGGCTCCGGTTTGGTGGCGTTTGCCGCCGCGACCGGCGTGATGCCATTGGACATGCCGGAGTCGGTGTTAGTACGTTTCAAAGGCCAAATGCAACCCGGTATTACCTTGCGGGATTTGGTCAACGCCATTCCCTATGCGGCTCTGAAAAGCGGTTCGCTGACAGTCGCCAAGCAAGGCAAGAAAAACGTGTTTTCCGGCCGGATTCTGGAGATCGAAGGTTTGCCGGATTTAAAAGTCGAACAAGCATTCGAGTTATCCGACGCTTCAGCGGAACGTTCCGCCGGCGGTTGCACCATCAAACTCAACGAAGCGCCGATTCGCGAATATCTAAATTCCAATATCACTTTGTTGAAATGGATGATCGCCGAGGGTTACGGCGATGTCCGAACCATCCAACGCCGGATCAAAGCCATGCAAGATTGGTTGGCGAACCCGGTATTGATGGAAGCAGATCAGGATGCTGAGTATGCGGAAATTATTGAAATCGATTTGAACGAAATCACCGAGCCGCTGTTAGCTTGCCCGAACGATCCGGACGACATCAAACCGCTGTCCGAAGTCGCCGGCACTAAAATCGATGAGGTGTTCATCGGTTCCTGCATGACCAACATCGGCCATTTCCGAGCTGCCGGCAAATTACTGGAAAAATCCGGGGCCTTGCCGACCCGTTTGTGGGTGGCTCCACCGACCAAAATGGACCAAAACCAATTGATCGAAGAAGGCTATTACGGCACTTTCGGTAAAGTCGGTGCCCGCACCGAAATGCCGGGCTGCTCATTGTGCATGGGAAACCAGGCGCGGGTAGCGGAAGGCTCCACCGTGGTCTCAACATCGACGCGTAATTTCCCCAACCGTTTAGGTAACGGCGCCAACGTCTATCTGTCTTCAGCGGAATTGGCGGCGGTATGCTCGTTGTTGGGTAAGATTCCGACGGTTGCCGAGTATATGCAATACGCCGCCAGCATCGAACAAACCAGCGCGGATACCTACCGTTATCTTAACTTCGATCAAATCGACAGCTATCAGGATAAGGCCAAGGAAGTAGCTTAGCTCCGCGCATTTTAGGCATCTTGCCGGAGCAAGCGGTAACCCAGTTTCAGGTGGGCTTCCGCACTGCTCCGGCAGACAATACTTAAGTACTTAGTAAAGGAACGGTAAAACCGATGTATGGCCTGACAATTCGGTTTTACCAAACTTACAGGCTATCGATAATCTCCAGACAGCGCTGAAAAGCGCTACGGACGATGAAGAAAGTCATGGCAATTGGATAGGATAGATAGTGCTCCGGCAATGCCAGACAAACTAGTACCAAGCCAGCCACTACGCAAGTGTCGAAGCGGGCCAAATATTTTTGCATATAACGCAAAGATTCTTGCGATTCCCAATCAAACTGCGGGCTTTTGTTAATTAAACCCAGCAGCATCCAGCTACTAAGCAAGGCGAAATAGACCGGAAACACGCTGAATTGCGGCGAGCCGTCGCTGAATTGCGGGCTCCAGTAACCGTACCAAGTCCATAAGCCCGCGCAGGCAAAACCGTCGTGCCATATCTTGCCAGGTACTAATTTCAAACAACCGCTCAACAGAAAGAGTACCGCGAGACAGGCCCACGCACCCCATACGGCCTCTATATTGAGTAAGGGTAAAAATGCATTTTGGGTTAGGGTTAGGGTGCTTAATATTAAACAGCAGATGATGAAAATAGGCATGGTAGTAACAATGGCTTTTGAAGTTTTACACAGTCTGCCCTAAGCTCGACGCATTTCAGCAATCGATATCGGCCTACTAGGCTCGAAATTTTCTGAGCCTGTCATGCTCGCACAGTCTAGTTTGAGGGTATTTAAAAGCACCTGGACTTACCCGTTCACGGAACACCTGTCCTTACTTTGCGACTTTTTTTTGATTGTGACGTGCTTTTATTGTCAGCGTCAATCACATAAAAATTGGGTTATTTCAGCTGCCGAAAGCGTATTTCATATTTTCGCTTGCCCATCCTCCAACTGGATTATGTCCATGAGGATTTTTTAACGCCTTGTGCTTATTTTTGGCCGTTGTCACACACCACGTAATGGGTAACGGAAAACATTAATTCGATTCTCAATTGATTAAATGCGGCTGCAGAGCGGAGCGGAGCTGGGTGATTCGTTGTTCTGCCTGGTAGCCCGCATAGGGTAGGCTGGCGAGCTTTCCCCATACCGGCGCCGGCCAGGCCTCATCGGTTTGGTAGCGCACCACATGATGCAAATGCAATTGCGGTACGAGATTGCCGATTGCGGCAATATTGAGTTTGTCGGGGTGATAAATATTTACAAGTGTCTCGGCAAGTAGGCAGGACTCGGCTTGCAGAGCCTGTCTATCCGCCTGGTCAAGCTGATAAATTTCTCTGATATTGTGGCGCCTTGGTACCAGGATGAACCAGGGATATTGGCTATCGTTCATCATTAACAATTCCGACAGGCTAAAACTCCCCACCTTGAAACAATCTTGGGCTAGTTGCTGATGAAGTAAGAAGTGCGGCATGGCTATCTCAACTAAAGAATAAAGTTTTATTGTAACTATTTACCCATCAGCGATGCCGACTTTTACGCTGATTTATTTCCTGGCAACAAGTTTAAACTTCTGCAATTTCGCAGTAAGTATGTAGGTATTTTCGTTATCGTCTATGCTAAGACCAAATTGCTGATTTGATACTTAGATTTTTTAAAGCACATAAGCATTTTCATGGGGGGAGAAATAATGATGACGATGCAAAATAAGACCGGCGCAGTATCCGGCCCTAGTTACCCGCTGGTACGGTTAAAACTTGGCGTGCTGTTGATAGGCTCCAGCTTCTCGGCTGCCACGCCAGCCGTGTCGCCTATCGCGGGATTGCTGCAAAATACCGACGGCATCAATTCCAGCCAGAGCAATATGGCAAATGTAATTGAAATTGCCTGTCCAGGCGGGCGGGGAATTAACTCGGACGATTTTCAGAATCGCTGCGATGCGGTAGTGGGTTCCGCTCTTAACCAATCGATACCGCAAACATTTAACGCGCTACAACAAACCTCGCCGGAGCAGATACCTTCGCAAGGTGTTTCTGCTACGCGTACTTCTTTCAACGCGATTGCCGGACGGATGTCTGCTTTGCGAGCCGGCGCTCGCGGCTTTCAGGTTGCCGGCTTGGGTAGCGGTGCGGTGCCGATCAATTTGGCTTCGCTGGCAAATCCGCTTGGCGGCGCGGCGGGCGATAGCGGCGGCGTTTGGGACCGATTGGGCGGTTTCGTCAACGGCAATTACAACACCGGCAATGTCGATACGGATGTCAATCAACTGGGTTATAACTTAAATAGCGGCAGCATTAATGCCGGCATAGACTATCGGTTTGGTAATGATTTGATTGTAGGTGCGGCGTTTACCTATACGCGCACCGAGTCCAGTTTCGACCGCAGCGGCGGTACCTTGGATAGCGATGCTTACACCGGCGCGCTTTATAGTACTTACTACGCAACGGATAACTTGTATTTCGACGGTGTGGCAACTATGGGCGCCATCGATTACGCGTCGGTGCGGCATATCCAATATACGGTACCCAGTGAAACTGTGAATACGCTTGCCAAAGCTGCGCCTACCGGGAACCAATATTCAGTTAGCGTGGGTAGCGGCTATAACTTTGCGGTAAAACAATGGCTGTTTAATCCCTACGTAAAAGCCAATTACATCAAACTCGATGTCGACGGTTTTAGTGAATCAGGCGGCAGTGGCTGGGGAATGGCATTTGCCGATCAGGGTGTCGAGTCGGTCACCACCACGGTTGGTAGCCAGATTTCCTACGCGGTTAGTACGGCATGGGGCGTGTTTACGCCCAATGTGCGCGGCGAATGGCATCATCAGTATAAAGACGGCAGCCGCAATATCGCGGTGCGCTTTCTAGGCGATAACAGCAGCGGCTTAGCCTTTAACACGGTGACTAACGCGCCGGACCGGAATTATTTTACGGTAGGTACGGGGGTATCGGGCACCTTTGCACAGGGCTTAAGCGCCTTTTTGAACTACGACGCGCTGGTGGGATACCGGGACGTGGAAAGTCATTTATTTACATTGGGCGCCCGCCTGGAGTTTTAGCCCGAGAATTCCGAGGCAGGCTTGTGGGAAGAGGCACCTGACTCATCCCACAAGCTTGGTTTTCCCACGAGAATTAGGGCTGCCGTAACAGCTGTTCGCACAATGCCGGTAACGGCTGTGGTGGCAGCGGCACATTTTTCGACGGTGCTTTGGCTTCTGCGGAAAACCACCAAGCCAAACTGGCGTCGCAACCGTCTCCAGGAGGTAAGGGGTCTTGCGAGTCGCAATGCGGATTATGCGGTGGGCATTTCAAGCGCACATGAAAATGTTCGTCATGTTTCCACCAGGGGCGAATCTTGCGCAACCATTCAGCGGAGCCGGCGCTTTTGTTTTTGCATAGCTCTTGTTTAATACTGGCGTTGACGAAAATCCGGTCAACCTCCGGTTGCTGAGCGGCCGCTTCCAACACTTTTGCCAGATCCAACGACCAATGCCGGTAATCGATAGTATCATTTTGCATGTTCACGACCGACGGCGCGCTCCAGGTTTCGCGTTCGTTGGCTGTTAATTGCCGGTTACTGGCTTGTTCGGATAACAAAAACCATATATCCACATCCAGGCCTGACTGATGGCTACGATGTCCGCTTAAGGTCGGGCCGCCGCGCGGTTGTCCCAAATCGCCAATCAGCAACGAGCCCAGTTTTTGTTCAGCACTGAATTGGCCCAAGTGCTGGATAAAGCCGATTAAATTGGGGTGCCCATAATAGCGATGGCGGGACAAGCGCATGACTTGATAGCCTTGGCCGTCAAGGGGCAGGGTCGCCGCGCCGCTGATGCAGCCGCTGGTGTAGGTGCCTATGCTTTGGCTGGATTCCTGGGTCGGTGTGGTGATCTTGGCCCAGTCTTGGGCAGTTGATCCAGCGGTTGTGTCGGTGCTAACGCTCAATGCGGCAACGCTTAATAATACTGTTGAAAGGGTAGCAAGGCGCATGATGAAGTGGCTAGGAAATGGAGTGACTAGCAGTGATTATAACGTTGGCTTGCCGATGGCGGCTATTGCATCGGTCACTCGTCTTCCCAAACTCATACTGGGTATCTCCAGCCAATGATAAAACAACAAGGAAACGCATTGTACACAGACTATGGTGATAAGCCAGCCGCCAAACCAAAGTGCCAGCCGATTGTCGGTAAACCCTTCCAGAAATTTTAAAACCAGCGGCGTCAGACAAATCAGAATCGCCATGTGACTGAGATACGCGCTGTAAGACACTTTGCCGATTTGCCTTAACACCGGCTGTGACAGCAAACGTTGTGCATCTTTAGAACCTAGCACGAACATCAAAATCAAGCCCGCGCCCAAGCCGGAGCCGAGCCATACCGCCGTATCGCCAAATATATCGGACGGCACAAACGTGGCGCAGGTGTAAAAGGCCAAGCCCGCTAATAGCAGCAAACGCCGATGCCAGCGCCGACCGGATAAATAATGGGTTAGGTCGGTATAGTGCCTGGCAATGGTCATGCCCAATAGAAAATGCAGTAAGAAAATCGACACTCCCAACAGGCTGGTGGCCAGTAAACCAAAAAACACCAGCCAAGAAGTGCCGCGTCCCGCCAGCAACAAGCCTACCGGCAATAGCAAAGACAGTACCAGTTCGATACTTAAAGTCCAGGCTTGCGGCAGCAGCACGATCAAGGCGGGCAATTTCAATAAAAAGCTCTCACGCAGCATGTCTGCCTGGGTTAATGGAAAATTATGCCACATGCCGGTAATCCAGTCGGTCGCCGGCAGACTGGTCTTGACTATCGCGCTATCGAAGGTGTGCACAAACAGCCCCGTGCTGATCAGCAACACCAGCAAATACGGTAGCCAGATGCGGAACATCCGGTTGATCAAGAAGCGCGCCAAATGAAATTCGCTGAGATCCGGTATATGTCCCGCGCGAAAATAGCGCAAAGACAACACCACGCCGCTGAGCACGAAAAACATCGAAACCGCTGCCGCCCCGTCCCACCAAATATGTAACGGGGAGAAATCCAGCAGTTGCTGACAGAGCGGTGTTTCGCAAGGCAGGCCGTAGGCGATAACGAAATGTTCGCTGATAACGGCCAAGGCCGCCAGACCGCGAATGGTGTCCAGGTAACTGATATGAGTTTTCGGCGCCACGGGCTTGAGTCTTTTAAAGTAGGAGGTATCGGCTGGGATAGGTATAGCAGGCTTTGGCTATTCGGCTATCTGTGCGCTGTTTTAATTGCCGGGTGTTCTAAAAGCCCAAGACGCCGATGAGCCAACCGTGGCTGTCAAACCCGCGAAGGAGGGATGCCCGATCAGCGCTTTAAAGCCGAGCAAACAACGCCTTTGCCTTTAAGCTAATTCCATTGCGACTTGCGCACGTTGAAATTGCGGCCTTTGATTTTGCCGGCCCGCAAACAGGTCAGGGCTTTATCGGCGCTGCCGCGCTTCACCGCAACATAAGCGTGTTTATCGAAGATGTCTATCTTACCCACTTCGCCGCCGGCTATGCCGTTAGCACCGGTCAATGCCCCCAAAATATCGCCGGGCCGCATCTTGTCCTTACGGCCTCCGTCTATCCACAACGTGATCATCGGCGGTTCGAAGCGGTGTTCGCTGCTCAGTTTAAACGGTGCGATTTCGTCCCACTTTACAGAACCCGCAATATAGTCTTCAATCGCTTTGACGCGGGTCAACTCTGCTTCGCTGACCAAACTCAGCGCCAAGCCTTTCGCGCCAGCTCGGCCGGTGCGGCCAATTCTGTGCACGTACACTTCCGGGTCCCAAGGCAGTTCGTAATTGATCACTGCCTGCATGTCTTTGATGTCCAGCCCCCGAGCGGCAACATCTGTAGCGACCAGAATCGAACAGCTTTTATTGGCAAAGCGCACCAATACCTGATCTCTATCCTTTTGCTCCAAATCACCGTGCAGGGCCTGCACGGAAAAACCGCAATTGGTCAAAGTATCCGCTACGTCCTGACATTCGCGCTTGGTATTACAAAACACCACCGTCGATTCCGGGCGATGATAAGCCAGCAAATAACCCAAAGCGTTCAGGCGCTTGGCTTTGTCGACTTGATGAAAACGCTGCTCGATAGGGTTGTCATGATGGCTGGTTTCGACGCTGACCGACACCGGTTTGAATTGAAACTTTTGGCTCAAGGCCCGAATCGGCTCCGCGTATGTCGCGGAGAACAACAGGGTTTGCCGATGCGTCGGCGCATAAGAGATCACGTCGGAGATGATGTCGGCAAAGCCCATGTCCAGCATGCGGTCGGCCTCGTCCAGTACCAACACTTTTAAATGATCCAGGCGCAAGCTGGCTTTTTGCAGATGCTCCTGCAAACGGCCCGGCGTCCCCACCACCACATGCACGCCGTGCTCCAGTGAGCTGCGTTGCGGGGCAAAGGGTGTGCCGCCGCACAGGGCCAGAACTTTAATGTTTTGCGTAAAGCGGGCCAATTGTCTGATTTCCTTACATACCTGGTCGGCCAGTTCGCGGGTAGGGCAGATCACCATGGCTTGCACTTTAAAGCTGCTTAAATCCAGCCGCGACAACAAACCGATCCCAAACGCCGCGGTCTTGCCGCTACCGGTCTTGGCTTGGGCAATCACATCCTTGCCTTCTAGTATATGCGGTAGGCTTTCAGCCTGAATCGGTGTCAGGTGGGTGTAGCCCAAGGATTCGATGTTTTCCAGTAGGGCGGGTTTTAACGGCAGGGACGAAAATTCAGGTGTATTCACAAAGACTCTAATCGATAAGATGCGGCACGCTTGCCGACATGTGGAAGGCAATGATAACAGAGTTGGGCTTTTGGTCATTGCTCAATCAACAGGCTGCCGGGCTTGCAATTTGCAGCCGATTTTAAGTCACTGCACCCCGGCAAGATTCACATAAAAACACAGTTAAACATTAGGAATTTCCACATTATAAACATTTAAATATTTAGACCTACGGCAAGAGTGGCGGTTATTTCTGACTATAATTTACATCACCAAATCAGCTATTGATCTTTTGATACTGTCAGTTAAACGACGAAATGAAAAAATGCAGGATTTGGGAAAAGGGTGTAAGAAAACGAAAAATGGAGAGCGGCTATAGGCGTTAACGACGGTCTGATGATAAGCGCGATTTTAAGGCAGGCCAAGCAAGGCAAGAGCTTGGCAATTGGTATATACCTCAGTCTCATATAGACGCATTTGTTAAAGACACGGTTCGCGTCGAGACTTTACCGGCAGGATTCAAACTTTTCAAATTAAGCAAAGGGGAAGCCAAATCCGATCCCAAGTATGGAATAACGCCATGGTGGTGTTCTGTAAGCCCGTTTAAGGAAGACTACGAAGGCGCTATTGGTCGATTCGAACAAGCTAAGCTTAATAACATTGATATGAGTGCGATGGCGCGCTATATGTCTGCGGTTCCGATTGACTGGAATGAATTGGACAACTATATCGAAATATCATTAAAAGTGACTGCATCCGGCTTTTGGGGCACCTTCGCTCCGCAAGAAAAGTGGCACGATAAGCACAAGCAGAATCTCGCCGTGGAAATGAGCCGTGGTAGAGCCACGCCGGCAAGCCGCACGATGGGGATAAAGGATGCCGTTCTTCCGGATGAACTGGGTGCGCTGGAAGCTTGGCAATTTTACATACCAGGTTTGCAAGAGGAGCATATTAGCCGGGAAAACCGTGTGATCTCTGCTCACGACATGGTCGCTCTGCAAGCATATTTTTTTGCATAAATTTTGGATCAACCCGCAAGAAGCTTGATAGAACTCGCAGGCTGATGAGTATTCAAAGTCGCCCTCGCTCGGCGACCGCCATTTTGACGTCATTGCGGGCACCATGAACGCCAATACCTTCATTGCCTTCCAGCATAAACTTGAGACGATTAATAACAGCACGCATGAGCAAAACCACACCAGCCAACATCAAACTAACGCTTTACGGCAAACCTATCGAACTGGAATTGAACACGCCGACGCAAAAGGTGACGCCGGTGGCAATGCTGCCGACACTGCATCGCCTCAACAACACGTTTGTCGAAACCGCAGTGGCTGCCTTCGTTGCGGACCAGGAGATCATCTCCTGCCAAGCCGGCTGCGGTGCCTGCTGCCGACAAGTCGTGCCGTTGGCGGAATTTGAAGCCTATCAAATCGCCGGTGTGGTCGAACAATTGCCCGAGCCCAGACGTTCGGCGGTCAAGCAACGCTTTGCCGACGCTTGCGAAAAACTGGACGCTATTCAGTGGCTGAGCCGGCTCGAAGGGATGCTGGCTGATGGTACGAGCCACGAAGCGGTGCAGCAACACGCGCTGACTTATTTTCAGCAAGGCGTGCCCTGTCCGTTTTTGGAAGCGGAAAGCTGCTCCATCCATCCGGTCCGGCCATTGGCCTGCCGGGAATACCTGGTGACATCGCCGGCCGAATATTGCCAAAACCCGACACCTGAACACGTCAGGCACATCGAGTTAAAATTTCAGGTGTCTAAAATTGTCCGCAAACTTTGGCGCACCAGCCACATCAAAGACCTGGATTCGGTGCCGATGATTTACGCGTTGCAATGGGTGAAGAAACACCCCAACCAATTTCCGAAAAAGCGCGGCGAGGATTGGCTACGGGAATTTTTTGATTACATGGCGAATCCGTGACGGCAGTTTTTTCGCCGTTGCTGTAACGTATGGGAATGCCGCCCCGAACGCTCTAGAGTGGCGGCGGCCATAGAGCAACCATCCAGCACACACAATTTTAAGTATCAGCCTAATTCCATGTGATACGAGACCCGGTCTTCATCAATAACGCTGAAGCCCATTCGGTCATAAAGACGTTTTGCAGGGTTTATCTTTATGACAGTTAACACCAGTTTTTTATTGAGATTTTTTGCCCGAATGGCTTCTTGCGCCAGCAAAGTGGAGCCTATTCCTCGTCTTTGAAATTCAGGTAACAGAAACAGGGTGCGAACCCAATGACTTTGCTCGCCCTCCTGCACATAGATAGCCCCGGCAGGTTCTTCGCCGATGCAAATCAATTTGAAGTTTTGCACCTGAAGGTTTCTCCAGAAACCGGTATGTTGAAATTCATCGTCCCATCCCCATGCCCAATCGACGTAATCGCGCATCGACAGCTTGAACGCATCAAATATGAATTGTTTGTCATGCTCGGCGGCGTCGATCAGGCTAAAGGAGGTCATAAAGTAAGCCAAATGTTGTGTATCTTATGTACGTTCTTACGCTCCAGCTTCCCGGCTACGAATTTTTATCGTTCCCACGCTCCAGCGTGGGAATGCAGCCTCAGACGCTCCAGCGTCACAATTACCATACGTCAATCTCGATCAATCCGTCCTGTCCCAAATAGTTAGAAGGACTGGAATATCGCCAAAGCTCCGGCAAACTCACATAACCCCGCTTCACCGGATTGGCATGAATATAATCCAATTTCTCCCGCATCATTGCTTCACTAAGAATCAACTCCGCATGCACACCTTCCTGCCAGAACTGAAACTCCCGATCACGCTTGTGCGCGCATTTGGCAAACCGCAATCGTTGCAACAAGCGTTCGGCTTGTTTTGCCTGCAAGTTATCTATGATTCTCCGCGCGGTAAAGGCTTTGAAACTAGCAACGCATTTATCCAGTGCAGCGCTCTGCGCGATGAAATGCAGGTGATTTTCCAGAACCACGTAACCGTATAGCTTCAAACCGACCTGTTGCCGTTGAAATTGCCAGCAGTCGAGCAGGATTTGCACGGTTTCCGGTCGGGTAAATACCGGCAGCCACTCAACGACCGTGCAGGTCATAAAATGCGCTTGCTGAGGTTCAGTGATGGTGTAACCGCTTCGGCCCATTGGGTGCTCGCTGGAATTCAATAAGAGGCGGCGCGCGGCTTGCCGGGTGACGTCCTCTTGATTGAAGGGTTAGGGCTCGCCGTCGGATGCCTCCCATTGGCCAGTCTCTTCATTTCGTTTGAGACTCTGCTTTGAGGGGTAGTCTTTCCCAACGGTGCGAAAAGCATGAAGAACTGAACCGATTGAGACAAAGTAAAGCCGCCTATAGCGCATGGTGTCAGATGTGAGAAAGAACCCCTCCAGTTCGCCTTTCTCACCGAGCGTAATAATGAAGATGAAGCTGTGCACTACTTGATTGCAGAGAAAGCCGATGTCGCGAGTTTCAACTGACTTCTGATTTAGGTCGAATAGCTCGTCGATCTCACTTCGATTGAAGTAGTCGACCGCCCGCCCCGGCTTACCCGGAAACCACTCAATTTCGTATTTGAGTTGCTTCGTTGACTCAGAGAGTTTGAATGCGCTGAGTAGCTTCCTGATTGCATAGAAGCCGATAAATATTTCGCGTTCAGCGCGCGCCAATGCCGCCTCGCTGTTTTTATCATTGACTCGCAATAGATTGAGCCAGCCAGCGGCTCTAACCAACGGTGCTTTCCAGTAGTGCGATTCGTGAATCACCATCGAGCTCCAACAAATGATTGTGAAGTTTCCGTATATCATCGCCGATTGCAGTATGCCCAGCAATAAACGCAGTCTGATGGTTTTCCGCCTAAACTTTACGCTACTAGTAAGCTCCGCACTTTGCCGTAATCCAACTTCCCATTCGCCAATAGCGGCAACTCCTCCAAAACCAGATAACGACTCGGTTGCATGTAGGCCGGCAATTGTATATTCAGTGTTTTGCGCACTTCGGCGATGCTCATTCCCAGTTCTAAAACCACCGCTAATGCCGGACGCTGGCCGGCAGTCGGATCGTCTATGCCGATCACCGCGCAAGCTTTGACGCCGAGGATGGCATTAACGACCGTCTCGATTTCCGCCGGCTCGACGCGGTAGCCGGAGCATTTCAGCATGCGGCCCAGGCGGCCATGAAAGCGGTATTCGCCTTGTTCAAAGCTGGCGCGGTCGCCGGTGGCATACCAGCCGTCAGCGTTCATAAAAGACTGCACGCGACCGTCGCGCCAGTAGCCGCTGGCTAGAGTCGGTCCGCGTACCGAGAGCTCGCCGGTTTCGGCATCGATATGCAGTTCGCAGCCAGCGGCAGGTAGGCCGATGGGGATGGATTGTTCGGCGATCAAGCGTTCCCTCGCCACCGGCCAATAGCAGCAGACATTAGTTTCGGTAGGGCCGAAGAAATTGTACAAGGCCGTCTGCGGCAAACCGGCGGCCAGATCGATCAGCGCCGGGGTGGGAAACACTTCGCCGGCAAAGATCAGAAAGCGCAACGCTGCCAAAGGTGTTTGCGCCAAGTTGCCTTTATAGGTCAGGAAGGCCAGCAACGAGGGCACGGTGTACCAGCCGCTGATGGCTTGTTCGCTTAGCCAGGTGCTCAAACGGGCTGGGGCCATGGTTAAACCGGATGGCACGAAATGCAGGCTGGCGCCGGCGCCTAATACTGCATATAGATCAAAGGTGGATAGATCGAAGAAGAACGGCGCGCTGCTGGCGATGCGGTCGGCAGCTGTTAGTTTCAATAAGCCGGTTGCCCATGAAGCGAATGCCGAAATCGCTCGGTGACTGAGCGCTACGCCACGCGGTTGGCCGGTGGAGCCGGAGGTGTACAAAATCGCGGCCAGCGCTTCGGCGGGAATTTCGATTGGCTCCGGAACGCCTTCGCTAAAGCTGGCGATGTCCAGCCACAAGTTTTCATCCAGCCAATTCGGCGCGGAACCCGAACCCAAGACTACGCGCACCTGGGCGTCGGTGACAATAAAGCTCAGTCTGGGGGCTGGGTTTTTCAAGTCCAGTGGCACATAGCTCGCTCCGGTCAGTAGGACGCCGAACAGCGCAATGGCGGCGTCTATGCCACGATCCAGATGAATGGCGACTGGCTGGCCGGGTTGGATGCCCTTGGCTTGTAATGCAGAGGCAATGGTTTGCGCCTTTTGCAGTAGATGCCGAAAATTGACTTGCCGATCCCGCTCTTGCAAGGCCAGCGCGTCGGGTTGGAGTTGGCATTGTTTTAGAAAGGGCTCTAGCAGCATGATTTGAGGACTTCGGCAAAAATATTGTCTACTTATGGTTCCCACGCTCCGGCGTGGGAACCTCGTCTGGGACGCTCCAGCGTCCCGAACCGCAGAGCGGTTCTAACTGCATTCCCATTTATGCCTCGCGGGTACGCTGGAGCGCGGGAACGATATTTCACTCAGTTCTCCCCGGTTTCCAGCAACTCGGCGTTCATCTTCGACATTACCTTATCCAACCACGCTTCGTCTATCGCCGGCGATAAGTAGCTATAGGACAAAACCAGCTTGCCATCGAGTTGGCAGGCTAACAGCGCCAAACCCGGCGGTAGAGGCATCCAGCACAATAGCGACATATTGGTAACCGGAACGCCGAGAAAACCTGTCTTGGTCCAGGACAACTCACCAATGTCGGAAAACCACAGCGAGCTCAATTCGCCGCCGCTGTGTTGCTTGCGTAAGATTTTGGCGTACTTGGCCGGTGCCAGCCATTGGCCCAGCCACATCAGCGGCAGATAAGCCAGATCTAGCTCATCCCTAACCACTTGTTTATGTTCGCTGAGTAGATGTGCAAACAAGCCGTTTCGGTCTCGCACTTGCTGACGAGTAGCGCGGGCGAACAAGCAGCCGATGTGGTTGCCAAATACCGGTGTTGGCGCATTCTGCCGACGCAAGTTAAACGCATACGGGATGCAATAACCTTCTTTTGCCGCCGGCGGTCCCACCAGTTCCATCGCCCGCATGAAACAGCCCAGGTAATAAAGGGTGCGGCCAGTAAGGCCAGTGTATTGTTGTGCCAATTTGGCAATGCGCTGCGATTGGTCGGCATCGAAACTTTGTAATTTCAATTTCAGGCGTTGTGGGCCTTGTTCAACCTGAGTAGGCAGGCAACTGTCCAGGCTATTGGCTTGTGTGTTGTGGCGTTTGGCTTTGAAGAATAATTGCAGTTTTTTCCAAAAGCTCCATTGCGCCAATTTGGCTTCGATCAGCGACAACGAATCTTTAAAGCTTTCCGGCCGCTCGGAGGACAGGAAATCCAACAAGATCTTGCAGCCACGGGCATCCAACAAAGGATGCAACCAGATCAGCAGCAAGGTGCCGCCGTCTGCACCGGCTATCCAGTGTACGGTCAGCGGCCGGGATTCCGGGCGATTGAAAATCTCCAGCAATATGCGTTGCGATTCGTCCGCTTCATCGGCATCCGCCCGGCATTCATGAAGTTCCAGCGCTATGGGCTTGCCGGTGGCGACCCACGCAAAACGCTTGCCGCGTGGCTCGATTTTGGCGGATGCTTGCGGAAAGCGTTCTACCAGTAAATCCAGTCGATTCTGTAGGCCAGACAAATCAGGCGTTTCCGCCAGTTGCAGCGCAAATCCGCAATAACCGCCGGGCATGCCGGCATTACGAATCTCCTGGTCGAGTACGTAGGTAAAATAATCGCCAGGATTGAACAGCTGTTCCGTGGAATTGGTCATCCGGCGTAACCGCTGCGGCGGAGCCAGTTTTCCAGAGAATTCAGGCTGCCGACGTTATCCGGTTCGATTTCGGTGTCCGGCAGCGTCACCCCAAACTCCTTCTCGGCAAACATGATCAGACGCATGATACCCATGCTGTCCAGCCCCGCATCCAGTAGATTATCGTCATCGCCGAATGAGGTTGGATCTTCATGGTAAATAAGCTCGGCAAAGATGAAATTCTTCAGTGTTTCCTTCATGGCAGTGAAATGGTGAATTAGTTAAGAAAGAAATTGTATGCAAAGCGAATCAAGCGGGCTCTGGCGAAAAGGCTTTTAACGCAAAGCCCCAGCGCGGCACCTGTCGACAATAGAGTTTATAAGACGCGCCAAACCGGCTGGCGAGGTCCGGCTCTTCGCGAAATACCACGGTAATATGAAAAAACAGGGCAATCGAGCCGGCATAAATCAGTAGGGCCGGATCGGCAAACAACACACATTCCGCCATTAGCAGCATTAGAACACCTTGAAACATCGGATTGCGGGTCCGGCGATACAGTCCGCTCACGACCAGTGTCTTCGGCGGATCGATGGGAGCCGGAGTACCCGAGCCCTCGACGGCAAAATCCCAAGCGCAACGCAGATAAATAGCCAAACCCAGGATGATAAAAAGTCCTGAGGGCAGAGCCCATGCCAGATTGGCCTGCGGCAAGTTGCTGTTCGGATCGGAAAGTAACCAATAAGGCACGTAAATCAGCACCGCGCCAGGGACGAGTAACGTGAATAACAGGATCTTTAAAGCCAGGAAAGGACGCACGTATCTATCTATCGGCATGGGGTGTTGAGTGGTTAAGCGTTTGGCAATTTTGGCATTGCCTGAGCCGCAATCCAAGTGATTTTGAACCTCTAAGGGATTTTGTGTAGAATCCGGCGTTTATTAATGGAATTTAAACAGCCATGTCAGATGACTTGATCAGCCAATTGAAAACCATGCTTATCGAAGGCTTGCTCCTGGAAGACATCGTCCCGGATGACCTGTCGCCGGATGATGCTTTATTTGGTGGTGGACTGGGTTTGGACTCCATCGACGCCCTGGAAATTGGCGTGATGCTGGACCGTCAATACGGTATCAAGATCACCTCCGGCGACGAACGCAACAATCAGATTTTTCTCTCTCTCCGCTCGCTCGCAGACTTCGTCGCCGCTAATCGTACCCGTTAAGTATGGGTAATATCATCAAGCCGGTCGTCATTGCCTGTTTTGTTGTTGCTTATCCCTTCCTCAGTGCTTATCTGGCCAGTCTGGGCTTTGCCAGCTTTGAACTCATTGTATTTGCAGCATTGACACTGTGGCGCGGTTTTACCGCGTCTGGCTTAGTTGCACGCTTAACTAGTTTTTTACTGGCCGCGGTGTTACTAGGCGGCGCCTATTTCGCGACGACTTATTTTGTCTGGCTGGTGCCATCATTCGCCTATCTGTGGCTGACATTCTTATTCGGACATACCCTGTGGTCGCCACCTTCGTTTATCGAACGCTTGGTGCGTTTGCAATTTCCCGAGTTAGTGCCGGGCATTGCCGACTATTGCCGGAATCTGACCTGGATATGGACCTTATTTTTTGCCTCTAATATAGTCATCTGCGCCGCCTTGCCGGCTATCGCGGGGCAAACCGCTTGGGCACTTTACACCGGTGTGGTGGTGTATGGGTTGATGGGGTTACTCGGAACCGGCGAGTGGTTTTACCGGCACCGGCGTTTTCCGGATTTGGAGATTCCGCCGGCATTGGAGACGTTTAAAGTCATCGCTATGAACGGCCATAAGGTATTTAAGGGATGACGATTAAACGCGCGATGTTCTTGCTCTTGGCTTTATTGCCAATTGCTGGATCGGCCGATGACAGCGTGCTGACCGAATTGCTGGCGCGCATTCGCCAAACGGGTCAGGCGCAGTTTCATTATGATGAAACCCGCGTACTAGAGCTGGCGGACAAACCATGGCATGGCCAAGGTTACATGCTCTCAGGCGCTGACGGCAGCCTGGTCAAACTGCAACTGCAACCGGCGAGGGTAATCATGGCTATCGCCGAACAGCACATGCTCTACTGGGATCCACAGCAAAACCAGCGCCACAGCGCGGCTTTGGATTCGGCAGGGCCTGCGGGCGAGCAAATCAAGGTGTTTCGCAGCATCCTGCAAGGCCGTACCGAAGAATTGCAGCCTAACTATGCCATCGCCGCCGAAAAGCAAGGCCCGCAATGGACTTTGCGGCTTACGCCGAAACCGGAGCTGAGCGGCGATGATCTCCCTTCTATCGAAATATCAGGCGATGACAAAGACGAACAACGGCGCATTTTAATCAAGCAGTCGGACGGCGAATCCACCGAGTACCGCATGCAGAAAGCCACGGCAGCGCAGCAACAGGACTATTCTCTCCCGCGTTTGTTGCGGGAAGCCAGCGGAGAATAGGGCGTGTCTTTTGTTTGGCGAAAACGCTGGTTCGTGCTGCTGTTGCCGTTGTTGGCGATCACTTTCTGGCAAGTCAAGGTCGAGACTGACCTGAACGCGTTTTTTACCGCCACGGACGACGAGGATTCCCGGCTATTGGCTGGCTTGTTGAAGTCTGGTGAATTATCGCGGCGCTACTTACTAGTCATCGAAAAGACCGATCCAGCCACAGCGGCCAGTCTGAGTAATACCGGCGAACCCCCCATTTCCGTCGCCACATTCAGCACTCGACTGGTGAATCAGCTGGCCAAACTTGATGAGGTGGAACAGATTTGGCCGGCCGATCAGCCGCCCCGAGATTGGGTCGATGCCGTTGCCTCGTATGCGCCACACCACGCCCGCATATTCAGCCTTAATCCGGAAGCAGAAGCGCCGGAATTGTTTGAACCGACCCAGTTGGAGGCCAAGGCCGACGGATTGAAACAAGCCCTGCTGTCGCCGCAAGGCGGCTTTGTGAAAACCATCGCCAAACAGGATCCTTTGCTGCTGTCTCTGAACGGCTTCAAGGCTTTGCAGGGCCAATTTCAGCAGCAAGCCAAGCTCGGCAGCGGCGGTGCTTTAATCCTGCAAAGCCGTCCGGCTGCGCTGGATTCCGAGGCGCAAACCCGCTTGCAAACGGCGATCCGCGCCAATTTTGCTAGTTTGAATGCAGAAGCCGGTGGCATATTTAAGTTATCGATGGCTGGGGTGCCGGTGTTTAGCGTGGCCGCGCAAAGCGAGATTAGTCAGGATGTGACGCTGGTTTCGGTGGTATCCAGCCTGGCCGTGGCCTTGGTGTTTCTATTCCTGTTTCATTCGTTTTCGGCCTTGCACTGGGTAATGATGGTGCAGGGCGCTTCGTTTGTGATCGGCACCTTGGCGACAGCGTTGGTGTTTCCGCAGGTGCATAGCCTGACTCTGGCTTTGGGTGCCAGCTTGATCGGCATCTCCTCCGATTATCCTATACATGTGATGGTGCATTGCGCCAAACATCGCAACACGCCTTTAGCTGCAGTTCGGCTGTTGTGGCCCAGCTTGTTAATGGGCGGCTTGACCACCGTGATCGGCTACGGCGCCTTGGGCTTTACCGGGTTTCCCGGCTTTGAGCAAATTGCGGTGTTTGCCTTGGCCAGTATCGTCGCCTCTTTGGGTTTGACCCGCTGGGTGTTGCCGGCCTTGCTGACTAATTCTGCACTGCACTCCGCACATTTACCCGGCATCGCGACTTGGGTGGATTTTTGCGGTCGTTACCGCAAGGCCTTGCTGGGTCTATTCGCACTCAGCGTGGTATTAGCCGGGCTATGCCTGCCGCAAATCCGCTGGATGGACGATATGCAGAAGTTGGCGGTAGACATGGATGTGTTGAAACAGCAGGATGCGGCGGTGCGCTCGCACTTTTCCAGTATCGAACCGGGCCGTTTTGTATTGATCCAAGCTGACGACTGGGAAACGGCGCTACAACGTTCAGAAGCCGCCGAGCGGCGCTTGCAGTCCTTGCGGCAGGACGGTGTGCTTGGCGAATATCATGGTCTGTTTCCGTGGCTGGTATCTGCACAATTGCAAACCCAGAACCATAAGGTTTATCAACAGGGTTTGACGCCGGAGTTTCAGCAAGCCTGGCAAGCGGGTTTAGCCAAGGCGGGCCTGTCAGTTGAAAAATTGGGAAGTTTGTCATCTGCGGCACCTGAGCCATTGTTACCCGCGCAAGTTATGGAATCATCGGTAAGGCACATTCTGTCCGGGCAAATAGTGAACGGCCAAACTGGGGTAATGTTGACGCTGTGGCTGGGTGAGCACGATCCCGAAAAATTGATAGCCGGTTTGGCTGGCTTGGAAGGCACGCGTTACTTCAGCCAAAAGGATCAACTCGATCACTTGGCGAGCAAATATCGCGATCGATCTTTAGTGATGCTAGGTATCGGCATCGGCGTGATGGCCTTGTTTATTAGGTTACAACAACGCGATCTGCGCAAGGTGTTGTTGACTTTGCTGCCTTCCCTGGCCTCCGTACTGTTCATTTTCGCCACCTGGGCGCTAATGGGTGAGGAAGTCAGCTTCCTGCATGTGATCGGCCTGTTATTGTCGGTGTCGCTATGCGTGGATTACGGCATCTTTTTTATCGACAATCGCGGCAAAGACGCCGATGTGACTTATCACGCCATCGCCTCATCGACACTGACGACAATTGCGTCCTTCGGTGCGCTGGGTTTGGGTAAAACGCCCACCTTGCCAATTCTGGCGCTCTCGGTAAGCTTGGGGGTCACCTTGGGTTTTCTGCTTTGCCCTCTACTGATCCAAAAGCCAAAGAATTAATGATTATCTCCCCGCTGATCTCTCCCGTCGCCGTTACGGCCTACCAGTGCGTCAGCGCTGCCGGTGATGATGTAGAAGCCTTGTACGCCAGTCTGCTTGCCAACCAAACTTGCCTAAAGCCTCTGACATTATTTGCTATTCCTTTTGATACCCTGGTGGGCGAAGTAATATCACCTTTACCGAAAATAAGTGCTAACTTGCAAGCCTACGACTGCCGTAATGCCAGGTTGGCTTTAAAGGCCCTGAACCAAGGTGGTTTTCGTGCCGATGTAGAGCGGGTGATCGCAAACTACGGGGCGGCAAGAGTGGGTTTGATATTGGGCACCAGTACTTCCGGCATCTACGATTCCGAGAACGCTTATGCTCGGTTACAACAAGACGGCGTCATGCCCAGTGACTTCCATTTCACCAAGGTACAGACCGCCCAGGCGACTGCCGAGTTTTTGCAATTGGAACTGGGTTTGCAAGGGCCGTGCTATGCCATCTCTACCGCCTGTTCGTCCAGCGCCAAAGCCTTGGCCGCTGCGCAACGCTTACTTAACTCAGAGTGTTGCGACGCGGTGTTGGTCGCCGGTGTAGACAGTTTATGCCGATTGACGCTGCGCGGTTTCAACAGTTTGCAACTCATCTCTGCGGACGCTTGCCATCCGATGGATGCCGGGCGGCAAGGCATCAACATAGGGGAGGGCGCGGCTTTGCTATTGCTGGAAAAGCCCGGCGCTGAGAATGCAAATAGGCCCCGCCTTTTGGCGGTGGGTGAGTCTTCCGATGCCCACCATATGAGCGCCCCGCACCCGGAGGGTCTTGGTGCCGCCACCGCAATGGCGCAGGCCCTGCGGTTGGCAGGACACGATGTTAGCGAGGTCGATTACATCAATTTGCACGCCACCGCCAGCGCCCTAAACGATCTCGCCGAGGCTAAAGCGGTAGCGCGCTTGTTTCCCCATCCGCCGCGCTGTAGCGGCGTCAAAGGTTTACTCGGTCATACGTTGGGCGCGGCCGGTGCCGTGGAGGTCGTGGTCAGTCTGTTGGCCTTGGAGCGCTGTTTTTTACCAGGCACCTGCGGTTTGCAAGTGCCCGCCCCCGAGTGCCGGTTTCCGCTTGTCGCAGCGCCAGCATTGAACGTCAGCCCCCGACTGATCTTGAGCAATGCATTTGGCTTTGGCGGCAACAATGCCAGTGTCTTGTTGGAGGCCGCTTAATGGAATGCATGAGTCTGCTTGGCGTGGGCGTTTGTGCGCCGGACGCCGCATTTCGGGCCAGCCTGCCGTTTCCGGCCTATGATATTAATCGCGAGACTATTCCGCCGCTATTGCGCCGGCGTAGCAGCCAGGCGATGCAAATGGCCTTCAGCGCGGCAATCACTGCCTGCGAGCAAGCACAGCGTTCGCCTTCAAGCTTACCTGCGATATTTGCCAGCGTGGCCGGAGAAATAAACACCACGGACCAGATTTGTAACGAACTGGTCAAAACAGACGGGGTAATGTCTCCCAGCGCTTTCCATAATTCCGTACAAAATACTGCGGCGGGTTATTGGAGTATCGCTCAGCAATGTATCCAGCCTGCCACTGCTCTGGCGGCGGGATCAGATACCTTGGCAATGGCTTTGTTGGAGGCCTGGTGCCAGTTGTCTTGTGAGGGCGGCGAGCTATTGCTGGTCTGTTACGATGAGGTATGGCCGGGCTATCTGGCTCCCGGTTCCGGTAATCCGGCTTTTGCCTATGCCTTGCTATTGGCGGCCGGAACAGTAGACGGACGTCTGATGCACATTGGCAGACCGCAAGTTGGCGAAATCATTTTTCCGGCGTCCTGGACTAATTCGGTAAATAGCATGCCAATTTTGGCTGCAATCCCTTTGCTTGAAGCGGCTTTAACTGGAAGAATGCCGCAAGCCGTCGCACTAACCTCGCATACGCCGGGTTGGCAAGTTAATGTGGGTGGTTATGAATAGTGGCATCTTGTTATACGAAAACAGACGATGGTGAAAAATCGCGGTAACTGAACTACTATTGACCGCTAACAAAATTAACCGGAAGGTATCTCTGTGAAGCACTATAAAACATTAGCATTCTTCGTCGCTTTAACGCTGGGCGCTGGCTGCGCATCCAGCAATAAAGCACCCGCGCAAGCAGGCGCGCCAGCGGCTCAGTCCAGTACCGCGCCGGACTCGCGAATTGACGGTAACTTCCCCGCCAATAGCCCGTTCGCCAAACTCAAACTGGGCATGACCCAGGGCCAGGTTCATGAAATTCTCGGCCAACCCACCGACACCAAGTCTTACCAAACCGGCAAAGCCTGGATTCCGTTTTATTTTGGTCCGGACGTGATGCGCACCGATGAGTTTTACAAAGGTGTGGGCATCATTACTTACACCGGTGCCGGTATCGGTGGCGTGCACTGGACTGTTTACCGCGCCATTTACAACGCTGCGGAAGACGGTTATCCAAACGACTAATCCATCAATCTTTAAAGATGATAAACAACAAGCAAAACAGTTTTGACCATGATGTGGTGGTGGTCGGTGGCGGCCCGGCCGGCTCGACGGCTGCGACCTTGCTGGCGCAATATGGTCATAAGGTTTTGCTGCTGGAGAGCGGCAAACATCCGCGCTTTCATATTGGCGAATCCATGCTGCCGTTCAGTGAGCCCATTATTCAGCGTTTGGGCGTAGATTGGAGTACCGGCAATCTATCGAAAAACGGCGCGGTATTTATGGACGAAGCTACCGAACAACGTATGTATTTCCCGCTGAGCGTACACCGCAAAACCTATCAAATAGAGCGCGCACCGTTTGACCAAATGCTGTTTGAAAACGCCGCGAAACACGGTGTCGAAACCCATCAGCAAGAAAAAGTATTGGATGTTTCCTGTCAAGCGGACGACGTCAGCATTGTGTCTGATAAAAGCCGATACCGCTGCCGCTATCTGATCGACGCCACCGGACGTAGCGCGCTGATGGGCCGAAAAGACAAAGGCATCAAACGGATCGAAAATTTGGGTAAGTTTGCGGTATACACCCACTTCGAGAACATTCAACCGGGCGAGGAGGCCGATGAATTGTTCCGTTCCGGCAATATATACGTGCCGGTCGTGGACATCGGCTGGATCTGGATCATTCCGCTGGCCGAGCGGCGCCTCAGTGTGGGCTTGGTAGTACAGAAAGCGCGTCCCAAGGACTGCGATGCGGAAGAATTGTTGCGCCGTTATCTGGCGGCCTCGCCGCTCCTGAGTCGTTTAACAACAGGAGCGGAGCAATTCGCGCCGGTAAGGGTCGAAGCGGATTTCAGTTACACCAACCAAAGCCGCTACGGTGTTCGCTATGCCTGCTGCGGCGATGCGGCCGGCTTCCTCGATCCGGTGTTTTCGTCCGGTGTATTTTTGGCGCTCACCGGCGCCGCCCGCGTTGCCGACCGCGTCCATTTCGGGCTTACCGAAGGATGGGAAGCCGACCCCGAGTTGCACGCGGAGGATGACTACCATTATTTGCTAGGCTTCAACACCATGCGCCTGTTTGTAGAACGCTTTTATCATTCCAACATAGTCCATAACTTATTTTTCGAAGCTGACCGCGCGCCCGAACTGAAAGCTCAGATTGCCCAATTGTTGGCTGGCGACTTATGGGTCGACGACAACAAGTTGCAACAAAGCCTGCTCGCTGGTCGCCGCAGCATAAGTTAGTTTTTTCAGAAATTTCCAATCTTTGCCGGCTAAGCAGCGTTTTTACTTTTCCACACCTTTTTGGTCAACAGTCACAACAGCGAATTTAAATCGGCGCTGTTAATGAAATGCCAAACATTGCGGAGAAATAGGCATATCCAAAACCCGGCCAGCCAGCTGTCCACGTCACCGACATGCACGGTTTTTAGGCTGTGCTAGTCTTTAGGGCTTTCAACTGAGATGAATCACTATGAGCGTTAATCAATCTTCGTTGTGGCCAACGCTACTCAGCCTGCTGGCGGTGGTCGTTTTCGGCTTACCGATCATTTATACCGTTTTGTGCCACCCAATCAGCCGCATGGCATCACCCAATCCCTTATACAAGGAATTGTCCAAGAACGCTTTTATGGTAATGTCCGCTAAAGTCGATTTGGCAGCCGGACGCTTGATCAGCTTTAACGATGCTGCCGGCAAACTGCAGATCAGCAGAATCGTCGGTATGCCCGGCGATGAAATCGGTTTTACGGCGGGCGTATTGTCGGTTAACGGCAAACCGGCCGCTGAATATCCGCGGAATACATTGCTCAACGCGACGTTAATCGTGCCGCAACAAGCCGTTTTCTATTTCCCGGATTTTATTCCGGACGCTGCGGAGTCCAAGAATCCCGGGACATTGGCAAACCATCTATTGGCGCAAAGCAACATAAATGCAAGCGTGCTTTATGTCTTCGATCAAGCGACGTCGGCAGCCCAGCACCCGGAACTATTCGTTTACGGTTCGGCTTTGATCGTGCTCTATGGCCTGGTATTTTTCGGATTGGGCAAGCGTAAGGACCGTATTGTTAAACCGGTTTATCACCTGGCGCGGATTAGCGTTGGTTTGAATTTTGCCATCTGGTTATTACTCGGGGTCTTAGGCATATCCTTTGGTTATAAAGCCGTCATGCCGGCCATTTATTATGCGTTTGTTTCCTGGTTGACGTTTTTTGGTTTATCTGTTGCCGCAGCGGGCACGACACTGGTGGCGATTGTGATATTCGCGGTGTTGGCGCTATTTTCCGATACCGAATTCGCGGCCAAGCGCATTAACCCATAGCCTGGAATGACAAACGGCCAGGCTCTGCTAAGCTTGGCTCTCTAATTTCCCGCCCATATCTTTAATAGGACAATCCTGAGCTAATGGATGCCATGCTTTCTTTAATCGAAAACGTCGAAAAAGTCATTATCGGTAAACGGCCGGTCATCGAATTGGCCGTGGTGGCGATGCTGTGCCGCGGCCATGTGTTGCTGGAGGATGTGCCCGGCACCGGTAAGACGATGTTGGCCAGGGCATTAGCCCGTTCCGTGGCGGTGGATATGAAACGCCTGCAATGCACCTCGGATTTATTACCGTCGGACATTACCGGCGTCGCCATCTACAATCAAAAAACCGCCGATTTTGAATTCCGGCCGGGGCCGGTATTTACCCATTTACTACTGGCCGACGAAATCAACCGGGCCACGCCGCGCGCTCAATCGGCGCTGTTGGAATGCATGGAAGAGTTTCATGTCAGCGTGGACGGGCATACACATGAACTTCCCAAACTGTTCATGGTGCTGGCTACCCAGAACCCGATCGATATGGCAGGCACCCACGCCTTGCCGGAAGCCCAACTGGACCGGTTTTTCATGCGCTTGCGCATGGAGTACCCCAGTATCGAACAAGAAATGCGGATATTGGCAGCACAAACCCAGACTCATCCCATCGACAGCTTGCCGGCCGTCACGTCCGAAGCCGATATTCTGGCGGCGCGGGCTCAGGTCAAGGCGGTGCATATTAGTATGGACGTGGCTAAGTATATGGTCGGCATCAGCGCCGCCAGCCGCCTGCACAGCGATTTGCGATTGGGGATCAGCCCGCGCGGTACCTTGGCTCTGGCGCGCGGTGCGCAAGGCTTGGCTTATTTACGCGGTCGGGATTTCGTGTCGCCGGATTTGGTGAAAAGCATCGCGCCGGCCATTTTGGAACACCGCCTGATCGTCAAACCGCAGGCTGCGGTACTGGGGCGCAATGCCGGCGAGATTCTCGCGGAAATTCTCGACCGGCTGCCACCGCCGGTAGTTTGATCGCTAGACCGCAATGGCGCTGAGGCTGAAATTTTTAATCTTGTGCGGCTTTACGCTGGCCGCGTATTTGGCAGCGATCAGCCGCGAGCAGAGTCTGCCATGGCTGATCGCCGCATTGCTCAGCGCCGCCTTATTGACCGGCATGCTCTGGCCGCGTTGGTTGCTTCAACGTTTGTCGGTGCGGCGGATCGGGCCGCAACGGGCGCTGGAAGGCGAAACCATTGTGTTTCGGGTCGACGTACAAAATCGCGGCTGGCTGCCGCGCTTCATGGTGGAGTTGGTCGACCACTTACCGTTCGTCGGTGCCGCAGAACAAGGCGCCAGCGACGGTGACAAATTGCTGGGCAGCGTCGCTTACGTGCCGGGCCGCGGCGCGCGTAGTTTCGACGTCCCCTTGCTGTGCGAAAAGCGCGGTTTTTATAAACTGGGGCCGATGGGCTTGGCGTCCAGCTTTCCGTTGGGCTTGGCGGAGTCGCGCAGCCGCGCTGATCGTTCCCTGCAAACCCTGACCATTTACCCGATGGTATTTCCTATCCTATCGCTGCCGCTGTTCGGCGCGCCCAGCCAGATTCACCGAGGTGGTTATTGTTTGCCGGAGGGCGCCGGTGCTGCTGAGTTTTCCGGCCTGCGCGAATACCGGCGGGGCGACAATCCTCGGCATATTCATTGGCCGACCACGGCACGCTTGAATGAGTTGATGGTCAAGGAGTTCGAACCCCTGGCGTCAGCCTGCATCTGCATCCCCTTGGATTTAGCCAAGGATGCCAATATCGGCCGCGGCAAGCACAGCACCCTGGAATACGCGATACGCATTGCCGCCTCCGTGGCGGCTTATGCCTGTGGCCAGAACATGCACAGCCGCGTGTTGGCTAATGCCGCGCAGCCGTTGCGGATTCTGTCCGGTAAGGGCGATTTTCATTATCAAACCATTCTTGACGCGCTGGCAGTCGCAGAGGCAGACGGCAACACGCCGTATGCCAAATTGCTGACCGAGATTGCGTTGAATTGCATCCGCGGCGAAACGGTATTGCTGTTATTGGCGGAGCCGCCCCAACGCAATGCCGAAACCCTGCAGGCGCTGGCTTTGCTGCGGGCCAAGGGCGTGTATTTGTTCGCGGTATTGTTTGAACGTGACAGTTTCCTAAACGCCGCCAGTGTGTCCCGTCGCGACAACGGCAACCGGACATTGAGCGCCGGTTTGTTGGAATTGAGCGCGCATTGCGTCACGGTAAGGCGAGGCGACAACTTAACGGAGCTGTTTAACCGATGACCGCATCGCCGCTGAGTTTTCCAGTCTATGTAGGATTGTTTCTAGCACAATGGCTGGCCGTTGCCTGCAATGCGTTTTTGGATATCCAATACGGCAGCTTTGCGCGGGAAATGCTGTTCTGGGCTATCGTCTTCGGTGGTACGTCCATTGTCGGTTGGCGGCAAAGCCACTGGCTTTCGGGAGCGGGTAAGGTGTGGCAAAAGGCGGTGTTGTTTATCGGTTTTTTACTGTTCGTATTGGTATTTATGCCGATTTGGGGGATGCCGCGCGCCGGTTTGTATCTGTTGGCGATGTTGCAGGCTTCCTACAATTGCGTCACCGCCGGCCGGCGTGAGATGAATCTTGGTCTGTTGGTGTCGTTGGCGATCGTGTTGTTCGCCGCCTCGCATTACCGCGCCGACTGGACCATGTTGTTTTATCTGGCCCCTTATATTGTGGCGGTGGTGTTTTGTCTGGTTGCCGAGCAAGTCCAGCGGCGCGGCGCGGACTTGCAGCGGTCCAGTCTTGGCCGGCCCAGCAGCCAAGGGCAGGGCGCGGCCATTTTGGCGGCCACCGCCGCCATCGTGCTCATCGGTGGCGGGCTTTATCTGATCACGCCACAAATCAACTGGCCTTATCTGGAGTGGCGTTTCGGCCAGGTCAGCTTGCAAAATCCCGGCGGCGATATCGAACAAGCCGGCAGCGGCGGCCAAACCGATTCCGGTCAGCCAGCCGAAAAAGCGGGTGGCGAGCAACAACAAGCGTCGGGTGGAGGCGAGGGGGACAGCAGCCGTTGGCCGAGCCCGGCGGACATGCGTGCCGCCGCTAAGCGAGTCCATATGCCGGCCTGGCAAGCGGCGGCAATCAACCGCATTGCCGACCTTAGCGAATCGGCACAACAGGCTTTGGTACCCGCCGTTGCGGTGTTTTTCGATTGGTGGGAATGGCTAAAACAATGGTTGCGCGAGCATTGGCTGGCGGCCATATTGGGTTTGCTGGCTGTAATTCTGTTGGCGATTTTGCTGGCTTTCGGGGCTTTGTTGCGGGAAATTCCGTGGGTGATTTGGCTGATAAGCCAATGGGATTACCTGCGTTTGGGAGTGATCGGCCACCATGCCGGCGGCGAAACCGCCGCCCGCCAGTATTACCGGGCGATGTCGCGCTTGTGTGCGTTGCACGATGTGCCTCGCGCCGACACCGCCAATACCCGTGAATATCTGGCGCAAATCAGCCGTAGGCATCGCGATGCGCGGCGCAGCGCCGCGGAATTTACCGGTTTGTTCGAAGCGGCCCGTTACGGCGACAAACCGTTAGCTGACGCGCATATTCGGCGCATGCGGCAGTTGTACCGTGCTATTTATCGTCAACTTTAATGCAGCCAGTGCCATTGATCGTGTTCCGAGCGGTCTATGCCTTGTTCGTAGACATAATTGCGGCAGTCGATTTGCCGGTCGCGCAGCTTTTCTTTGACGTGCGCGCCGGACACTTGCAAGGCCGGGATGCGATCTATCGCATCGATTGCCAGACTAAAGCGGTAATTTTCGTTTTGAATCGCCAGTTCCAGCGGGGTGTTAATACTGCCTTTTTCCTTGTAGCCGCGCACGTGCAAAGTTGAACATCACCGGTCTATCGACGGTAAACAAGCTATCAAAATCCCGATCCGACAGGCCGTGCGGATACTCGTTGGCGGGCACCAATTTGTAGAGATCGACCACGTTGATCAAGCGAATTTACAGTTGTGGAAAGTGCTCCCGCAGCAATACCAACGCCCCCAATGCTTCCTTGGTCGGAATGTCGCCGTACTGTTCGGCACCGTCGTCGTTGCTGGCCCATTCCAGAATATGGCAACGAGCTTGTGTATGACCAATTCAGAAATGTTTTATCCACCCTCAATATCGAGCGGATACAAATTTATGCAAATGAACGATTAGCCGAAAGAGCGTAACTAGGATGCTTGTTATAATTTGACATAATATACATTATGCGAATTATGTGCTCTCTATAACTATTCCTTAAACTAATACTGTCGTACCTTTGGGATCATGTGCTATATTGCAACTTAATGAGAACAATTATTAATTAGCTTGCATGTCGACATATCTTAAAACGCTGGCGACTGGCGATACAGGCCGTATAGTTGGATTCGATCAATCAGGTGGCGTTTATCGCAAGAAGTTGTTGGCTATGGGTTTAACACCTGGCACCGAATTCACCATTACTCGTTTTGCACCGATGGGCGATCCGGTTGAAATCAAAATTCGCGGTTTTTCATTGTCGCTGCGTAAAAACGAGGCGTCGGTCTTACTTATAGAAAAAGTATGAGTATGGATTTTACTGTTGGCGTGGTTGGTAACCCAAATTGCGGAAAAACCACGCTGTTCAATGCATTGACCGGCTCCAAACAGCATGTCGGCAATTGGCCAGGCGTGACTGTTGAACAAAAAACTGGCGAATACACACACCAAGGTAAACAGATAAGTCTGGTCGATCTACCCGGCACCTATTCTTTAGAGGCCGATGACGACAGTATCTCCCTAGACGAAAAAGTAGCCCGCGATTACGTGGCTTCCCGTCAAGCCGATCTAATCATTAATATTGTCGATGCCTCCAATATAGAGCGAAATCTTTACCTGACCTCGCAGCTGATAGAAATGCGGGTACCGATGATATTGGTCCTGAACATGATGGATGCGGTAAAAAAACGCGGTATCAAGATCGACATCGAACTGCTCGCAAAACAAATGGCTTGCCCGGTAGTGCCGGTTACCGCGGCAACTGGTGCCGGTATTAAGGAATTACGCGACGTTATCAACAAAGCCTGCATCAGCAAACCAATTCCGGCACTGCAAGTCGACTACCATCCGGCCATAGAAACTGCGGTAAGCCAATTGCAACCGCAATTCTCGCAACAATCCATAGAATTAGTTTGCGACAGTCGCTGGCTTGCGCTGCGTTTGCTCGAAAACGACACTTTAGCAAAGCAACTTGCTGGTACTGCACTACAAAAAGTTGCTGAACAATTGCGTGCCGACATCGAAGTCGAAACCCAAGATGAAATTGACATCCTAGCTGCCGACGCTCGTTATGGATTGGTAAACCAGCTGGTACAAGCCAGC
The DNA here is from genome assembly GCF_000515215.1 of Methylomonas sp. 11b. NCBI lineage: Bacteria > Pseudomonadati > Pseudomonadota > Gammaproteobacteria > Methylococcales > Methylococcaceae > Methylomonas > Methylomonas sp. 11b. The sequence continues at coordinate 636,719 of NZ_KI911557.1, forward strand.
GTCTGTAAGCTCAACGAAGTTTCCCGAAGCACCACCGACAAGATTGATAGCGTTGTTCTAAACCGCTTCCTGGGTATCCCCATCTTTTTGTTGGTGATGTACGCCATGTTCATGTTCACCATCAACATTGGCAGCGCTTTCGTTGACTTTTTCGACAAAGCGGTCGGCGCCTTGCTGGTTGACGGATTGAGCGAATTATTAACTGGCATGAATTGGCCTGCTTGGCTGGTTGTGTTAATCAGCAGCGGGATCGGCGGCGGCATTCAAGTGGTGTCTACTTTTATTCCCATCGTCGGCTTTTTGTTCATCTTTTTATCGATGCTGGAAGACTCCGGTTACATGTCCAGAGCCGCCTTTGTGATGGACCGGTTCATGTGCATCATCGGCCTGCCCGGCAAATCGTTCGTGCCTATGATCGTCGGTTTTGGCTGCAATGTGCCCGCCATTATCGCGACCCGAACCCTGGATAATCAGCGTGACCGGGTATTGACCAATTTAATGAATCCGTTCATGTCTTGCGGCGCCCGTCTGCCGGTTTATGCCTTGTTCGCCGCTGCCTTTTTCCCGGTTGGCGGCCAGAATCTGGTGTTTGGTTTGTACTTATTCGGCATTGTAGTGGCGGTGTTGACCGGTTTAATCATGCGCCACACCTTGTTACGCGGCAACCCTACGCCTTTTTTGATGGAGCTGCCCGCCTATCATTTACCCACTTTGCAAGGCGTATACACCAAAACTTGGGAACGCTTAAAAACCTTTATATTCAACGCCGGCAAAGTCATCGTGCCTATGGTACTGGTGTTGAATGTGTTGAATTCTTTGGGTACCGACGGCAGTTTCGGCCAGGAAAATAGCGATAAATCGGTACTAAGCGAAATTGGCCGTGCGTTGACGCCGGTATTTCAGCCCATGGGTATCGCTCACGATAACTGGCCTGCAACTGTCGGCATTTTTACCGGTGTGCTGGCCAAGGAAGCGGTAGTCGGTACACTGGACGCGTTGTACAGTCAAATGGCTGTATCTGATCATGCAGAAGAAGAGAAAAGTTTTGATTTAACCCAAGCCTTGTTAGAGGCTTGCCAAACGGTACCGGACAACCTGACGGCCATTGCCGACAAGCTGCTCGACCCATTGGGGTTGGGCATCGCTAATATCTCAGACCAGGCTGCGGCAGCGGAACAGCAGCAAGTCAAACTCGATACCTTCGGCGTCATGCAAGCGCATTTCGACGGCCAAATCGGCGCCTTTGCCTATTTGTTGTTCATTTTGCTGTATGCGCCGTGCGTAGCCGCCACTGCGGCGATATATAAAGAAACCAACGGCAGTTGGGCTTTATTCGTGGTGTGCTGGACTACGTTTGTGGCTTACCTGACTGCCACCCTCTTCTACCAAGGCATGACTTATGCCCAGCACCCCAATTCGGCAATTGGCTGGATATTGGCACTAACGCTTATCTTTGCCGGGGTACTATTCCTGCTGAGATTTTACGGCGTGCGCCAAACTAGTGGAGTCCCGCAATGATACTGTCCGACTTACGCAGCTATTTGCAGGAGAAACGCCGGGCCACCTTGAGCGATCTGGTTTTGCATTTTCATATGGATGCCGATGCCTTGCGCGGCATGCTGGGCAAGTGGATCAACAAAGGCAAAGTGCGATTAAGCCCAGTTGGCTCTTCATGCGGTACCAGCTGTTGCAAATGCGATCCGACCCTGACCGAGATTTACGAATGGGTGGATTAGTGTAGCGAGGCGGTTTAGGCCTCGCCAAGCTAAGCTTGTTTATTGGCCTTCCGCCAACCAACCTTGTAGCGCGTCGATTAACTCTTGCGCTTGTTTTTCGCTGGAAATATTAAATTTGGATTTTTGTTGATATTCGCCGTTGCGCTTTTGATAGCGGCGAATACTAAATCTATCCTGGCTATATTGATTCTTAGCCGGTTCCCAATCCTGATAACGGTAAATGACCGTGGCCCACGCGCCCTTACTCAGGATTTTTTTGTCCAGTTCCTTGACAGTTTCAACGCCGCCGTCTTCGTAACTAATGGTTAAATCTTCAACGGTTTCAGCCATATATTTCTCAATGAGGTTAGCAACGGCGCGCAGTCTACCATACAAGCGCGGCCATCAAAATGGCGAATCGCCTAGCGCGCGATGAACTCGCCAAAAGCGCGGCTGCCCTCCCCTGTTTTAATGGTATTTACCACTTTCAGGGTTTTTGCGTCGATGACGGACACGTTGTTGTCAAACCAGTTGGCAACGTAGACCTTTTGATCGTCAGGATGCGTGCTGATACCTTCCGGCTTATCGCCCACAGCGATGACCTCAATCTGCTTCAATGTGGCGGTATCGACTACCGATACCGTGCTATCGTCCTGGTTCGTAACAAACAATAGACTGTCGTTCAATGCCAATGAAACTGCATACGGTCTGGCGCCGACCTTGATGGTTGCTAGACGCTTCATGCTACGGGCGTCCAAAACGGTCACGTTATCGCTTTCCACGTTAGCGGAGTACAGTCGTTTTCCTTGACTGTCCACAGCAATGCCGAATGGATGCGCGCCAACCTTGGTGGTATTGCGGATTGTCAGTTTATTCAAATCGACTTGCGAAATGGAATCGTCGATGCGATTGGCGACATACAGCCAGCGATTGTCCGGACTGACCGTCATGCCGGATGGCGATTTGCCGACGGTAATGGTTTTGATCTTCGCAAAATTTTTGGTATCGAAAACCGTCACCGAGTTTTCATACCAATCGGCGACAAATACCTGCTCGCCCTTTCTATCCGCAGTGATCCCCAGCGACGCCCCTCCGACCTTAACCTTGGTCAAAGTAGTTAGTTTCTCGCCATCTAAAACCGCAAAACCGCCGCCTTCCGGGGTGCTGATGTACACTTGTTTCTTCGGTTGATTCAAGGCAACGCCGGCAGGCTTACCCTCTACTTTGATCGTTTCTATTACTTGTTGGCTTTTTGTATCGATTACCGATACCGAGTTATCTAGCTGATTCGTAATAAAGGCACGCGAATCGGCGCTAGCGCTAGATAGGAATACAGCCAGCAGTGAAAAAACCAAAAACGAATATCTGATGCACATGATGAGAATAACAGGCAGGGGAAGCGAGGGTTCTCGGCGCGAATTACCGAGAACCGGAAACAGTAACTTAGCGTTTAATGTCGATCTCAACCGTCGCGGAACCTGAGCCTACTTTTTTGGCAATCGCTTCCAGACCGGTTTTCAGAACATTGCTAACCGCTTTATCGGCAGTTTCTTCGTTCAATTCTGCTGGTGGATTGTTGTTGACATAAGCACGGTAGTAAGTGGCCACCCATTCAATTTCGGCTTTACCGCCTTTATCGTTCACGGACAATTCTGCCGCATAGTTACCGACAGGCAATACTGGCAGCGGCTCATCTTGGCCGGCATGTTTAATAGTGCCGGTTGAACTCATATCGGTGATTTTGTATTTGTAAGAGAATTTTGCGGCGTCATAGGCTTTTAATTCCTCGGTGATAGTGCCGTTCGCCAAAGTCAAAACGCGGATGGCGCCTTTGTTATTGGTACCGTCGCCTTTCACGCTTTTAATGCCTGGGTGCCAAGACATATCGTCGTAGTTCTTGATCAAATCCCACACTTTTGCCGCTGGCGCATCGACAGTGATGGTGGCTGTCATTTTTGCTCTGACCGGACCATGAGCATTGGCTAAACCGGCGAACAAAAATAAAACGGTAGAAACGAGTAGCGAGGTTTTTTTCATAACACTTTCCTATGATGGACACATAAAATGGAGCGGGCGATTATAAAATAAAATCTGCCCGCAAGTATTCGCAAAAGCATGTTTGCGGAAATTTTCCCGACTCTGTCCGCCTATCTTCACGGATTTAATGACTACAGCAACTTTTTTTTGGCACGATTACGAAACCTTCGGCATAGATCCGCAACGCGACCGGCCTTGCCAGTTTGCCGGCATCCGCACCGATGATGATTTTAATATCGTCGGCCAGCCTGTCATGGCCTACTGCCGGCCTGCCGACGATTACTTACCGCACCCCGAGGCCTGCCTGATTACCGGTATCACCCCGCAATTGGCGGCGGAAAGAGGCGTTTGCGAAGCAGAGTTTGCCGCCTTGATCAATCAACAGCTCGCAGAACCCGGTACCTGCGGGGTGGGTTATAACAGCATCCGCTTCGACGATGAAGTCACCCGCAACCTGCTTTACCGTAACTTTTACGATCCCTATGCGCGCGAATGGCAAAACGGCAACTCGCGCTGGGACATTATCGACGTAGTCCGGGCCGCCAAAGCCTTAAGACCGGAAGGTATCGAGCGGCCGGTCAATGCCGACGGCGTCGCCAGCTTTAAATTGGAAGAACTCACCAAAGCCAACGGCATCGCCCATGAAGCCGCACACGATGCGTTATCGGACGTCTATGCGACCATCGCAATGGCCAAATTAATCAAAGAACGGCAGCCAAAACTATTCAACTATTTATTATCCAATCGATATAAAAACGCTGCGCTAAACCTATTGCAACTCGGCAGCTTTACTCCCTTAATTCATGTCTCCGGTCGATTTTCGGCACGGAATAATAGCTTGGCCGTGATCTTGCCTCTGGCACAACATCCAAGCAATAACAACGAAATCATCGTTTACGACCTTTCGGTCGATCCGGCCCCCTTGCTTGAGTTAAGTGCAGAAGAAATTCAGCAGCGGCTATTTGTTGCCAGAGACGCGCTGCCGGAAGGCGTTGCCAGAATCCCGTTAAAAACCGTACATATCAACAAAGCCCCGGTATTGGCGCCTTTGTCGGTGATACGCCCAGTCGATGCCGAACGCTTGCAACTGGATTTAGGCAGATGCGAAGCAAATGTGCAGCGGATTCAGACTGCGCCACCTTTAGCGGAAAAGCTGTCGCAAGTATTTACCCGTCAATATCAAGATTCACCTAACGATCCTGATTTGATGATTTACAGCGGCGGATTTTTCAGCAACAGCGACAAAGCGATGATGACGCGAATCAGGCAAGCAAAACCCGACAAACTATCTGACTTTGCTGCCGATTTCGATGACGTCCGTTTGCCGGAAATGCTGTTTCGCTATCGCGCCCGGAATTATCCGCATACCCTATCGATAGAAGACGCTCTGCTCTGGCAGCAATATTGTCGCGACAAACTAACCGGTGCACTAACGAATGGCGGGCTGACGCTGGAACATTTCACTGCCAAAATTGCGCTGATGCGGGAGGAGCCCAATGCAAATCAAGCGATACTGAACGAGCTGGCGGCCTACGCGGAAGATCGACGCTTAAAATTTTCGAATTGAGGTTTTTGCCGATTTAAAAGCCGGCAGATTGTTTCAGGAATAAGGCGCTTTTAGCGTTATGCCGTATAATGCAAACCATTTGAGTAAATTTCGACCGAGGCATCATGAGCATTACCCTGTCTAACCGCGTAAAAGCGGTCAAACCGTCCCCTACCCTGGCTATTACCGCCCGCGCCGCCGCGATGCGTGCTGCCGGCAAAGATATTATCGGTCTGGGTGCCGGCGAGCCGGACTTTGATACGCCGGACCATATTAAAGCCGCCGCCATTAAAGCCATTAACTCCGGGTTTACCAAATACACCGCTGTAGACGGTACCGCCGGCTTAAAAAAAGCCGTTATCGCTAAGTTCAAACGCGACAATGGCCTGGATTACCAAGCCAACCAAATCCTGGTGTCCTGCGGCGGCAAACAAAGTTTTTTCAATCTGGCCCAGGCACTACTGAATCCCGGCGACGAAGTCATCATCCCTGCCCCATACTGGGTATCCTACCCGGATATGGTACTTCTGGCGGATGGCGTCCCCGTTATAATAGAAGCCGGTCAAGCGCAAAATTTTAAAATCACCCCGGCACAACTGCGCGCAGCCATCACCCCCAAAACCCGCCTATTGGTCATTAACAGTCCGTCCAACCCCACCGGAGCGGCTTATAGCCTGGCGGAATTAAAAGCGCTGGGCGACGTGTTATTGGATTTTCCAGAGGTGTTGATCGCTACCGACGACATGTACGAGTTGATTCTCTGGAACAAAGGGGAATTCGTCAACATCCTTAACGCCCACCCCGGCTTTTATGATCGCACCATCGTCTTAAACGGCGTATCCAAAGCTTATTCGATGACGGGCTGGCGGATCGGCTATGCAGCAGGGCCAGCACCGTTGATCGAAGCGATGTGCATCATTCAGTCACAAAGCACCTCCAACCCCACATCGATCTCGCAAGTAGCCGCCGAAGAAGCCCTGAATGGTGATCAAGGCTGCATAGACACGATGATGGTGGAATTTAAAAAGCGTCACGATTATGTGGTCGCCGAACTGAACAGTATTGATGGTATTGAATGCTTGCCCACCGACGGCACCTTTTACGTGTTCCCCAATGTGGAAAAACTGCTGAGCAGACTGGACGGTATCAACGACGATCTGGAATTTGCCGAATTCTTAATCGAAAAAGCCGGCGTGGCCCTAGTGCCAGGCTCAGCATTCGGCTGCCCTGGCCACATTAGAATCTCTATTGCCACCAGCATGACCAATCTGGAAAATGCCTTACTCAGAATCAAACAAGCGGTTTAAGGCCTATTAGGATTTGCCATCGCGAACGGATAAACCGACATTAATTTGCCATTTTTCAATTGACAAATTTAATCAATGCTATAGAATTCGCGGCCTTCGCACTTCATCAGTAAGAAGGCCTCGGTGGCGAAATAGGTAGACGCACGAGACTTAAAATCTCGCGACCGAAAGGTCGTACCGGTTCGATTCCGGTCTGAGGCACCATAAAAATTAAGGACTTTGGTTTACACCTGGTCCTTTTTTTATGCCTAATGATTGCCACGTTCCCTTTGAATAACGCCTTGGTAAAACTGGTTGAACATGAAGAAAATATTTCACTTTAAACGCAGAAATCCGCCGCTGCTATGGCGTCTCAAGTGGTTTCTAGTTTTAGTCACCATCGGCTGCTTGGAAATACTCCCGGTCCCGGTCACCGACTCAATCCTGATATTTGTCTTAATCTACAGACCACTGTGGTTCAAAAATGTGGTCAACAAGCTCTATTCTCATCTGCCCTCTGTATCACCAGAGGAAAGCGAGCTATCCTATTTTTCCAAATATCAATTAGATCACCCCAAGCATTTCAATAAGTGACAGTCACCGGCCTTGCTATAGTCTGTGTCGCGTATCCAAGAGCTTTGGAGTTTAATCAAACCCGGCGAACCGCCTGACTGTCAGTGCCGCGCGTTGTTCGATCAGTTGTACGATTTGTTCAACCACTGGATTTCCGGCGAATTCATGGTTCGCCGATGTCTGCAACCTGCGAGCAACCACGGGTAGCCGTTGGCACAAACCGAGGATACGTTTTCGGGTTTGCGCTACCGATAAGCCCGCCGCTTGAGCAAAGCGATCCCAATGTCGGGCCTGCACTTCGCTGAATTTGCATTTGCCACCCAACTGCATTGCCATCTTGGGCGTCAGGCTGGGATAAACGGCGGTTGACAGGACATCATAAAGTGGTGCCAGAACTGCTCCCTTGTCGGCATACAAGATAGAAAAGTTCTTGGCATGGGAGTCGTGGTTGCCAATCAAGGCATTGAAAATGACCGCATCCAGCAGTCGCAACACCTGCGGCGCACTCGGTCGGGTCACGCGGCGGACCAAGTCAAAGCACTGGTCCAAACCCGGCCCACCCTCGTTCTGATATTTCAATTCTGGTATTACGCCAAGCGCCTGACAGAAATCCTCCTGATGCAGACGCAAGCGTTGGCCATTTGCAGCTTGAGTTCTGTCATATCGCTCAACCAGCAGAAATGAACGGTCGCGAACGGCACAAATCCTCGACTGTGCGGTCTGGAATTGCATCGCATCTGCCAGTGCCAGACAGAAACCTTCGTTGATCACACTGTCTTCAACGGCTGAGATGGCCGGTTTGAGAATATGACTACTGGGCGAGCCATTGCGGGGCAGACCGATTCGTTGACCATCAAACACCACCGGCAATTTATCCTGAGCGCCCGCTAATGATAAGCGCAAACCATCCTGACCAGCCAGCATCGGCCGCTGTGGCAATTCATCCAGCAAGGCTAGTACGTCAGAGTCGGATAACCAGTCGATCTCGTTCGCTTGATCAGATACAGCGGGCAATCGGTCTAGCGGCAAAAGCGAAACGGCGCCGGCGCATTCACCGCCAATATGATCGAGCAAAGCAAAGTCATTTTGTTTCGAGATCTGAAACTGGCGTGCGATCAATTGGCGTAATTTGCCTTCCGGTAACAGGCCGGCAAAAAACGGCCTCGCCTGCAGATCATTGAAAACCTCTACTTGCAACGGTAATGAACAGGACAGAGGGACGGCGTCGGCTTGTTGCAGCCAGTCGGCGCTGTAGCTAAATTGGAGTCTGCCTTCAACCAGGGCCAAATCTCCCACTCGACGATCAAATAAATAGACGGCGAGCATGTAACTCATGGTACTTCGGTTATGTCCGGCAGACCATCGAGCATGACCTGCCCACCCAGTGCTTCAATAACGCGCATCACCGTTTCCAGACGCACGGTCGGCTTGCCGGCTTCGAGGTCGACGATAAAGCGAACGCCAACACCTGCCGCCAACGCCAGTTCGGATTGGGTTAATCCGAGCTGTTTGCGGGCGGCGCGCAGCGCTTGGCCAAGTTGTTGGGTATATTGGATGTTGATCATGAGGTTTTTCCCGTTCGGGAAAGTATTAGGCGAAAACAATCAATATGCAAGTTTAATTTCCCGAACGGGAAAATTAATTTAGAATTTACGAGAGACAAGCATCGAAGTTCCCGTTCGGGAAAAATAGCCCCTTTCTGTGTCAAATCTATCTGACTGTGATGGTTAGCGCTGAATGCTAATGATATAACTTAGGGTAATTGCAAAAACGAATCAAAAGAAAACAACCGACAGCAAATGACTAGCAAACAGAAAAAAGGCAAAGCAAGCTGGAACGACGTTAAATCCAAATTGGCTGACGTCGATCGAGTTGGTCTGATCGGGCTGATACAGGATCTATACGCAGCCAATAAAGATAATCAAACGTTTCTGCATGCACGATTCGGGTTGGGCGAGGATATTCTTAAACCCTATAAGGACACGATTTCCCGCTGGATTTGCCCGGATGTCATGCGCAATCAACCCATCTCTGTGGCCAAAGCGAAGAAAGCGATTACCGATTACAAAAAGGCGCTCGGTCAACCCGAAGGACTGGCTGAACTATCGGTTTTTTATTGCGAGGAAGTGTTTGTATTCCTGGGTTACTGCGGCATGGACGATGAAGGCTATTTTGATGCCTTAGTGCGTATGTTCGAACAAGCATTGAAATATGTCATGGCCTTGCCGGAAGCCAAACGCCCAGCTTTTATACACAGACTCGAGCAAGTTGCAAAGCAAGGCTCGAATGTCGGCTGGGGTGTTGGCGAAGATATGGCAATATTGTTATCCGAATATGACATTGATGACTAGTAATGCGCTTTTATCCGATCTTCAAGCTGAAAACGCAAGACTGATTGCTTTGCTCGAAGCACATAACAACGAGTACCGCCACCGGTTCCGATACGACTAGGTAAGTAATGAATGGTGGCTTTTGGGTGTATGGAAATGCACAATCGACCCTTTGCCGCCAGTCGCTCAAATTGATTCAATAGCAACTATTAGTTCAATACCCGTCGTTCAATATTATTTGCAATGCTTGATTGGGAGAGTAGCAACAACCCTTAGCTTCTTGAGGGATTCGCTCGTTTCTCCGGCAACACAAAGATTCGACTCATCCTACGAGCTATGGCGAACGATGCAAATCGCTATGGTTTAGCGTAAAATCCGGCGTCTGCTAAGAATTGAACAGTTTTGTTCCTGAGTGTGCCAGTTTCGACTGGCCACTCGTCTAACGAGTGCAACTAATTTTGAAGAGCTTGTCTCTTAAACACTACGGTGTTTTGCCCCTAGTGCTAGGGGTGGTTACTATTACTACTTATAGACACTCAGGAACACCCTAATAAGGAAATTTATGGCGTTTATAGATAATGTGTGGTGGACAAGAAAAGCACGGATTCAAGCAGAGAGAAGGCTTTTATCTAATGCCTTTCAATCTCAGCTATTAATGCTGTGGTATTCGTTCTGCGGCGTGGCAGCCTCTATTTATTATCTTAAGATCAACAATTCAGGCCCTAACAATGATTTGCCCGGAATCATCTGGGTAGTCTATTCAGTGTTAATACTTTGCATGTCCGGTTTTATTACCGGTCTTTCCTTTAAAGAGCGTGCAGGACTAATCAAAGAATGCTATGAAGCTCTCAATACTTTTTATCAAAAGGCAAAAACAGCCAATGCCGATATAGATGCTATATCAAAAGAATATGAGCAAATTTTGGGGCTTTGCGAAAACCATACCGATTACGACTATTACCTCGCCTTATGTATTGAATATGTAACTTGTACCACTACTAAAGACCCGAAAACTAAATTAAAAAAAGACCTAGATAGAAGGCCAACCTGGTATCACTGGGTCAGTATAAGTTATTGGATATTTAAACATTATTTATTGCTAATGCTCTTGTATTTCTTGCCAATTATCTTATTTTTTGGCTTGGAGAGGATTTAGTGTGAGTGTACGGAAGCAATTCGCTAATTATTTTTCGGAAGACAACCTAAAACAAATATTCACCGACCATATTGTATATTCTGGAGCGACAGGGATAGACAATTTAGATCAATATGCCTTTCGTAAGCAATTAAATGATCAGGTAGCAATTCTTTCGAAAAAGATATTGGCTGGCACGTATCAGTTTACTAAATACAAATTAAAACTTGTTAGTAAAGGTCGAGGAAAAAAGCCAAGGGAAATTGCTATATCGACAGTTAGAGACCGCATCGCCATGAGAGCAATGTGTGAATTTCTTTCAGAAAGATTTAAGTCAGGCTTATCCTTAGAGTTGCCGCAAAATGTCATCAAGCGAATAAAAACTGATGTCGTATCTGGAAAATATTCTGGCTACATTAAGCTAGATGTTTCGGACTTTTATCCATCTATCAAGCATAAGGAACTTGAGTCTCGCTTGCGCAAGCGTATCAAAGATCCCGGAATAATGAATGTCATCCTGGCTGCAATAACGTCGCCCACAGTTATCGTATCCAAAGCATCTGATAAACCTTCCGCAATTGGTGTGCCTCAAGGATTAGCTATATCAAACATTTTGGCGGCTGTATATTTGCTTAATATAGACAGGCATATGAATTCTTATCCGGGTATCGCATATTCTCGCTATGTCGATGATGTTCTGATTTTGTGTGACTCTAAGCAGGCAGAAAAAGTCGCTAAGGATGTTATTTCGAGATTTAGCCGAATTGGATTAAGGGTGCACGACCCCATTAAAGCTCCCGAAAAATCGAGCATTGGCGACGTCAAAGACCGGTTTGATTATTTGGGTTATCAGTTCAGTGACGGGAGTGTATCGGCCAGAACAGAAACAGTCGAAAAGCTTAAAGAATCAATCGCAGCAATATTTACAAGCCACAAACATTCAAAGCTAAAAAATGAAAAATTTCTGGAGTGGCGCCTAAATCTAAGAATTACCGGCTGTGTGTTCGAAAATAAAAGCAAAGGCTGGCTGTTCTTCTTTTCAGAAATAAATGATGAATCGCTATTGCATTCTTTAGATAATTACGTCCGTAAGCTTATAAAACGGTTTAATGTCGGAATAAAACCGAAACGATTTTCACGGGCTTTTAAAGAGCTAAGTTACCGCAGATACGAGACTAACTACATACCTAATTTCGATAACTATAGTCTTGATCAGAAAAAAGACGTGTTGGTTGAATATTTCGATTTTAAACTCGGTTCGCTAACGGATGAGGAAATAGAGTTCCACTTTCACAAGAGAATTGGGAAACAGGTTAAAGACCTGCTTGAAGATATCCAAAATTTTGGATATTAAAAAACTAATTGTCGTGTCCGTATGGAGGGGGGCGAACCATATCTGCCCGTAGCGTGCGGTGAGGTTCGCAAGCTCACCTGGACCCTACGCCGGCTTTAGGTTAGAAATTTGCCATTGGCTCTTTTGTTTCTTCTGGCGGCTTTTGGCCGACCCAAGGCGTTCAAAATTTGGCTGGGTTTGTATCGAACGGCGGCGATTGCTCGGGAGATTATTACAGCTTTTAATCTGGGACGAAAAGTACTGGTCCTAAACGAGCGCACCGAATATCTGGATGCTATTTTGTTAGCGTTGGACAGCAAGTTACCGCCACCTTTTGTGCTTCACGGCCGAATGTCGAAAAAACAACTAGCAACTAAATTGGTGGGCGAAGGTTTTGATCACCCACCACTGGATACCTTTAGCTGGGTGCCTGGGAATAGGAGGCAAGATCTGTTGCCACTGTGCTGCATTTTTCTGCCGACATGACGGCTGCGATTTTCCTGCGTTTCCAAGCTCCGCGTGGGAACGATACAATTGGGCTTTATTAGGTTCGCCACTAGCTCCATCATGACTAAAATCCCCGATTTCTCCAGCATACCCGCTTATGCAGGCCCACCGAATGATGCCCAAATCAAAGCCCGGCTACGTGCCGTCGCCGAGCTGGGTGTGTTCCGCCATGCCCTCCCCCAACACTTAGGCGGTTTTGCAGATGACTTTGCTGCACTAGTCAAAAGCCATCGCCGACTCGGAGAAACTTGCCGCGACCCTGGCCTGATGCTGGCAGTCAATGCGCATTTGTGGGGATCGGTTTTTCCTATTCTGTTGTACGGCAGCGAGGCGCAGAAAGCACAATTTCTGCCGCCTTTAATCAGCGGACAATGGCTGGGCGGGCATGCGATCACCGAGCCTTCTTGCGGCTCCGACGTACAGGCGATGACAACCCAAGCGGCGTTACGCGGCGACAGTTATGTGTTGAACGGCGAAAAGCGTTATATCACCAACGCCCCCGTGGCCGATTGCTTGGTGGTGTACGCCAAATTGGCAGGCAAGATTTGCGCGTTTCTGGTTTCCCGTAACGATGACGGCTGCCGTGTTAGTGATGAAGCCGCGCTGGTTGCTTGCCGGGGCAGCGCCACCGGTAGTGTGATTTTGCAGGATTGCCGGCTCGATGCTGATCGCCTGCTGGGAAAGATCGGTGCCGGCACGCAGATGATCCAGAAGGCGCTGGAATACGAGCGGGCCTTTGTCTTTGCCGGCATTGCCGGCATCATGGACTGGCAGCTAACGGAGGTGGTTCGTTACAGCCGTGAGCGGCGCTCGGGCGGTGTGCATCTGGGTAAGCATCAGGCCATCAGCCATCGGATTGCCGAGATGAAGCTAAGGCTGGATACTATCGCTTTATGGTTAAACGAATGCGCGCGGCTTTGCGACGCCGGTCAACGCCTTACCCTGGCGTCGGCGCAAACCAAGTTATACGCCGCAGAGGCTTTCTTGCAATCCAGCCTGGATGCGGTGCAGATCATGGGCGCGGCCGGCTTGGAATCGGGTAGTGCGCTGGCGGAATTGGTGCAGGATGCCATGGCCGGCCGCTTGTTTTCCGGCAGTTCGGAAGTGCAGAAAAACCTGATCGCCGCCTTGCTCGGCACCGGCGACGCGTACAAGGCCAACCCACTATCCCACTCATGATGAATTTTTCCGCTTACCGAGATTGGCAACCAACGCCGTTGATAAAGGCTTCCTTGTGGTTAACCGCCGCTGCGCTGTTGGCAGTAGCCGTGCAGCCTAGTATCTGGCCCTGGGCCCTGACTGCGATTATTGTCGACCACTTGGTGTTAACCTTTGCCGGCCTTTGGCCGCGTTGCGACTGGACGGGATCTAACTGGACCTCGTTACCGCCCGCTTCTGTGGCGCGCGGCGAAATCGCCATTACCATCGACGACGGCCCCGACCCGGACATCACCCCGGCCGTGCTCGATATTCTGGAGCAGCGCGGTGCCAAGGCGACATTTTTCTGTATCGCCGCCAAAGCCCAACGCTACCCTGACCTATGCCGGGACATCGTCAAACGCGGGCACGCGGTGGAAAATCACAGCATGCACCACCAATACCATTTGCCGTTTCTGTTGTTAAATGGCTGGATGGCGGAACTCAACGCCGCCCAGGAGGCTCTGACCAAAGTGACCGGCATTCGCCCGCGATTTTTCCGGCCGCCGGTAGGCCTGCGAAATCCTCTGTTGGATCCGGTACTCAAGCGTTTGGGGCTGCAATTGGCGAGTTGGACCCGGCGCGGCTTTGATACTATCGACGGCAATCCGCAAGTGGTTCTGGCAAAACTATTGAAAGACCTGAAGGCTGGCGACATTCTGTTGTTGCATGACAGTAACGTCGCGCGGACCAGCAGCGGCCAACCAGTGATTCTGGAGGTATTGCCGCCCCTGCTGGACGCCATTACCGCCGAGAATTTACAAACGGTCACGTTAAGCGAAAGCTTGGATCGTTGCCAAAATCCCTAACGCACCCATCTGATTTCGGAGATTTAAGCCATGAATAAAACCTATGCCAGTGCAGCGTTGGCCCTGTTTCTGAGCGGTTGCGCGTTTCAAGCACCCGATTATTTACAAATGGTCACGGCGCCGGAGTTAAATCAGCTGATGCAACGTCAGGATATTTTTCTGGTGGACGTGCATACCCCGGAGCAGCGCCATATCAAAGGCACCGATGCGTTTATTCCTTACAACAGCGTCGAGAAACACCTGGATAAACTGCCCCAAGATAAAACCACTCCAATTTATCTGTATTGCGAAGGCGGCCCAATGGGGAATGCCGCCGCCAAAACGCTACACGAACTGGGTTACGAGCATTTAAGTAATCTGGAAGGAGGCAGCAAAGCTTGGGCAAAAGCAGGATTGGGGTTTGAATAGGCCAGCGATTATTAACCCGGCCCTTAAATTCCTCGGAGCCGTTATACCGCGCCACGAAGCCCACATCGTCGCTCCCGCTTTCGCGGGAGAGAAGATACTTAAGGGCTGGATTCATAAAAAGCTTGGTGCTTATTCGACAATACTATCGACCTTGCCGTTTTTAAATTTCACCACAAAGCGGTTGAACAGGTTGGACCAGTAAGTCCACTCGTCGCTATCCAGCGAAGGCGTCACATGCTGCGGCGGGTAGCCGATGGCGGCTAGTACGGCTTTTTTGCTCATGCCTGTCTTCACCTGCCCCACCAAAATGCTCTCACGCTCAGCGGCAGTAAATTGGTTAAGGTCGACCTTACTGGTACCGGCAATTTTACTGAAGGCGATGGGCATATCGTCCTTGGTAAACTTTTGCACGTTTTCGACTGTAATCAGTTGGCCGCTGGATTCTATCCTCAGCACCGCTTCGTCGGAATTCAGCTTCAGCAACGCGACCGGCGTATTGATCGGAATCAATTGGCCTTTACGATAATTGGTGGTGCGAAACTTGTTTTGTTCCTCGAACAGGCTGAACTGCGTGTAATAAACCTGAGCGGGCTGCACGGCCGCGGCAGCACCTTCGCCGGGTTTCAGGTCCTTCTTGCAACCTACCGCCAAAACAGCCAGGCATAGCCACATCAAAATGCAGTTTTTTCTGAACATAGTCAAAATTCCTCGAGCAAAAGGTTAGGAACATGCTGACGCTGAGCAAAACAGCGACGCGACAGTACAACAGATAGAACAAGCCAGGAAAGTCCTGAACACAAGCGCCATAGCTAGCGTCTGTCTAGGGCGAATCGATTTTAATGCCGAGTTTTTCCAAAAATACCGCTGGCGAAGCGAAGCACATTTCGCGGCTGACCGCATCGACGGCCGCCTGGATGGTATGGCCCTTGGCTAAGACTTCGCCGGTTTCGGCATCGGCGACCAAATACTTGATCTTCATCCGGTATTCCCACTCGACCAGCTCCGCCGATACCCGAATCCGCTGCTCGAACTGCGCAGGACGCACATAACGCAACTGCAAATCCACAATCGGCCAGACGTATCCTGTTTCTTTCATGGCCATGTAACCGTAGCCGATTTTATCCAGCATCGCGCAACGGGCAATCTCGATATATTTGCAATAATGCCCGTGCCAAGCGATGTTTAGCAGATCAATGTCGTGAAACGGCACAGTTAATTCCACTTCGGCGCGCAACATATTTACTTGTCCTCGGCGGCTATCTGACCGCTATCACCCGCGGCCGGCTTGCGCCAATACGGGTAAAAATTAAACCATTGCAGTGGTGCAATGCGGCAATACGTTTCCAACCGTTCGGCATATTGTCTGGCCAGAGATTGCAGCATGTCTTGTCGTTTGGGTTCGGCTCGCGGGATACGAATACTGTCCGAGAACGGTTCAAGATGAATTTTGAAGCGTCCGTCTACCGGGAAGCAGAACAGGGTAAAAACCGGACAACGCAACAAGGAAGCCAACAGATACGGACCTTGCGGAAATTCGGCGTCCTCTCCCAGAAAGCTGGCCGGCACGGTGCGACTGCCTTGCACAGGTACTCTGTCTCCCACCATTACCAGAAATTCGCCGCGCTCGATCTTTTCCTGCAAGCTGATCGCAATCGCCGGACTTAGCTCCGTCACTTGTATCAGCTGTATCGTGGCGCTGCCGCGACTGCCGAGCAGGCGGTTGAACTTCTCGGCATGTTTGGTATGCACTAAGATGTTGAGATGGATGTGGCCGCGCATCGTGGCGATGGCCTGACAGATTTCCAGATTGCCGATGTGTCCGGACAGCAGCATGGCGCCACGTTTTTGCTCGATCAAATCCAGCAGCAGCTGGCGATTAGGAAAATCCACTTGTTCCGGCGTGATATTGCCGGTCCACACCACAATTTTGTCCAGCAAGGTTTCGCCGAAGCTTAAGAAATGCAGGTAACTTTGCCAGAGCCCGCCGCCTAAACCCAACTCCGGGTAAAATCTGGACAGATGCCGCAGATATTCCCTCGAAGACTCGCGGGCAAGACGCCCGGCCAGAAAGTAGTAACTCACCACCGGTCGCAAAAATAAACGAAATACCCAGCGGCCGAACAGCCGATATACCCATACCAAAGCCTGTATGCCCCACAACAGGCTGTTTTCCTCTACAGCGGCCCAATGCCGGGTAGCGGCAGTTGCGCGTGTCATTGCAAATGCCTCAGCAGCAGTTTTGGCCAGCGTAACAACATACCGAAAAATAAACGGGCATGGGTTTGACTGAGCAGCAGATTATCCTCCCAAGCCCGAAAATGCGATAAGCCATCCAGCGGATAGCGAACCTGGGTGGGAATGGAGACGATAGACACCCCTTGCCAATAAAGCCGCACCAAAATTTCCGTATCAAAGCCCATGCGATCTTCCGTGGCAATGCTTTGGATTAAGTTCGCGGCGGATGCCAGCGGGTAAACCCGGTAGCCGCACATCGAGTCGGGGATGGCGAAAGATAAGGTGTTGATATGTACCCAAATATGGGTCAGGTAGCGAGCGTAGTAGCGCAGTTTAGGAATCGATGCGTCGAACAGGGCTCGGCCGATAACCACTGCTTCCGGCGCTAGTCTGGCGGCGCTTAGAAATTTATCCAGATCGTTTAAATCGTGCTGGCCGTCGGCATCGACTTGCAGCGCGTGCGAATAGGCTTGGGCTTGAGCCGCCAGAATGCCGACCTTGACCGCCGCGCCCTTACCTTGGTTTACCTCTAGCCTGATACTTTGCACCCAGTCATATTGCTCAGCTAAGCCGCGAATCACCTGGGCGCAGGACGCATCGCTACCGTCATCCACCAACAGACAAGGCAGTTCATGCGCCGCCAAACGCTCAATAATGCCGGGGAGCGGCTTTTCATGGTTATAAACCGGAATCAGGATGCAGGGCTTAAATAAGGTTGTCATGAAAGTAGATTCTACCCGAGCTATATTCGCAGGTTGCCGAACGGTAACAAAAAGTGAGTTTGCCGGCTTGTTGCAGATAGTGCAATGCTAATTCCAGCTCTTGTCCAGGTAACAACAGCTCTTTGAATTTTACCGATTCCATATGACTGAAGTCGCGAGCTAAACCGTAGTATTGCCGGGCATAATGCACCGCCCATTGAATCTGCACGACTCCGGGCACCACCGAAATTTCGTCGAAATGACCGTTGAAATAAGTTAAATCTTTGGGGATGCGCAACGCCAGCACCATACCATCGAGCTGAATGTGTTCGCTTAGCGTTTCCGGAAACAAAACATCTGGTTCGCTTCCCTGATTTTCCATACTCAAAAGCTGGCCTTCACTTTGCGGCGCACCGCCATTTCCGCTGCCATCAATAAACCCATCAGTACATAAGAGATGCAACCATTGTAAAGACTCCACAACCAGCGGTCGCCATAGCAAATCGTCAGCAAAGAAATTGCCGCATTGCCGAGAAAAAAACAGCTCCAAACCAGCGTTACTCTGCGGGTATACAGCACGCCATGAGCCGGCAGATCCGGAAATTCCAGCCTGGCCAGCCGTTCCACCACCGTCGGCGGATGAATCAAACTAAAGGAAAATACCGTAAAAAACAGTAGACTGACGAACACCGGATAAGCTAGCAGCCAGTAAGCATCGTTAACCAGTGCACCAAGCAACAGAAACAGCGCGCACGCCAATATCAGCCGAGACTCGGCTAGGCCGGCCGAATTGCGATGTTTTTGCAGCCAGTAACGCAGCAGAAATAGGCCGGCTAACCCCAGGGCCATAGCCCGCGGCTGAAAATAATCGGCGGAATACCAAATCAGAAAGGGATAGCTGACAGTCGCTGCCCCGATAATCACATTAAGGATAATTTGCCGAGGCTCTGCTGGGGATTTTGGGCAAACGCTGGTATCGGGATTTGCCTGAATCTTCGTCGGGACCAGGTTGCTGAGAAAGTCTTTAAACATTCAGCCTATTCAGCGCTGATCCGATAAACGGTATCGACCACGTCCTGAATGGTGCGGGCATTTTTGAAGTCTTCTGGATTGATGCGTTTACCGGTGATCTCGCGCAGTCTGACCATCAAATCCACCGCATCGATGCTGTCGATGTCCAAATCCTGCCGCAAATTAGCCTCCAAGGTAATGTCATCGGGCGTTAACTCGAACATTTCCGACATCAATTCTCTTAAGGTGGCGAATACGTCTTCTTGGGTCTTCATACGGGTGTTGTTTCCTATTGCGATACTCGACTCGGCCTGACAATCGCTCTAAAGCCTCGATTTAGCGAGTATCGGTTGATATTGTATTGTCCTCTGGCATCACTCCAAGCACCAAAGTATCTGCGCCAACCGCGCGATAAATTACTACGCCAAGCGTGGATTATACCCTGGGTTACGGCAGATCGCTTACGCTGCTGGCAATCGAAATCACGAAACACCATCCAAACGCCAATGCCAGATAGCCCTATCCTGCCGACAATAGCCGCTTTGCTGGCCAGATATGATTGATTGAACTAACTTCGGCAAGCCATTTTCCGGCGATGCCGGGCCATTTGCCTGCTCGCGCGTCAACTGCAATTGCGGCCCCACGTCGCCAGACCTCGCCAGCGTCATCGCCAAAGCCCAGGTCGTTTGACTGCCGGTGAGAAAGGGTAAATAAGCGTCGGGGAGAGGCTGTTCGTAGCAGACAAGCAAAACCTGGGGAGCATCCAGCAGCATGCCGCCGACTTCCAGAAAAGCCGAAAACAGCCCTTCCGTACCGCCGGCCAAGGCGACATAAGGCAGAAAACTGGAGCCATGAAAACTCGCCAAGCCGGCGATGGCATTATGTACACATTGACTAAAGCGGCTAGGCGAGACATGTTCGCCCTCTGCCAACTCTTCCAGCATCTCGAAATAATACTGACTTTCGCCATGGTTTGAAAAAAACACCGAGGGCATGTCGCCATTTTCGCCGCGACAGCGCCAGGCCACAGCGCAGGCGGCTCTGGCTAAAGGCGATAATCTGCGCCTTTGCATTGCCGGTAAAAACCCCATATCGGCCTTGCCTTGGTTATGCGGCAATATTTCACCTTTGGGCCAGACCTTGGTCTGGGGATGATGCACGGATTGCCAGAAACACCAATGCTTTACTGTGAACGCCAAACGGCTTTCGATACCCGATTCGGCAATGCTTTCGGTCAACTCAGCTATCCCAGCGCTGTAAAACCAAAGACGTGTTGATACCGCCAAACGCAAAATTATTGCTGACGATGTAGTCGGCGTGGATATGACGCCCGTCGCCGGTCAGATAATCCAGTTCGGCACAACGCGGATCGAGATTATCCAGATTCAAATTGGGATGAAACCAGCCTTCCCTCAGCATCTGAATTGCCACCATGGCTTCCAAGGCCCCACAAGCACCCAAGGTATGACCCGTGAAACTTTTCAAACTGCTAATCGGCGTGTTGCCGCCAAACACCGCCGCAGTAGCTTGGCTTTCGGCAATGTCGCCCTGCTCGGTGGCGGTACCGTGCGCGCTGATATAAGCAATTTGCTGCGGCTCAAGCTGCGCATCCTGTAATGCCAGACGCATCACCACTTGCATCGTGTCGGCATTGGGTTGCGTGGCGTGCACACCGTCGGCATTGGTCGCAAACCCGGCAACTTCGGCGTAGATCCGCGCGCCGCGCGCCAATGCGCGTTCCCGTTCCTCCAATACCAAGGTGCAAGCACCCTCGCCTATCACCAAACCGTCGCGATCGCGGTCGAACGGTCTGGGGGTTAATTCAGGTTCTGAGTTCCGGGTACTGGTGGCATACAGCGCATCGAACAACGCGGCTTCGGTGGGACAAAGCTCCTCCGCCCCACCGGCGAGCATTACATCCTGCAAACCGTATTTGATCGCCTCGTAGGCGTAACCTATGCCCTGGCTACCTGAGGTACAAGCACTGACGGATGGAATAATCCGGCCGCGCACCTGAAAAAACAAGGCCACGTTAGCGCAGGTAGTGTGGCCCATCATTTTCAGATAGGTGGTGGCATTTAGATTACCGATGTCATGATTAATCAGCATTCTGCCAAAGTCGGCGATAGCCGGCGTCGATCCCACCGATGAACCGTAAGCAACGCCGGTACGACCGCTACTAATGACCGGATCACCTAGCAATCCGGCGTCGATCATGGCAAGTTCGCTCGCGCGGGTAGCCAATAGCGAGACCCTGCCCATGCTGCGGGTGTTTTTCCGGGTGTAATGCGCGGGTAACGTAAAATTTTCCACCGGCCCTGCCAAGCGGGTAAGCAAACCGTTATAAATCTCCCATTCCGGGATATAGCGGATGCCGGATTGCTTTGCCGAAAGTCTGCCGCGTATTTCTTGCCAATCGTTACCGATGGGAGAAAAGCCGGCCATACCGGTAACGACCACGCGCCGCGTCAACACAAACCTCCATTCACGGAAATCACTTGGCGGGTAATGTAGCCGGCATCTTCGGACATCAAAAATGCCACCAACGCGGCGACTTCTTCCGGCGTACCTAAGCGTTTGGCGGGCACGGCGGCAAGCGCCTCTTCAAGCGGCAAACCTTCCAGCATCTCGGTCTCGATTAAACCCGGAGCCACGCAATTAACGGTGATTTTGCGTTTCGCCAATTCCACTGCGAGCGCTTTAGTTGCACCGATGATGCCGGCCTTGGCCGCGCTGTAATTGACTTGACCACGGTTACCGACCAAACCGGACACTGAAGACAGGGTAACGATACGGCCCGGCTTGCGCCGTTGTATCATCGGCATTACCAGCGGAAACAGAACGTTGTAAAAGCCATCCAGATTACTGCGCAGCACTTGGTCCCAGTCTTCACCGCTCAGTGCCGGAAAAGCGTTGTCTCGCGATAGCCCGGCGTTACAGACCACACCATAATACGCGCCGTTGGCCAGGATGTCGGTTTCCAAACTGTCCTTGGCGGCGCTACGGTCGGCTAAATCAAAACTCAGCACTCGGGCCTGGCGACCCATCTCGACAATCTGTTCTTGTACTTGCTCTGCCTCATCCAGCCGGCTACGGCAATGGACGACAATATCGTAGCCCTCGCGAGCAAGACGCAAGGCAATAGCTTTGCCGATGCCTCGGCTGGATCCCGTCACCAGGATGGTTGGTTGGCTCATATTCCTTTTCCGGCGAGAAATTTTTGCGAATCCTGTGGCAGCAACACATTTAACTTCGAGCTGGCATTGATATTTGGCCCCGCTATCGTGCAGCCGAACACCGACATATCGTTGGCGGCTTCGATAATCTTTTCCGCCCTCACGGTCAGCTTCGTGCCGCAAGGAAAACTACCGACCGAGCACTCGAAGTAACGGGTACCCAATAAAAACCCCAAACCAATCGCTTCGCCCCGGCACTTGCGATGATAACCGGAGTACGCCGCAATGGCCTGCGCCATGTATTCCAATCCCACCCAGGCCGGCACGTTATTTTCAGCACTGGAAAACAGGCCGTCGTCGCGGACATTGAGTTCGGCGACAATATGGCTGTCACCGACTTCGAGCACCCTATCCAGAAGCACCATACGCCCGGACTGAGGTACTAGCGTTTCGATGGCATAAGGGAAAGCCGCTGGACTGTCAGGGATGTCCAATGAGCAAGGACACATTGTTTCCGCCGAATGAAAAAGAGTTGCTGAGGCAGTATTGTAGCGGCTTTAGCGACTGGTTTTCCAGCCCGACCAAGTGCAGCCTTACCATATCGGGATCAGGCTCGCCATCCCACAGATGTGGGGGCAAACGACTTTCTTGATGTAAATCAGACAGTAGCAACCAGCACAAACCCGCTTCGAGCGCACCGGCCGCTCCCAAACAATGGCCGATGGAGGGCTTGCTGGAACTGCAAAACGTATCGCTACCGAACAACTGCCCGACTGCCCGATTTTCCATCGCATCGTTTTGCCAAGTTGCGGTGCCGTGCAGATTGATGTAATCGATTTGCTCAGGCTTTAGCTGCGCGTCGTCCAGCGCAGCCTGCATCGCCAGTAACGCGCAACTACCGTCGGGGCGTGGCGCGGAAATATGATAAGC
Source organism: Methylomonas sp. 11b (assembly GCF_000515215.1). Taxonomy (NCBI): domain Bacteria; kingdom Pseudomonadati; phylum Pseudomonadota; class Gammaproteobacteria; order Methylococcales; family Methylococcaceae; genus Methylomonas; species Methylomonas sp. 11b. Next base: position 659,648 of record NZ_KI911557.1, read on the forward strand.
ATCGGCACTGGCACCAACGCCCAGCAAGGCGATGTCGCCCGGCTCGCGAGTCATCAAAAATAGTGCCGCACCTTCGCCTATCATCGTGCCGTCGCGATTTTTACTAAACGGATTGCAAGTGGTTTTGCTGAGGGCACCCAATGCAAAAAAGCCTTCCAGCGTGGTGCGGCATAAACTGTCGGCACCACCCACCAACACCGCATCGCAGACACCCAAGCGTATCAAGCGGCGCGCTGAGGCCAAGGCATTGGCACTGGATGAGCATGTCGTGGAAACGGTGTAGGCCGGACCGCGAATATCCAGGTAAGCCGCCAAAAACTCCGCCGCACCGCCCAATTCCTGCTGCTTGTAGTGATAGTGGCTTGGCATGCCCCCGGTTTCCCGCAACACTTGCACGGCGGTTTCACCCTCGGCAATCCCGGAGGTACTGGTGCCGACCACTATGCCGATCCGTTCCGCGCCGTAACGGGCTATGGCTTTGCCGACCGAAGCCTCAATCTGGTGGAGCGCCGACAGCAACAAACGGTTGTTGCGGCAATCGTATTGTTTGAGCTTAGAGGGAATGACAGGTAGCTGGGTTATTACGCCGAAGGCGGGAATGGTTGAGTTCAGCCAGGCCGACGGTACCGGCTGAACGGAGCGACCGGCAAGCCACCCGGCTAAAATATCTGCCTTGCTGCCGCCCAGGGCGCAGACCATGCCTAAATCACGTAAATACAAAAACTACACCCGTTCAGGCAGTTTGATAAGTTGCCAGGATGGCCTCGATTTTTTTGGCGGAGCGCTGCGTCATCGGGTTTGCTTCGTCCCACGCATAGCCGGCCAGGATGGAACAAATCATGGCCTTGACGCTGGCCAACTGATCTTCTTCAAAAATGATTTGTTGGAAACGGCCATCGTACCAAGCCTCCACATAAGCCCGAAACACTTCTATGCCCTTGCGCAAAGCCTGTTCGTATTCGACAGACCAGTTTACCGGCTCACCGCGTAATTGCCGGTTAACCAAGGGCACGGCCAGCGCGGCTGATTTCATCGCAATTGTCACACCGGATGAAAACACCGGATCCAAGAACTCGCCGGCATTGCCGAGTAAGGCAAAACCCTGGCCATAGAGTTGCTTGACGTTGGCCGAGTAGCCGCCGATGGTATTAGCGGGCGTATCGAAACGGGCGTTGGTCAATAACTCAGCGAGCCGCGGCTCCTCCATCGCCATTTCTTTCAGCACGTCCAACGGCTCGCCGCTGCGCTGGTCCAGAAAACCGGCTGGCGTCACGACACCCAGCGAGCTTCTGCCGTTACTAAACGGAATCAGCCAGTACCAGACTTCATGAAATTCCGGATGAATAGCAATTAGAATTTTATTGCGGTCGTAATCAGATACAGTAATCCGATCTTCGATATGCGTGAACAGCGCGCGCCGCGGCGACAACGAAGAAGGCGTTTCCAGATCCAACAATCTTGGCAAGACCCTGCCAAAACCGCTGGCATCCAATACCATTTTTGCGCGCCATTCCTTGTGTACGCCGCTGGCATCCACGCTGGTCAGGCTGGCATGCCCGGGATTACTAAAATCGGCTGCCAGAATTGTTTGTTGGTAATGAATGGGCACGCCGGCCGCTTCGGCGCTATCGGCCAACACCTTATCGAAATGGGCGCGCGGTACTTGAAAGGTGGTGCCCCAGCCTGGGCTGAATTTCTGGGTGAAATCGAATTCGGTCAGTTTGCCGGCTCTGGAAAATGCCGCGCCGTTTTTGAATTGAAAACCTTCCGCCGTCACCGCCGGCAGCATGTCAGCGGCTTCCATGAAAGCCATGCACTGCGGTAGCAGGCTTTCGCCAATCGAAAAGCGCGGAAACTGTTCCTTTTCCAGAATCACCACTTGGTGACCGAGTTGTTTCAGCATCTTGGCAGCCACGCTGCCGGAGGGGCCGGCCCCGATAATCAATACATCTGCATCCATTTACTTACCAACCCTCTTATCCGGTTAAAATACGTCCAGTAAAAATTCAGAAACAGCGGCAATGCCGCTAAGTTAACGTTCTTCCCCTGTTGGAAAAGTACCCATATGGGCATGAAGGGGCTCGAGGGGGATTTATTTATGAAATCTCCCCTGCCCCTCTTTTTCAAAGAGGGGAATTAACAACGCCAAAGCATAACTTAACGGCATTGCACCGAATAGAATAAAGCCCATTCCATGCAGGAATCCCACAAAATCCCCGCCCCACAGACACCAATCGATTCCAACCACACAGCGCCGTTTGCCCTCTACAACGGCCAAGTGGTAAGCCGCGGCAATTTATGGGCCGACGTGACGGCCCTGGCCGCGCAATTGCCGGATCAGCCCTATCAATTTAATTTATGCGAAAACCGCTACCTATTTTGTCTCTGCCTGTTAGCAGCCACGGTACGCGGGCAGATTTGCCTGCTGCCACCCGCCGGGCAAATGGCGGTTATCCTGGAAATTCTACGCGACTATCCCGGCGCGTATATCGCCAGAGAACACGCTCCGCAGCAAACAGGTTTGGATTGGTTCGAAGTCATCGCGCCAAACTCTGCAACCGCAGCATCGTCACCGCATTTAGATTGGCAGCGCACCGCCGTAATCGCCTTCACCTCCGGTAGCACCGGCAAACCCAAGCCCTGCCCGCACAGCCTGAATACCTTCAAAACATCTGCCGAAATGGCATTAAGCAGTCTGGGATTAGCAGAACAACAACTATTGATACTTTCGACCACCCCGCCGCAACACATGTACGGCCTGGAAACTTCGGTATTTTGGCCGTTGTTTTCCCAACTGGTGCTGCACGATGGCCGCCCTTTCTTCGCCGAAGACATCCGCCAAACGATTAAAACCGCGCCATGGCCGACGGTATTGGCTTCCACGCCCACCCATTTGCGATCCTTAATCAAAACCAACGCCGCCTGGGACAATCTGGCCGGCATTATTTCTGCTACCGACACTTTGTCCGAAAAGCTGGCCGGTGAAACGGCGGCAATTTTAGGGCAATCCCCGCGTGAAATCTATGGCAGCACCGAAACCCTGTCGTTTGCCAGCCGCGAGACATTAATTGAAAACCAATGGCGACCCTACGCCGGCTGCAGATTGCGTCAAGATAAAAACGGACAAACCTGTCTGCAAGCCGCGCATTTAGCCGGCGTAGTGCCTTTGCAAGACACGCTGCAAATCCAAGCCGACGGCCGCTTTTCGGTATTGGGCCGGGATCAGGACATGGTGAAAATCGGTGGCAAGCGTGCTTCCTTGACCGAACTGAACCGTCGCTTGCAGGATATAGACGGCGTGGAAGACGGCTTTTGTTTTACCCAGGACAATGGCCGATTGGCCGCTGTCGTGGTCAGCGGACTAAGCAAACAAACCATTCGGCTGGGCTTACAGCCTTATCTGGATGAGGTGTTTCTGCCGCGAAAAATTCATTTCGTTACCGAGATTCCGCGCAACGGCACAGGTAAACTTGCAAAAATCGAACTGGAAAAGCTGTTAGCGGGTTTGGGTGAACGCAGTTGAATTTGGGTAATACACAGCCGCTAGATGCAAACCGCGAAGCGGTGCGGTCATCGCCGCTTGGGAGCGGTCCCGAATCGCCTGCAACTCGTTTGTCCACTCTACCGACCTGCGGCCCATACCAATCTCTATCAGCACCCCGGCGATATTCCTGACATAGCCGCGAAGCCGCTAGGGTGTTAGGGTCGATTGGACGTGGAGGCATAGGCAAAGATAATGCGCCTGAAAACCAAGCCGTATCCTACTATTAGCCGACGCCCAGCGAATCAGAATTTTTGCTTCATGTTGGCTCTACACCCACCCCATAAAATCGACTCGCTGCCAGGACCCGGTGAAATCGACAAGCTCGATCACGGCCTAGCTCAGCTGCGCTACGCGCTTATTCTTTGGCCAACGTCGGTATGCAAAGTTTGAGTGGTTTTGTAGTAGTGAGCGGGGATTTTGATTGGAATTCGCACTGTGCGTGCTCGGAAAAGTCCACCCGTCGCCTAAATCTCCCGAGATTAAATCCAATAAATCGCATATTTCCCCTTACCGGCCACCGATCCCGATAAGATTACGCTATTGGCGAATGACGGCTTTTTGAAGTAAAAATTTGTAACAATCGACCCCAAGCTGCCACTGGGCTTGAAATTACAATGACAGCTTGAGGTTATATTCCGGCCTGTGATGTTGCCTAAAGGTTAAGTTAAGTGACAGCAGCAATTGCAGATGCGTTAAATATTCAGCCTTTCGGAGTAACTCGATTGCTGACTATTTAACACAGATAAGAGTTATGTTTGTGCCGTCCCATTCTTGTGGAAAACCGCCTTTGTATCCTTGAGATAAGCAATATCTATGAGCAGCAGCAGCACAATCAATTTGCGGCCCATCGATACAACCACTTACTGCCGCATTTGCAACAGATTTTGGTATTGTAGTTGTTAAAGCAACACCATTTTGCAAACTAGTAATTTGTGATTGTAATGAACTAACTAAACTAGTTGTACTATTATTGATTTGGGAAAATAAAGTTTGAGCATTTTGGTTGGCTGTATTGTTAGAGCTAGTTATAGCATCTTCTTTGATCTTATCTGCGGTTACACGAGAAAAAGCACCAATAGCAGGTAAAGGGACTGTCAAATTGTCCGCACTTGTCACAAATATTAAATCTTGCTGATCCGCGCTTAAATCATTGCCATGCTTATCCATATTTCTTTTACATATTACCGTAACTTTAGAAGACGCAGTGAATTTAAACGGATTTTTATCAATAGAGGTAATTACATTACCATTCTCGTTTATTGTGCATTTAGATGTGCCTGAGCCGATTTGGTTCACGCCAAAAAAAGTGGCATCGAACCCTGAAGGAGCTGTTATAGAAACGCCGATACCCTGCATGGTACTTGTTGGCTGTACTTCAAACACAAGTCCCTTATTCGCTATTTGTTGGCATTTATTCCAGGCATCCAATGTGCCTTGATAAACGGACTGAGAATAACTAGATGCCTTATTAGAATATGCGCTACTGTTAAAGCCAGAAGTACATACTTGAGATTGCTTTGTAATAATTTCTTGACGATTAGCAGAACCACCTGCGCCACCTGAAAATAAACCATACGAAGCTTCAATTTGTGCTGATTGGGCGCTCGAAATAAAGCTGTTATTATAGTCGAATGAACAGAAAGTAGATAATGCCAATGAATGTGCATCAGTGGCGCTACTTGCAATGGTTGTATTGTATAAGCCAACGTTTAAAAGGGCGTTGCATGAATCGGAATTCGCATTCGATATTATCGGAAAAACTAGAGTTAATAAAGCAATAGATTTTATTTTCATATTCTGTCCTATTTTATTAAATTAGATAAGCATTCATTTCAAAAATACAAATTGCAAGGAAATAGTAGCATAGATATAGATCACTACATAAGGACAAGCTCTGCAGCAGAGAAATAATCTAAAAAAACAATAATTTGCGCATTTAAAATACTCTTCTCAAAATCTAAAAATGGTGCGTCCTACATCTATATCCACTATTCAAGTGCTGCTATTGATCAAGATTCGCCGTTGACCACTGACTGCAGTCGTCCGTAATTGGCCGATAACACCAATTCATTTGAGTTTAATCTTGTAATATATAGTGTCATTAATCAACGTTACATTTGTACCAGTACAAATGTACTAAGTCGCTGAGCAATAAAAATATTAGTGGCTTTGATTAGTCGGCGATGGAATGGCAGAATTACGTTCATTTGCCGCCATCAAGAAATTAAAACTGATAGTTCGCGGTAGGAATACCAGTTAACCCGGCCCCTCCGCGCTGATCCCCACCACGAATAGTGGGCAGACATAAAGTCAATTTTCTCGCCGAATACCGGACAGTCGAGTCGGCCACCGGTTGCCTTAACTGTCAAAATTGGATAGTGAGTCCGACAGTCGGGTATTGGCCGCCTGCCGCCGATTGCAAACCAGAGCTTGGAAATCAGATTCCACCAAAATCACACCGTTTCCTAGCAAATAATATCACGCGCTTTTCTAAATATAGCCTACGCTTTTCCTCTGCTGACAAAGCCCCTTTTATCCGCAGCATCAGCCACACCAAAAGGAGATAAACATGAGTCAACATCTGATTTCTTTAAGCCTTTCCGACAATGATCTGACAGATATAGACACCGCGCTTAAGACCTTGGAAGAACGCTTCGCCGGCTTCCTGGTTTTAACCCCCGAAGAGCGCCGCACCATCTTGAAAATGGGCGATAAAACCGAAGCGTTCTGTCGCCAGACGCTGACGGTGGCCACCCAAAATACGCAAGCAATTCCGCCGGGTCTCGATATGCTTGAAGCGCAAGTCGATCTAGCTACTCTCGATAATCTCCGCCCTCGCCTGCATCGCTTGCGCGATTTATTGAGCAGAGGCGAAGATACCGACATGGCGCTAGGCAGTGATATTTATAGTTTTAGCCTGGATGCTTATGCCTCGTTGAAAATCGCCGGCAAAGGCGCGGGCTTGGAAACGTTACGGCAAGCGATGTCTGTCCGATTTAACCGTGGCGGCAAGCCAAAAACCCAAGCCACTCATCTTGCGAGCTAAACACGATTAGCAAATAGGCTGACCTGCGAAGCTTTCTGGCTTTCCGCCTAGCCTTCGCACTCCGTCGGAATAGCGATAAGAATGGCTTGCAAGCCTTTGCACTAAAGCCGCAAGCGTATTAGAGCCAAACGCCATGCTCAAAGCCTTGCCCGCAAGGTAAATTGCTTCGCGGGCAAGGCGTTTTGGGAGTGTCCCAAATTTTGTGTAAACGGTAGTTTGGTTTAATGGCTAGGGAAGCGATCTTCGAACTGAATACTAAACCGATTCAAAGCGGCTTTCCAATCGTAGACGGGCATGGTCCAATTTTGGCTGATATTGCGCAACGCCAAATAGAGCAGTTTGGACAAGGCGTCATCACTGGGGAAGACCGCGCGGTTTTTCATGATTTTTCTCAGACTTCGATTCACCGATTCGATGGTATTGGTGGTGTAGATCACCTTGCGAATCTCGGGCGGATAGTCAAAAAAAGGGATGATGTGCCCCCAGTTTCGTCGCCAGATGGGGGCGATCGTGGGATAGGTCTCCAGCCAGTTGGCCTCGAATTCGGTCAGCTTTTGCTCGGCTTCCCTCGCCGTTGCGGCTCGATAAATCTGCTTGAGGTCGTCGGCAACCGACTGGCGCCTTTTGTAGCTGACATAGTTGAGGCTATGACGGACCAAGTGGACAATACACAGTTGAACGGCCGCTTTGGGAAACACGGTTTCGATAGCCTCCGGAAATCCCTTCAGACCATCGACACAGGCGATAAAGATGTCGTTGACGCCACGGTTCTTGAGCTCGGTGACCACTTGCAACCAAAATTTGGCGCCTTCGCTTTGGGCAATCCACAGCCCCAGCACTTCTTTGTGGCCGTCCAGATTGACACCGATGGCCAGATAGACGGCCTTGACCCGCACGCTGCCACTATCGCGCACTTTGGTATGCAGACAGTCGAGGTACACAATCGGGTAAATCGGATCCAGCGGGCGGCTTTGCCAGACGCCCACCTCTTCGAGTACCGCGTCGGTCACCGAGGAAATCAAGGTGGGGGATACCTCGGTGCCGTAAAGCTCGAATAAATGGGCTTGGATTTCCCGTACCGTCAGTCCTCGGGCATATAACGAAATGATCTTATCGTCGAAACCGGTCCAGCGCCGTTGATGCTTAGGAATGATCTGCGGTTCGAATTCGCCATGACGGTCGCGGGGAATCTCGATAGGCAAGTCGCCGAAGTCACCTTTCAGCGTTTTCCGGCTTTTGCCGTTTCGGGCATTGCTGCTGGCGTTGGTCACCGCCTCATGCTTACACTTGGCCCAAGTGCGCGGTCATTTCCGCTTCCAGGGCCCGTTCGACTATCGCTTTGGTCAACTGCTTCAGCAGACCATTGGCACCGATCAGGTCCTCGGGTTTTTGATAGTGCGACATCAAGGCGTCGAGTAGGTCATCCGGTATGGCTTTTGATGATACGGTCATGGTTTCCTCCTTGTCAGGATCGGTAGTTTCCTACCTCAGGGCCGTTTACACAAAAATTCTTACACCCTCGGCGTTTTGCCAAAAGCACTAGCCGAAATGGCTTAAGTGCTAAGTCTAAAGGCCAAAGGGCAAGCCACAACTATGAATGCGCAAGTTAACATTACTTGCCTGAATGCCTTATTAGTTTTAGAGCGTTGTAAAATGGCTTGCGCGCCATTCTGCCAAGTATACGGCCATGGCGAATTGCCAAATCTTTATAGTATAAAACTTGCTTTTATCGGATAAGTAGTCAACTGACGGTGTTTTACCGAACCAGTAGCCTGCTATTTTGGCACCCGGGGTGTGGGCCTTGTTGGAATCGATTCCGCGCATGAATAGGCCTTCGTTCATGGCGATACGGATGGGGATGACGCAATCAGGCGGATTGTTCCGCTGCGCGGACGGGCCGAATATTCCCCAACAGCGCAGGGTCCACGAGAACAACAATGTTCTCTGCAAGCTAGATTTCAATCATAGCGTTTCACTCCGGCCGGTAATTTATCAAATAGCGCATTTTTGCCTATGCCGTAACATTCAGGATAATACACGGCTGCCAGGTGCAAGCCATGAGGGGGCGCGGTGACTGCCGCTTGTGAGCGGTCTTTAATAGCCAACAACTCGCTGGTCCAAGCGCCAGACCTTCGCCCCATGCCGATTTCCATCAGTACTCCGGCGATATTTCTCACCATATGATGCAGAAAAGCGTTGGCGCATAAATCAATGATCACTCGCTGCTCGTCTCGGTAGACATCGATAAAATGCATTAAACGATTGGGACTCACCGACTGACAACTTTGCGCGCGGAACGAGGAAAAGTCGTGTTCGCCCAGCAGTGCTTGCGCCGCCTGATGCATGGCCTGTTCGTCCAACGACTGGTAGCACCAGGTGGCCTGGGTTCTTAATAAGGCCGACTTCATGGGTCGATTCAGAATCACATATCGATAAGCACGAGCGATGGCGCTGTAACGCGCATGAAAATCACCGAGCGCCAATTGCGCCCACGTGATGCGAATATCGTCGGGCAATTGACTATTACCGCCCATCAGCCAAGCATGCATGTCACGCTCGACCTCACAATCGAAATGTACCACCTGTTCTAAAGCATGGACGCCGGCATCGGTGCGGCCCGCGCAAAGAACAGTAATCGGCTGATTAGCAATTTTACTCAAGGCCTGTTCCAGTTGGCCTTGCACAGTGGCTTTACCGTTTTGCCATTGCCAGCCGGCATAGGCACTGCCGTCGTATTCGATGCCTAAAACGATGCGCGGCATAAAATTAGGTAACTATTCATGAATCCATACCCGGCAACCAACCGCGACGTAGTCGAATAAGGTAATGACGTCGGCGTTAAGCATGCGCAGGCACCCATGCGATTCCGGCTTGCCTTGCATCAGCCCATCCGGGGTGCCGTGAATGTAGATGTAGCGCCAAGTGGAATCGACATCGCCGTAGCGGTTTTTGCCGGGTTCCAGGCCTCCCAACCAGAGAATGCGACTAAGGATCCAGTCGCGTTGCGGATGCAGCAAGGCTAATTCGGGCGTGTAGATTTCGCCGGTCGGTCGACGGCCGGCCAGCACGCTATTGATCGGCAAGCCTGCACCGATTTTGGCGCGGATTTTATGCCAGCCGGTAGGCGTGCAGTAGCTACCCTTTTTCTCACCGGGACCGTTTTTGGCGGTAGACACCGGAAACTCGGCAAGCAGCGCGCCATTGTCTAATAAACGCAGGCGTTGCTCGGCAATGGAAACCTCCATATACCGTGCTGTGTTGGCTGCCTCAGCACCGGGAATCATTTTACAAACAAGGCTATCGATTCGACGTGCGCGGTTTGCGGAAACATATCCATCACCCCAGCCTTCACCAGCTTGTAACCCAGCTCGTTTACCAAAATCCCGGCATCGCGTGCCAATGTAGACGGATTGCAAGACACGTAAACGATGCGCTCCGGCCGCCAGTGTTTTAAGTTGTGTAACACTTCCGATGCACCGGCCCGAGAAGGATCCAGCAACACTTTAGTGAACTTTTGCTTTGACCAGGGTTGGTCTTTCAGGTCCTTGGTCAAATCGGAGACATGAAACTCGACATTGTCCAGATTATTCAACTTAGCATTTTCGCGGGCATGTTTGACCAGCGGCAAGTCGCCTTCCACCCCCACCACCTGTCCGGCCTGGGTTGCCAGCGGCAGGGTGAAGTTACCCAAACCGCAGAATAAATCCAACACCCTATCGTCCTTGGTCAATTCCAGCGCTGCCAAGGCACGGGTCACCATTTTTTGATTAATTTGGTAATTGACCTGGGTGAACATCGCCGGACGGAAATTGAATTTAACGCCCTGCTCGGCTAGGGCATAACTCGGGATGACTTCCGGTTCGCCGTCCAAAGGCACGATAGTATCAGGACCTTTTGGTTGCAAACAAATGCTGACCTGATGCTGATGGGCAAATTCGCGCAGCCTCTGTTTATCGGCGTCGGTAGGCGGTTCCAGTACTCGAAACGCCAGCACGCATTCGTTGTCGCCAATAGCGACTTCGATTTGCGGAATTTTATCTTTCACTGTTAGACCAGCGATCATCTCGCCTAGGGCAATCAGCTTTTCGCCGACGATGGGATTCATCACTTTGCAGCTATCGATTTCCGCTAAAAATGGATTACGCCGTTCACGAAAGCCCACTAACACCCGATTCTTTTTCGCCACCCACTTCACGCCCATCCGGGCTTTGCTACGATAACCCCAATGCGGGCCGGTCAGCGCTTCCCAGATTTGCGGAATCTCAACTTTGCCGATGCGGCGGAACTGATCGCGGAGCAAGTCTTCTTTAAAGTTGATCTGTTCGGCGTCGTCAACGTGTTGAAAACTGCAACCGCCGCAACTGCCGAAATGCGGACAAGCAGGCTCTACCCGATGTTCCGAACGGGTCAGTAAATTAACCACCTTTCCTTCCGCGTAATCTTTGCGGCTGTCGGTATAGACAAATTCCAGGGTTTCGCCGGGCAAGGCTTCATCGATGAACACAACTTTGCCGTTGACATGGCTGACACCACGGCCATCGTGAGACAAAGATTCTATGGTAACGGTGACGGGGTCTAAGGGGAGTTTTTTCTTGTGGGCCATTTGCTCGATTGGGTAGCTTGGGTTAGCGTGGTGTAACCCAATATAAAGCTGTGTTGTTTAGGTTGGAAAAATGCCGGTGGATAAATAGCGGTCGCCCCTATCGCAGACTATCGCCACGATCAAGGCATTTTCAACTTGTTGAGACAATTGCAAAGCAGCGTAAACTGCGCCGCCGGACGAAACGCCGGCAAAAATGCCCTCTTCCGCCGCCAAGGCTCGCGTGGTGTTTTCCGCGTTCAGCTGATTGACTTCGATGATGCTATCCACCCTTACCGATTCAAATATTTTGGGTAAATATTCCTTAGGCCAACGGCGAATGCCGGGGATTTTTGAGTCACCTTCCGGCTGCACGCCGACGATTTGAATATCTTGATTTTGCTCTTTCAAATATCGGGAAGTGCCCATAATGGTACCAGTAGTGCCCATAGAGCTGACGAAATGCGTAATTTTGCCGTGCGTGTCGCGCCAGATTTCTGGGCCGGTACCTTCGTAATGCGCCAACGGATTATCGGGGTTGGCGAATTGATCCAGAATCCGCCCCTCGCCGCGCGCTTCCATGGCTCGAGCTAAATCGATAGCGCCTTCCATGCTGCCTTTTGCTGGCGTCAGGATGATTTCCGCGCCGTAGGATTTCATTGACGCGATGCGTTCCGAGCTCATATTGTCCGGCATGATCAAGGTCATCTTATAACCCTTAATCGCCGCCGCCATCGCCAAGGCAATGCCGGTATTGCCGCTGGTGGCTTCGATCAAGCGGTCACCCGGCTTGATCTCGCCGCGCGCTTCGGCATGTTGAATCATACTTAAGGCTGGGCGGTCTTTAACCGAACCAGCCGGATTGTTACCTTCCAGCTTCACCAAAATAGTATTGCCGCCGGCGACCGGCAGGCGTTGCAGACGCACCAATGGCGTATTTCCGACAAAAGATTCTATGGTTGGGAAATTCATGACTTTAACGTCCGGTTAAGGTTACGGCGGCGATTATAGCAAGTTCCAGACCTCAAGCGCCGCTGTAACCCAAGGCTAAAAAATTTCATTTATAATCGACTGACCCCAATCCAACCAGCAGCCGACATGGAATCAATCGATCTAACTAGTCCCGAGCTTTATATCAACCGCGAACACAGCTTATTGGAGTTCAATTTTCGGGTGCTCGCTCAAGCCCTGGACGAAACGCTGCCCCTATTGGAACGGCTGAATTACTTATGCATTTCTTGTTCCAACCTGGACGAGTTTTACGAAGTACGCGTCGCCAGCTTGATACAAATGGCGGAAATGGATCCTAATCTGGTCAGTTCCGACGGCTTAACCATTAACGAGCAATTCGAAAAAATCTCGATCAAAGCCCACGAACTGGTCGCCGAGCAATATCGGGTGCTTAACGAAGTACTGATCCCCTGCCTGGAAACCGAAAATATTCGTTTCCTGCGGCGTGACCGCTGGAGCCCGGCGCAAAAAATCTGGTTGGAAAAATATTTCAACGAAGAGCTGTTGCCGATTCTGACTCCGGTCGGGCTCGATTCCGCCCACCCGTTTCCGCGGATTTTGAACAAGAGTTTAAATTTCATCATCTCCCTCACCGGCAAAGACGCGTTTGGGCGGAACAGCGGCCGGGCGATTTTGCAGGCGCCGCGTGCCCTGCCCCGTATTGTGCAATTACCTGTCACAGATACCGATAGCGGCCCTTACGATTTTGTGTTTCTGTCCTCCATTATTCATGCTTTCGTCAACGAGTTGTTCAACGGCATGATGGTTAAGGGCTGCTATCAATTCCGGGTCACGCGCAACAGCGATTTTTTTGTCGACGACGACGCGATCGACGACTTGATGTTGGCCGTGGAAGGCGAATTGGCGATGCGCAATTACGGCGATGAAGTGCGTCTGGAAATCGACGGCAATTGTCCCGAAGAAACTGTGAATTTCTTGTTAGCGCGTTTTGATTTAAAACCTGACCGACTATTTTTAGCCAACGGCCCGGTCAATCTAAGCCGTATCCAAACTATATTGAACATGGTCGAAAGGCCCGATCTGAAATTTACGCCGTTTAAATCCAGCACACCGTCAGCGCTAGGTCGCAATAAGGACATTTTTGCCAGCATCCGCAAGCAGGATATTTTGTTACATCATCCGTACGAGTCTTTCTCGCCGGTAGTGGATTTCATTCGTCAAGCCGCTGCGGATCCGGATGTATTAGCCATCAAACAAACCTTGTATCGGACCGGCGTGGACTCGCCTATCGTTGCAGCGTTGATCAAGGCTGCCCGCGCCGGTAAGGAAGTCACGGTTGTCATCGAGTTGCGGGCGCGTTTCGATGAAAAAGACAATATCGGTCTGGCCGCGAAACTGCAAGAAGCCGCCGCGCACGTGGTATATGGCGTGGTTGGGTATAAAACCCACGCAAAAATGTGCATGGTCTTGCGCAAGGAAGGCAGCACATTACGTAATTATGTGCATCTGGGCACCGGCAACTACCATCCAAAAACCGCCCGGCTTTATACCGACTATGGGTTGTTTACCTGCGAAAAAGAACTAGGCGAAGACGTGCGCCGGGTATTCATGCAATTGACCAGTTTAGGCAAGGTCAGCAAACTCAATAAACTTCTGCAATCGCCGTTCACTTTGCATCACGGCATCATGAAGATGATTGACAGGGAAATCGAGAACGCCAAAAAAGGCAAGCCGGCCAAGATTATCATCAAGGTCAATGCCGTGGTTGAGGAGCAGGCCATACAAGCCCTGTACCGCGCCTCGCAAGCCGGCGTGGAAATCAAAATGATCGTGCGCGGGGTTTGCTGTATACGCCCCGGCGTGCCGGGTGTTTCTGAGAATATCGAAGTACGCTCCATCGTCGGCCGCTTCCTGGAACATACCCGCATCTATGCGTTTTGCAACGGCGGCGACTGGGCTGTATACGCCTCGAGCGCCGATTTGATGAACCGCAATATGTTCCGCCGCGTGGAGGTCTGTTTCCCTATCGCCGACAAGCGGATTGCGGAACGAATTCTAAACGACCTGGATGCGTATCTCAGAGATAACGCCCAAGCCTGGCAACTGCAAAGCGACGGCCAATACCGGCATTTGCGCGCCGGCGATCAACCCATTTATCAAGTGCAAAGCGAATTGCTCAAAGCGTTTTGCGGATAGGATACGCCATGAGTCAACAACCCCGCCAAATCCGCCAAGTGGTACTGGATACCGAAACCACCGGCATCAACCCCAAGGAAGGCCATAAGATTATCGAAATCGGCTGCGTGGAACTGATTAACCGGCGTTTGACCCGTAATCATTTTCACGTCTATCTGAATCCGGACCGGGAAATCGATGCCGGCGCTATCGAAGTGCATGGCATCACCAACGAGTTTTTAAAAGATAAGCCTCGCTTCGCCAATGTGGTCGAAGACTTTCTGCGTTTTACCCAGGGCGCGGAGCTGATTATTCACAACGCACCGTTTGACGTCGGCTTCTTGAATCACGAATTGGCTCTGTTAGCCGGCGAACAACGCCGCGTTGAAACCAACAGCACTGTGTTCGACACCCTGGCTTACGCCCGGAAAAAACACCCCGGCGCGCGAAACAGTTTGGATGCCTTATGTAAACGCTACGGCATAGACAACAGCCACCGCGAATTGCATGGCGCTTTGCTCGACGCCGAAATCCTCGCGGATGTCTATTTATTGATGACTGGTGGCCAGGCCTCCTTGCTGGATGAAGGCGATCACACCGGCAATGGTAGCGAACAAGCTATCGTGCGACTATCTGCCGACAGAGCGCCATTAAAAATAATTGCTTGTAGTAGTGAGGAAGAACTGGCGCACCAACAGCGCCTGGCAAAAATAGCCAAAGTCAGCGGCAATTGTTTGTGGCAACAGTAATTTGGGTGTTTTTAGACGCCGCTGTCAAAATCCCCAAAACTCGGTGTCTTCAAATGAAAAAAGCGGTGCACTCGGTGGTGGTTCTATGACCAACTCGTTAAGCGGCATCGGCTTATGCACGCCGTAGCCTTGTGCAAAATCGACACCTATGGTTTTTAAAACCTCTCTAATTTCAGCGTTTTCAACGTATTCAGCGATGGTTGCCAAGCCCAGAGAATGGGCGATTTCGTTCATGGATTTCACTATCGCAATATCGGCTTTACTATTTAAAATATCTTTAACAAAAGCCCCATCTATTTTCAGGTAATCGATATTTAAATTTTTCAGATACGAGTAGGAAGAGTAACCTGACCCGAAATCATCCAATGAAAACTTACAATTAAACTGCTTGATTGCTTTGATGAAACTATTTGTTAAGTAAAAACTTTCCGCTGCAACTGTCTCCGTGACTTCGAAAGTAAGTTTGTTTGTCGGCACGCTAGTCGAGTCTAATATCCCTTTAAGAAACCCTAAAAACTCTTCGCTATTAATGGATTGGCCGGATAGATTGATAGCGAATCCATCGATATGATCAAAATAATTTCTATTATTCTCAATCCACAACAACACATTGGTAATTACCCATTGATCAATTTCCGGCATACGCTTACAGCGTTCCACGGCGGGTATAAAATGATCGGGCGGAATAATATTATCGTTTTCGTCTTTAATACCCAGCAGAATTTCGTAATGTTGATGGCTAGCACTGGTTTCATCGACAGCGGCAATCATTTGGCAACGTAAAAACAATCTATTCTCGGAAAACACCTTGTCAATATTGCCTATCCATTCGTATATTTTATTTTGACGTTTTAAATTCTCGTCATCGTTCGTAAAAAGTAATACATTATTCGGACCGGAACGCTCCGCCGACATACTGGCAGTATCGGCATTTTGCAACAACTCGTTAACATCGAAATTATTCTGTTCGAACGGCACCAAACCAATACTTACACCGATGGTATAGCTTTTATCTTGCCATTGAAATCGCGATTCGCTGATGACTTTTAACAGTTTTTTGCTTAAATCATAAGCGGTTTGCGCAGTGCAATCTTTTAACAGCACCGCAAACGATTTATCGCCGATTCGCGCGAATAAATCGCAATCGCGCAACTGATCGCCAATTAAATGCGTGAGAGTTTTTAAGAATTGTTTACCGCCATTTACACCGCAAACATTGGTAATGACTCGAAAATCCAACACCTCTATATGACACAGTATATGCCCGGTGCTATCGAGTTTAACTAGCTCTACTTTTAGCTGTTTAATAAACTCGTCTTTGGTGAGCAGGTCGGTTTCCGCATCGTGCGTTGCGTTATAAATCAGCTTGCTATGCATGTTTTGCAACATTTGATTGGTCGCGCGATCCATTAAGGGCACGTCCAGACTTTCGATTCTATTAGCCCCGCCGTTTTCTAAAAGTAATGCTAATTCGCTCTTACTCAGTTCTAACTTAGTTAGTCCATCTCGGTTAACAAAAACGCAAATCGGTAAAACATCCCCTATCCAGACCAGTTTCATCGGCTCAAAACCTTCCGAACCTCTATAAATTATCAGCCATTCTCCTACCTGTAGTTGTGCAACCTGTACCGCCCATTCAGATTCAATAACATCCTTCGTGGATTTCGAGGCCGGAATTCTGATGGTGTCCATCGGTTTCCTAACTTTTGGCACCCCGCTGCCTACCAGCAAAGCAAATAACTCCTCAATAACATTATCGCGTTTGAATAAGTTAGGACAAACCGTGCCTAAATTATCTTCGATAAATTTGAGTGTGGTATGAATGCTGACCGATTGCATATTTAGAAACGAATCCTGTTCGTAAAGCCAAAATAGTAAATCGTCAATAACTTTCAGATAGGAGGCTTTTTCTTCGGGATTAGCTTCCTTATTTAACTCGGCAATCACTAACAGGTCTTGCCATCCCGCCCCAAGCAGCGTGGGAATAATCGATGGCACGGAGCGGCCGGCTATGCGCTTATCGACTTCCTGCTGAATAGTCAGCCTGGCCGCCTCCAATTTTTGTTGGCCTTCGTAGGGCTCTATAATACGTTTGACATTGGTTTCATTGGATTTGGTCAACTGCTTAGCGACGCTTTCCAATTCATGTTCCACTTCCGTGAAGACGTTAGGATTGCTAATGGACTCAGCGGAAATCCGTGCGATGGCCTTTTCTACGGTATTTTTTATATTAGTATTTTTGATTACCCGATTACTTTTAATCGCCGGCTCCAGAACGGCTAGCTGGTTAAGTATCTTGCGGGCGGGATGCGATTCGGAATCCAGAAAATCATTACCTTGCATAGGTAATGACAATAAAGGCAAATGAATGCTTTCCAAGTAATCTTTAATGTCTTTAGAAAACTCAAGCTCACCAAACAAGGCATCAAAAAACCTGCCATACAGCTCAAGACGCTGAACATCGTTTGCGGCCAACGATTTTGCCTCCGGATTATCAGCTTGTAATTTATCGGTAAGGCTTTTTTGTAGTGTTGTGGTATCTAAATGAAGGCCCGATTTAGCGGTAATATCCCTTTGAATTTTAGCAATCGCAGATAATACTTCCGCAGGGTCAAATACCTGTTGGGCGTTGCTGATCAGCTGACTGCTTTCCTCCTGCTTAGTGTCGGTGGATACACCCATTGTTTCACTTAACAGGTTAAGTAATTTGCCTGTAACCTGGCTTAAAGGTTGAATGGCTTTGTGAACGGCTATCGGTTCTGCATCCAAATAATCATTGAAATAAACTTGATGCTTTTCGCTATTTTTAGCATCAAAAGCAGGGCCGCTCTGCTTGCTATGAACCGGCATTTTCAATCGTGCCGATTCAAATTTAGATAAAGTCGCAGCCGCTTGCTTGTAAAAATTAGGTAATTCGATAATTAAGGTTTTTTCGAAGCAATTATAAATCGCCTTTTTTATATTACTCCCCAGCTCTAGCTGTAAGAATATTTCCCTAAAGCTGTCACATAAAACCGCCGGACCAATCGGATTATTGACCGTATTGTCAAATACACCAAACACTCTGCATAATTCTCTAACTAAAAGACTAAGCTCGTCGTCAAAATAGTTTTTAAGCTTTCTGATAGCGGCCGACATATTCAACCAGTCTTCAAAGTCGTCTTTTTCTATTAATGAAAGCGAATCATGATATAAAGCATCTGAGTTTTTTTCACTGTCACTTGAAATATAATCAACCTGATATATAACAGAACAACAAAACTCGCTACTAATAATCTCTCTATTCAGCTTTAGCGTAGTAATTAAATCATCAAAAGCCGACGAACTTGAAAAAAACTCAGAATGCGTATTCGCAGCTTCCATACAATCGCCGAGCGAGTCAAAAAATCTATCGACTAATGAAGGCAAACTTTCTATTAGAAATTGTTTAAATGTGTTTTTATAATTTTCTTGATTTAAATTATCTGGTGAAGTGTCTAAATTGTCATGCGTTGAGGCCAGCGATCCAACACTTGCTATTTTTCTTAAAGCATTAAACGTGGTGGCGGGCATCTGTTCAGTGACAAGGCCTACTCCCGTCGAGCCGATATGCGTTATTTGTGCATCTACTTCAAAAGTTTTTAGTTCAAACTCTAATTGAATAGAAAAGCGGATTTTTATATTTTTATGCAAAACAATCTGCGGATGAGTTTTATCAAAAACCAGATAAAATCCACCGCTACAAAAATCCAGAATACGGCATTCCAGTGTATCGGTTTGGTCGATTATCAATAAAGCGTTTAGATCAATCGCATACCTGATATAGCGACGTCTTTTGCTTTTTTTAATACTAGCAGACATAAATCAGATGAAATAGGAAAAACTACCGTAGTAATAGACACCGACCGTATTCTTTAAAAAAGGCCGTTGTAAACTCCGTAAATAGACTAATTGAAATTATTTAACGAAGCGGATATGTATTTATTTAAGCACTATCTATCTAACGACAATACTGGTGTGGATACTATACCACGACAGGCCTGAGTGCTGTCCCGCTGGCTGTCAAGTTTAGACCACTTCGGGCGAATATTTAGCTCACACAAAGCCCGGTTTCAATGGCTACTGGCTATCGCTAGGCTTCAAAACCCCACCCCTATTCAGAGTCCACGACACTGCTGGTGTTTTCGGCCACTGTTTTGCGCGATTTTGCTTGCCGATTGTGTCTGAGTTTGGGATAAATGAAAAAACCTGACAACAAATCCCAAACTGGAAATCTATGAATTACTGGCTGATGAAATCAGAACCCGACACCTTCGGCATTGACGACTTGTTTAACCGACCCGAACAAACCGAGCATTGGGATGGTGTCCGCAACTACCAAGCCCGAAACATGATGCGCGACGACATGAAAATCGGCGATCAGGTGTTTTTTTACCATTCCAACTGCGACGAACCAGGCATCGTCGGCATCATGCAAGTTGTGCGCGAATCTTATCCGGACTTTACCGCGTTTGACCCGGACGACAAACATTTTGATCCGAAAAGTAATCCGGACAAACCTACCTGGTATATGGTCGATGTAAAGTTTGTCAGAAAGCTATCACGTAATATCAGTCTGCGCGAATTGAAACTGAAAACCGAACTGGCCGATCTGGCTTTGCTACGCCGCGGGAACCGGCTGTCTATCATGCCGGTGAATGCCGAGCAATGGGACTTTATTCTCGGTTTGGAGAACGCCTAGTCTTCCGAAAGATTTAGCGTCACGCTCATCAGCGTGACGCGGTGACCACGATAATATTCTTCGGCAATTGCAGTCCAGCCAAGTTTTGCGTAGAAATTCGCCTGATCCGGTGTAAACAGATAGAGTTTGGCAAAACCGGCAGCCTGAGCTTGCAGCATGACATGTTGTACCAGCTTCGCACCTAAACCCTGCCGGCGGTATTCGGGCGCCACGTAAACGCTGGCTAACCATGGCGTCAGTTCCGGGCGTGTATCCATGTCGCTTTCAATGATGGCTGCGGAGCCGGCCAGTTGGCCTTCATGTTTGTAAATGAAGGTGCTCGGAACTAATTTGTCGTTTAAATAAGCTTGCATTCTTTCGATGCGGTGTTCCAGGGTTTGGCCGGGATTCAGGTTTGACCATTCGGCTTGGTGCCATTGGGCTAAGGTGGGGATTTGGTGGGGTTCTTGGGAAAGGTTGATGATGGTCATTGTTGTATCTACGGTTCAACCAATCTGAATAAAATTACAAGGTGTCGCTATCGCGACGCCTTTTGAAGTCGGTTCTCGGACCGACTGCCGAGATACTTTTCGCTACGAAAACCATCCTTGGTTTTCGCCCTTCGGGCCAGCCTATCGGCTGTTCAAATTCGCTCCAAGCGAATTTGTGTTTGGCCAAAGAAAAGTATCCAAAAGAAAAGCCACCCGGATTTCGCCCTGATCCTGCGCTTCACAGTTTTTTGCAGGGGTTGGCGAAAGGGGCTTCCTGCCCCTTCGCCAACGAGCGGCATCCCTGCCGCTCCCCTCACGGGCTAATCCTGCAAAAAACTGCGATGCTCGGGGTCGAAATACGGGACTAAACCACACTCCTAAGGGAAAGCTGTCGTAATAATCAAAACCATCACTTCTCCCACAGGTAGAAGGTTAGAATGAGGGAGTCCAAACAAATGCTGCAAGTATTTTCCCCCTCACCCCAACCCTCTCCCGCAAGGAGAGGGAGCGTTAAGACCACGAGAATACATTAATCCCCCTGCTACACAGCAACGGTGTTTCCCCGTATGCCGCGCCGAGCACCGGAGCTTTTGAACGGATTAGCCCGTAGGGGCGCCGCAAGGAAGCGGCGCGTTGCATGCAGGGGCTGGGAAGCCCCTTCAGGCAACCCCGTTCAAAAGCTTCGGAGCGCAGGGAATAAGCCGCATCCGGGCCGCCTTTTCTTTGGATACTTTCTTTTGGCGGAGCAAAAGAAAGTATCTCGGTCGTCGGTCCGAGAACCGACGTTAGAATTAGCTGTCGCGACAGCGACACATTTAGCCCACAGAGCTGTTGAGCGTCAATTCATGATCTATTCGACTTCAGTAAAATCGCCTGCTTGGAGCATAAATACCCGTTTATATTTTCGATGCGTACCTGTCTTACAATCTTCCTCTTCGACATTAAATTCAACGCGAACATTCTCACTTCCTTCACCGACTACATCAAAGCCATTGATAGAAGTCGAAATATCCGTTAGTTCAACTCCATCGCTATCATGGCCACAAAAACCGGAAACCGGATTTTCCTTAGCGAAAAGAAGATCTTTAACAGCAAAAGATTGTAATTTTTTTCCTGGAACAAGATAAAGAATCCGGTAACCATACTCCCAATTACCTCGATATAGATTCGACGTATTTATTAGAACGAATCGTTTTTGGTTCCCGCCGAGAAACTCACGTTTTATTGAAATATCCGGCCAAGAGTGTCCGCCCACAAGCTCGTATGAATTGGCGCTTCCATCATAAAAATACAAACCCTGACCAATCCGCCCGCTATTGGTTACAGTAACCAAGAACTCGCTTTTGTTCAGTAGAAAACAATTATCTGGACGCGGTTCATTAGGACGAGAATCATAAAACAACTTCAACGGCTTAAAAGCAGGTGATTCTAAGACAGAGTCACAATGTCTGAAATAAGGCTCTGAAGCATAAGTAATTTCAGAAATAATAAATAGCAAGGCCAAAACTCTGAACAATATCCGCCGGTTCAGCAGAAATATATTACGGATCACTTCTGAGCACTTGATTGCAAACGCCAAGTAACCCTCACCAAATCCTCCTCCGTATCCACCCCAGCCTCCGGCGTCTTATCCACAATCTTTACCAAAACCCTCTCTCCATGCCAAAGAATCCGAAGCTGCTCCAACGACTCGACACTTTCTAACGGCGACGCAGCCCACCCGCAATACCGCTGCAAAAACCCAACCGTATAAGCATACATACCAATATGCCTGAGATGCGGCAAACCAGACGACGCGATATCGTGCTTATCAGGAAAAGTGGAACGGTTCCATGGAATCGCCGCCCGGCTGAAATACAAGGCATAACCGTTTTTATCCAAAACCACCTTAACCGCATTCGGATTGAAGATTTCCTCCACATCCAAAATCTTCGCGGCCAAGGTAGCAATCCCAGCCTGGTCTTGGCCGGCTAACGCCAAAGCCGCGTCACGAATGTAGGCTGGAGGAATCAATGGTTCGTCGCCTTGCAAATTAACCACGATTTGCTCGTCGGCCCAGCCCATAATCCGCGCCACTTCAGCAATACGCTCGGTGCCGGACTGGTGGTTGGGATCGGTCATCACTGCTTGCAAGCCTAAGCCGCCGACCGCGTCGAAGATACGTTGATCGTCGGTCGCCACCACGACTTGCTCGGCATCGGCTTCCAATGCGCGTTCGCAAACATGGACGATCATCGGCTTGCCGGCAATGTCCAGCAAGGGTTTACCCGGCAAGCGGGTAGAACCGTAGCGAGCCGGAATGACGACTTTAAAGCCGGCGCTCATTTACGCAAAGCGTCCGATTCTTCAAAACTCAGTTCGCGGGCTTCGTCTTCCAGCATCACCGGAATATCGTCGCGGATCGGGAAGGCTAAATTGTCGGCTTTGCAAATCAGTTCCTGTTTGTCTTTGTCGTAAATCAGGGAGCTTTTGCACAGCGGGCAGGCCAGAATCTCGAGCAGTTTTTTATCCATGAGCTTTGTCTTTGAGTAGTTTTAAAAGTTGTTGGGAAAATGCCTCGGGCAGTTCGGCATCGATAGGCAAATACCAGTACTGGTCGGTAGCAAAGCGGGCGCATTTCACCGCGTCCTTTTCGGTCATAAGTACCGGGCGCGGTTCTTTAAATTGCAAGTCTTCGGCAGTAAACGGGTGATGGTCCGGCAAGGCATGAGTTTGACAATTCAGACCGGCGGCGGCCAGTTGCGCAAAAAAGCGTGCGGGATTGCCGATCGCCGCCAGTGCATGACAGGCCATGCCTTTGAAGTCACTGAGCGCTTTAACTTCGCCGGTTTGCAAATTAATTAATTGCTGGCCTTTGCAGTGCATCGGCAATTCGCCTTCCAGCAACTCGTCCGGGCCGTTGACGACTACCAAATCGACGTGTTTGACCCGCTCCTGCGGCTCGCGCAATGGCCCGACCGGTAGGCAGTAACCGTTACCGAAGCGACGCTGACCGTCTATCACCACGATCTCGATGTCGCGTTCCAGCGCGTAATGCTGCAAACCGTCATCGGAAATCAGCACGTCGCAGGCGTTGGTTGACAGTAATTGCCTGCCCGCCGCTACTCGCTCCGCTCCCACCACAATCGGGCAAGCGCAACGTTTGGCTAACAACACCGCTTCGTCACCCACTTGCGCCGGGTCGCTCTCGGCGGTTACGGCTTGCGGACTGGTGCTGCCGGCGCCGGCATAACCGCGACTAATCACGCCGGGTTTGTAGCCGTTTTGTTTCAGGAATTCGACCATCCAGATCACCAGCGGCGTCTTGCCGGTACCGCCCACGGTGATGTTGCCGACAATGATTACCGGCACCGGCAGCCTGGTTTTTTTTAATATGCCCATACGGTACAAAAAGCGCCGCAAGCGGATTGCGTCGACGTAGAGCATGGACCAGGGCATCAGCCAAGCAGAGATATACATCTCCTTGTACCAGGCGTCCTCAAACCATTTAACGAGTTTCTTGTTCACGGTTTTTCCGGTCTGTTGATGGCAAAAGTAATGTGGTGAAAGCCCAATTGATTCGCCACATCCAAGGCGCTGACTACAGCTTGATGCGGGGCTTTGCCGTCGGCGCTGATGATGAACGGTAACAGCCTGGACTCGCCGGCGGTTTTCGCCAAGGCCGCTTTCAAGCCTTCCAGGTTTTGATTAACCAGCTCATGAAACTGATTGTCGTCGCCGGCCAAGGCATAGGTGCCTTTTACATCGACGTATAGATTGATGGTTTTACCCTGTTCCGTGGCATCGCTGCCTTGGGCTTCCGGCAAGTTGATCTTCAGTTCGGAATGATGGCGAAAGGTGGTGGCCACCATGAAGAAAAACAGTAAAACCAACAACACGTCTATCATCGGAATTAAGCCGATGTCGACCTGCGTGCGGCGTTTGCGGCGGAATTGCATTAAATATCCTCGCGGGCGCCTTGCATGATGTCGATCAGGCGCAGCGATTCTTCTTCCATCCGCACTACGTGATCGTCAACCAGCCGTTCGAAATAACGGTGAAAAAACAGACTGGGGATAGCTACTGTTAAACCGGTAGCGGTACAAATCAAAGCTTCGGAGATACCGCCGCTCAACACAGCCGGATCGCCCATCCCGCCTATCGCAATGTCGGAAAACACCCGGATAATGCCGTCCACTGTGCCCAATAATCCTAACAAAGGCGTGATTGAAGCGATGCTGCCCAGTGCATTTAAATAACGCTCCAGCTCGTGTGTCACCTGCCGGCCGACTTCTTCGATACTGGATTTCATGATTTCCCGGCCATGCTTGCGATTCAATAAGCCGGCGGCCAGAATTCGGCCTAATGGCGAACTGAGTTTGATGCGCCGAATGGTCGGTTCGTCCAGCTTTTTATCCCGATGCAATTGCCAAATGTACGGCACCAAATCGACGGGAATGATGCGTTTACGCTGCAAGGACCAAAAGCGTTCACCGATAATCGCCATCGCCACGATGGAACATAAGATGATCGGCGCCATCATCCAGCCGCCGTTTTTGATTACTTCAAACACGTTGTCTATCCCTCTTTCTTGAAACCATTCAATTTTAACCCAATCCGGGGCGAGATTGCCGAGCCACGCCGATATAGGTAATCAGCAAAGCCACACAGCACACCAAGGCGGCGATGATATAAACCAGTCGCCCTCCCAGCATATCCCAGAAATAGCCACTGTACAGACTGCCTATCATCCCACCCAAGCCAAAACTGATACTGCTGTACAGTGCCTGGCCTTTGCTTTGATGGCGCTCGCCGAAATAGTGATACAGCAATTGCATCGCCACCACATGCGCCACACCAAAGGTAGCCGCATGCAGAATTTGCGCACAGATGGTCAATGCCAGCGAATCCACCCCGTCAGCGATTAACAGCCAACGCAGTACGCTCAGCAATACCGAAGCAAGCAACAATGTGCGCGGCGAGAGCCATTTCAACAATTGCCGCATTGCCATGAACAGCAATACCTCTGCCGCTACGCCGCTGGCCCACAACAGACCGGTTTCGGTGGCCGAATAGCCATGTTGTTTTAGGTAAACCGAATAAAATACGTAATAGGGACCGTGAGCGACTTGCAACAACATATAAACCAGCAAAAATGCCAGCAGCTCCGGTTTCATTAAAATCTGCCGAATCCCGCCCGTTTCGGTATGGGTTAGACGCGGCTTCGCTTCCGGCGTAATCAGCGCCATCAACCAATTCAACAGCATCAAGCTACCGATAATCCACGGCAAATAGGCAATGCTAAACTGATCCAGAAACCGACCGATGCCCAATACCGCGGCAATAAAGCCGATAGACCCCCACAGCCGGATTTGGCTATAACGCTGCGGTTCGGCTTGTAGATGAAACAAGGTCGCGGCTTCGAACTGCGGCAAGGTGGCGTTCCAGAAAAAACTGAAAATCACTGTCACCGCCGCAAACCATAGGTAATCGCTACGGTATAAAAATCCGGCAAAACACAGTACGGACAGCAAAGAGGTGATGCGAATCAGGCGTAAATTACGGCCGGTTTTGTCGGCCAACCAACCCCAGTAGTTCGGTGCGATGATCTTGGTAGCCACCAAAAACGCAGTCAGTTCGCCGATTTCGGTAGCGGCGAAGCCGACTTGCTTTAGGTATAAACTCCAAAACGGCAGGAACGCACCCAGCGTGGCGAAATAGCAAAAGTAAAAGCCGGATAAGCGCCAGTAAGGTACGCTCATTCAGCGCAGAATCGGCAATCCTGAATTTACATGCAGGTTTTGCGCGCGATGCCGTAACAGATGATCCATCAATACGATAGCCACCATCGCTTCGGCAATCGGCGTGGCGCGGATGCCGACGCAAGGA
Organism: Methylomonas sp. 11b; assembly: GCF_000515215.1. NCBI lineage: Bacteria > Pseudomonadati > Pseudomonadota > Gammaproteobacteria > Methylococcales > Methylococcaceae > Methylomonas > Methylomonas sp. 11b. Next base: position 685,771 of record NZ_KI911557.1, read on the forward strand.
TCGTGGCGGCCTTCGGTGACCACTTCAATCACTTCACCTTTGCTGTTGATGCTACGGCCCGGCAAACGTAGGCTGGAGGTGGGCTTCAAGGCAATCCGGGCCACGATGTCCTGGCCACTGGAAATCCCACCTAAAATGCCGCCGGCATGGTTGCTTAAAAAGCCTTCCGGGGTGATTTCGTCACGAAATTTCGTGCCTTTGGTATCGATACACTCAAAACCGTCGCCAATCTCCACACCTTTTACCGCGTTGATGCTCATCAAAGCATAAGCCAGTTCGGCATCCAGCCGATCAAAAATCGGTTCGCCGAGTCCGGGCGGGACGTTGCTGGCAATTACTTCGATCTTCGCGCCGATGGATTCGCCTTCCTTACGCAAGGCGTCCATGTATTTTTCCATTTCTTCAACTTTACCGGCATCCGGGCAGAAGAAAGGATTATTGGGAATTTCGTTCCAGTCGAATGCGTCGATTTTGATCGGACCCAGTTGCGACAAGTAGCCGCGCACCAGGACGCCATGTGCTTGGAATAGATATTTCTTGGCAATGGCGCCTGCTGCGACCCGCATCGCGGTTTCCCGAGCAGACGAGCGACCGCCGCCGCGATAATCTCTAAAGCCGTATTTGTGCTGGTAGGTGTAATCGGCATGACCAGGCCGGAAGCTCTCGGCAATTTTCGAATAGTCCTTGGAGCGTTGATCGGTGTTTTCGATCATCAGTCCAATTGGACAACCAGTGGTTTTGCCTTCGAACACGCCGGACAGAATTTTCACTTCATCGGCTTCCCGGCGTTGCGTGGTATGCCGGGAAGTTCCGGGTTTGCGCCGGTCCAGATCGATTTGCAAATCGGCTTCGGACAACTCCAGTCCGGGAGGGCAACCATCGACGATAGCCAATAAGGCCGGGCCGTGGCTTTCGCCAGAGGTGCTTACGGTAAATAATTTTCCTATGCTGTTTCCGGACATGGTTATAACGCGCTGCGAAAGTGTGAGTGATAGAGAGAGACTTGTGCGGCAGTCAGTAAAAACACGCCGTCGCCGCCACGTTCGAATTCCAGCCATTGGAACGGCACGTCGGGAAACATTTCCTGCAAGGTTTCGGCGCTGCTGCCCACTTCGATGATCAAGATGCCCTGCTCCGCCAGATAACGTTTGGCATCAACCAAAATCCGCAACACCAGATCCAGGCCATGTTCGCCGCCGGTAAAACCCATCTCGGGTTCGGCGTGAAACTCAGCGGGCAGACTTTCCCATTCGGCGATGGCGACATAGGGCGGATTGCTGACGATGATATCGTAAGGCTTTGCCGGCAACTCGTTGAATAAATCGGATTGATAAAGCTGGACCTGTTCTTCCAGTTCATGTTTTTCAATATTGATCTGCGCTACCGCCAAGGCATCATCCGACAATTCCACCGCGTCCACTAGTGCATCCGGGAAGGCATAAGCGCAAGCGATAGCGATACAGGCGCTGCCGGTGCATAAATCCAGGATATTGAACACCTGTGTTTCTTCAACCCAGGGCTCGAAGCGTTCGGCGATTAATTCGGCGATGGGCGAGCGCGGCACCAAGACCCGTTCATCGACATAAAACGACAGGCCGGCAAATATCGCTTCGTGGGTTAAATAGGCTGAGGGTTTACGTTCGACGATGCGGCGTTCGATCAATGCCACCACCGCCTGCCGTTCGGCCATAGTCAGTACCGAATCCAAATAGCTATGATCCAAATCGTAAGGCAGATGCAAGGTATGCAACACAATGGCCGCTGCTTCATCCAAAGGCGTGACAGTGCCGTGTCCTAGAAAAACCCGATGTTCGGCAAAACGGCTGGCAGCCCAGCGAATATAGTCTCTGATGCTGCTGAGGGTTGTGATAACATCCGGGCCTGTTAAATTCATAGCGTGTCTATAGTTAAAAATACGTTTAAAAATGCAGCAGCGGATTTTAAACCAATCCCCCGCCGCTTGCCCGAATAAAGCAAAGTAAATGACCGAGGCCCATTCTCAAGCGCTATCCGCCAAACTGGCAAAAAATCGTCTGTATCAAGATTGCTTTAAATATATGCAATCCGATTCCTTGGCGTTACCGACCATCCCGGATGTCTCGGTAAAAATCCGCCGGGCGATCAACGAACCCAACGCCAACAGCAACAAAATCGCCAGAGTCGTGCAAATCGACCCCAGCATTACCGCGCGCTTGGTAAAAATCTCCAATAGTCCGCTATACCGAGGCCGGCGCAAGATCGAGAGCTGCCCGGAGGCCTTGACCCGCTTGGGTTTAAAAGCCGCGCAGGACATCATTACCGCCTTCGCGTTAAAAGCGGTGTTCAACGCCAAATCCCCGGTGATCCGCCGCAAGATGCAAGATCTTTGGGCCCATAGCAGTTACGTAGCGGCGATCAGCGCGGTGTTTGCTCACAAAACCCCCGGTTTCGATCCGGATCGGGCCATGTTGGCCGGCTTGATTCACGACATAGGTGTGGTGCCGATTCTGGCTTATGCCGACCGGCAACCGGAGATTTTAGCCAATCCGGGCGATCTGGCCGAAGCGGTAAGGGAATTGCGCAGCCCGATAGGCGTGCAAATCGTCCGCAAATGGGATTTTCCCAGCGACTTTGAAGACGTGATCATTCATGCCGAAAACTGGCACCGCGACAGCGGCGAACAGGCCTGTTACAGCGACATAGTCATGATCTCGCAATTGCACAGCTTTATTGGCAAGATAGACATCAAACAAATGCCCAAGCTGGACGAATTACCGGCGTATAAAAAACTGGCTAAAGGCAATCTGGACGCGGATTTAAGCATCAATATCCTCGATCAGGCAAAGGATGAGATCGAGCATATCCGACAAATGTTGAGCTAAACCGCCCTGCGCAAGCGTTGGCAATCTGCTCAAGTTGCGGAATAATCTGCCCAGCCCGGTTTGGTTGCCTACATTGCCATTCGTGGCGTTGATTTTTCTTGGCTTTTTTCTATCGACGGAGTTAACTACATGTCATATAAACTACTGTTTGCCGCCCTTCTGCCCTTGATTTTTGTAACCCCTGGCCAAGCCGGCAGCCTGAACAACGGCAGTTGGCAACCTAGCGGTTGCGGCGTAGTGCCTGACTCACCTGCCATCGATGGCGGCAATATCGATGCCTACAATAAAAGCATTGCGGCTATAAACACCTGGCAACAAAAATCCCGTGATTATTTCGAATGCTTGATCAAAGAAGCTAACACCGATAACGGCATCATCGCCGATCATGCCAACCAGGCGCAGGCCAAATACCGCGATACTGTGGAAAAAATCGGCGCGGAAGCCGAGGCAGCCAAGAAAAAACTGGATAAAGAGTAAGCTGGTTACGCTGGTGCAATGCACGAAATTCAGTTTATGCGGCAAACACGCCATTTTTACCGCGTTTTACAATTCTCGCACCGATTAAGCCTCCCGAGCAGCCGGGATTTATCATAAAATCTCCGCATGATATCAAGCAGCCATTCGCCAATGCGGAGGCTGCGCTTCAAGACCTCCACTCCTTAGCAATAAACACTATCCAAGACATGAAAAAAATCCACACCAAGCTGCTGATACTGGCGATCAGCCTGCTGTTAAACGGTTGCGCCAGTCTCGGCAAAGGTATTACCGAAGCCATTCTGGAAAAGCAGGAAGCGGAAGATACCCGCATTTGCGAAATCAAAGGCGACAAATTCGAAGGCATTAAACCGCAACTGGAAGTGCATGATCGGAAAATGAAGCTGCTGATGGTGCACGGCGTCGGCAACCACTTGCCGGGTTACTCCACGCAGTTCATGGAAAAGCTGGCCAAAGAACTTGATCTGACCGTCACCAGCAGAAATGTCAAAAATATCCGCTTGTCCGATGCAAAAGCCGATGAACGACCGCTGGGCAATTTGCGTATCCACCGTTATCTGGACGCCAGCAAATCCCAGGAAATGCTGTTTTACGAGCTGACCTGGTCCGAGATCAGCGCCAAGGAAAAAGAAGTGCTGTCTTACGATAACTCCGGAGAACAGTCGTTTCGCCGCGCGGAAGTCAACGATCTGTTAAAAAAGTTCTCCAACGATACCGGACCGGACCCTATTATTTACCTGGGCGAGAAGCGCGAAGATATTCTGTCGGCATTCGCGCAATCCTTTTGCTGGATGATCCACGGCGACTGGAACAGCCTGCCGGATGACGCTAAGCAAACCTGTTCCACCAAGAACGTCACTCCGTTTTATAACGACAGTTACGCTTTCATTTCGCATAGTTTGGGCAGCCGCATTACCATTGACGGTCTGCAACAGATTGCCGCGAAGTTGAGCAACGGCGAAACAGCCAGCTATTACGCGGCATTGACCAACGTCTTAAAAAATAAGGAGATACCTATCTATATGATGTCCAACCAATTGCCCATGCTGCAATTGGGGCGGGCGCTACCGGAAGTCGCCAATCATGCCGACACCTATTGCCAAGCCGCAGGCGCCAAATACAACGAACGGATCATGGCGAAAACTTCGGTGATCGCGTTTAGCGACCCCAACGATTTGCTGAGCTATGCCATCCCGCACAATTTTGTGAATAAATATCTGGATTCGCGCTTGTGCGTTAATGTCACCAACATCAACATCAACGTCGCCAGAGTTTATGATGCGTTCGGATTGGGTAAGCTGGCTAATCCTATGGACGCCCATATCGGCTACGACACCGACGACCGGGTGATTGCCTTGATCGCTAAAGGTATTGCTAACGAGCACACCGCGCCTATCGTTAAAGAGCGTTGCCATTGGGTGGAAACCATAGATTAAGCTTTTTAGGGTATGGCTAAAGACTTAGCCATACTCCTCCTCTCCCGTTATGCACACGGCAATCCTGCCAACTTCACTCTCGCTTCACATCCCCCACATCGTCCGCTCACCTTGTCGGAGCATGCTAACCATCGTCTTTTAACTCTACGGAATAAACGCGATGCAAAAAAAACTCTGGCAAAAGATCTGCATAATGTTCGGTCTGACTTTGGTACTGCTGATACCGATAGGCATGATAAAAAATCTGGTTGGCGAACGCGCCGAGCGCCAACAACAGGCGGTAAACGACATTGCCGCCAGCTCGGCCGGGCCGCAGCAATTGTTCGGCCCCTTACTGGTAGTACCTTACACCGAACGCTGGACCGAAATTATCGAAACCAAACAGGACGGCGAACCCCAACGCGAGCAAATCGAACGTGTCGATAATCGTCTGCTGTATTTTCTACCGGAGCATTTGAATATTGCCGGCGAACTGGCCACGGAAACCAAACAGCGTGGCCTGTTTAAAGTGCGCTCTTACGTGCTGAATGTCAGTATCAAGGGCGACATGAAGTTGCCTGGCGGTTACGGTAACCCCAAGCCGCTGCATAACGGCCAGATCAGTTTCGGCACACCTTATGCCAGCGTCGTATTGGCGGATATGCGCGGCGTATTGGAAGCACCTGGCGTGGAATGGGGCGGCAAGCAGTATGCATTCGAACAAGGTGCTGAATTACCGATGCCCCAAGCCAACGGCATGCACGTAACACTGGATGCGCCGCCAGTCGAGTTCGGCGCTATCAATATACCGTTTGCATTCACGCTAAAAATACGCGGCATCGAATCGTTGGATTTTATTCCGGCCGGCAAGCAAACCCGCGTGGAGCTATCCTCCGCCTGGCAGCATCCCAGCTTTTACGGCCGATTTCTGCCGGATCCACAAACCCAGCAAGTTGGCGAGAGCGGTTTTCATGCGCTATGGTCGGTCGATGCACTGGCATCAAATGTCGCCGAAAACCTATACAAGTGTCAGGCTATCAGTTGTTACGACAGCTTCGGGATCCGCTTGATGGAGCCGATCAATGTCTATTCCTTGTCTGATAGGGCCAGCAAATACGGTTTTCTGTTCGTCTGCCTGACTTTTGCGGCGATATTTCTGTTCGAAATTCTGAAAAATCTGGCGATTCATCCTGCCCAATACGCATTGGTCGGTTTGGCTTTAGCGATGTTTTTCCTGCTGCTGTTGAGTTTGTCCGAGCATCTGGATTTTGTACTGGCTTATCTAATCGCCAGCGCCGCTTGCGTGGCATTGATCGGCTTCTACCTCAGCGCGGTGCTGCGCAGCGCAAAACGCGGTATTGCCGCCGGCGCCTTACTCGGGGGCTTGTTCGGTAGTTTGTATGGCTTGTTGGAATCAGAGGATAACGCGCTGATGCTGGGGTCTTTACTGATGTTTGCATTGTTGGCCCTAGCCATGGTTACCACGCGGCGCCTTGATTGGTATGGACTGAGTCAATCCGGTGCCGATAACTCGGCAATCATTTAAATCCCATCGGCTCGGGGCGCTGGCTGTAAGCATCGTTCCGAGCAACAACATCGAGGAAATTATGATTGTTGCTCATCTCCCAGCCGGCTATATAGTATCGACACTGCTGTTTCACAGATTCGAGAAATATGGGGCGTCCAGGCTAATTTTTCTGCGTGCCGGCTTATTGGGCAGTATCGCCCCTGATCTGGATATGATTTATTTTTATGGTTTCGATCACCGCGCGCACCCGCACCATAGCTATTTCAGTCACTTTCCTAGCGTTTGGCTGCTGTTATTAACATTGGCCATACTTGGTTTTCAGCATTGTAAGCAGAAGAAACTGGCGTTGTTGGCGCTAATTTTTACCGGAAACGGTATGTTGCATATGTTGCTGGATTACATCTCGACCAATATCTACTGGCTGGCCCCATTCGTAAACAGGCCTTTTGCTTTAATTACGGTGCCCAGTGTCTACGAGGATTGGTGGCTAAACTTTCTACTGCACAGATCCTTTGTGCTGGAAATTTTGATTGTGATTTGGGCAACCTGTTTATGGTGTAGACGTCGGTTAGCTAGACACGAATTAGTCGAATAAACGTTAATCCGGAAGATGGATCGTTCCCTCGGCAAACAACACGGCTTGCCCACCGACTCTGATGGTCAAGTTCTCCAGGCCTTTGTTGTCCATTTCCAATTGAATCAGGCTGCGGCGAGTGTTTTGATCGCCGCGTTCGACCGCGAAAGTGTGGGTACCTTTTTGGGTGTGTTCGAACGAGCACAAATAACAACAAAATGCCGGTATCGCGCTGCCGACCGGTGGATCGGCATGGATGCCGATATTGGGCCCCAGCAATCGCGCATTGAAATCCGCTTCCGGGCTTGATGATTTTGGGCAAAACAACAAGATTTCCTGCGCCGCGGTTTGTGGGGCGGCCGATTGCGCCCACGCCGCGTAGTTAAAACGCGCCTTACGCACCGATTCGACGCTCCAAACCGGCACCACTAAATAAGGAAACCCGCACGACACCAAGCGTGGCGAATACTTTTTATGATCCAGTTCCGACAACTGCAAGCCCAGAAAACTACATATTTCATCGTCACTGGGCGCGAAGCGGTCGATAATCGAATCAACGCTACGGCTAAATTGCACCAAGCCCGGCTGACCATCCTGACTGGACAGATTGACTTGAATAATGCCGATATTTTGTTCGAACTCAAGTTTAGTGAGCGGTTCGGTTAATACCACATCGCCGGAAATAGCCAACACATAGGCTGCGGCAATAATCGGATGGCCGGCAAAATTGATTTCGCCTAAAGGCGAAAATATTCGCATCCGCCGATGCTTGTCGTCATCGGCCTTGTGAAACAGAAATACCGTTTCCGACAGATTCAATTCCTTGGCGATTTTAGCCATTTTTTCGGCATTCAAGCCGTCTGCCTTCGGCAATACCGCTATTTGCGCACCGTTGAAAATCTGGTCGGTAAAGACATCAGCGATGTAATATTGGTAGTTCACACGTTACTCCATTTCACAGACAGCCAAAGACGGCGATTTTTGTTGCAGCGGCGGCGAGGCCAGCATGACGGCGACTCTGCCGTTTTCCAAGCGTACCGGATAGGCCGGTACGCTAACGCCGGCATCTTCAAAGCACACACCGGTACCTAGATGGAAATGTTGCTTATACATCGGCGATGCGACCATCGGTTCGCCACCGATATCGCCTATCATACCTCGCGATAGGACATTGGCCTCGCTAAACGGGTCGAAGTTACCGATTGCATAGACTTCCTGCCGGCGTTGCAGGTAAAAAATCGCGATTTGTTTGCCTTTTACTAAGGCACACACCCCGGAATCGGCTTGCAAATCGTCGATGCCGCACACATCTATCCACGTACTCATTATGCCGCCTCCTCGATCAATTTGAAATGTTTACGTTCTTGCGGGTTGGCGGGCCTAACTTGGCCGCGCTCCTCGACAAACACCACGTTGTCGTCGGCTTGATCGCTGTTGACGAAATGCCGGAAGCGTTTCAGCCGTTGCTCGTCGGCCAAGGTAGTTTTCCATTCGCACTGATAGGTATCGATAACATGCTGCATCTGCCCTTCCAATTGCGCGCCTATACCTAGCCGATCTTCTATGACTACCGATTTCAAATAGTCCAACCCGCCTTCCATATTGTCCATCCATACCGAGGTGCGCTGCATCCGATTGGCGGTGCGGACATAAAAAATCAACACCCGGTCGATGTACTTGATTAATGTCTCTTTATCCAGATTGGTGGCAAACAAATCGGCGTGACGCGGTTTCATACCGCCGTTGCCGCACACATATAAATTCCAGCCGTTCTCGGTAGCAATCACGCCGATGTCTTTGCCTTGCGCTTCCGCACATTCACGGGTGCAACCCGACACGCCGAACTTGATTTTATGCGGGGCGCGCAAGCCTTTGTAGCGATTTTCCAGTTCTATTGCCAAACCGACGCTGTCATCGACACCGTACCGGCACCAGGTGCTACCGACACAGGATTTCACCGTGCGCAAGGATTTGCCGTAAGCATGACCGGATTCGAAACCGGCGTCGATCAACTCTTGCCATATCGCCGGTAATTGCTCGACGCGGGCGCCAAACAAATCCACGCGCTGGCCGCCAGTGATTTTGGTGTACAGCTGATATTTTTTGCCGACTTGGCCTATAGCGATCAGCATATCCGGGGTGATTTCCCCGCCGGCGACCCGCGGCACCACCGAATAAGTACCGTCTTTTTGCATATTGGCCAGGAAGATGTCGTTGGTATCCTGCAAACCGATATGTTCTGTTTTCAGGATGTAGTCGTTCCAATGTGAAGCCAGGATAGAACCGACCGCCTGCTTGCACACTTCGCAGCCCAGGCCCTTGCCGTGCTTATCCAGCAATTCGTCGAAAGTTTTGATTTCCTCGACCATCACCAGGTTGTACAAATCCTGGCGAGTATGCGGAAAATGCTCGCAAATATCGGTGCTGACTTCCACGCCGAGCTTGGTCAATTCGCAATCCAATACTGACTTCAACAAAGCCGAACAGCCGCCGCAACCGGTGCCGGCCTTGGTCTCGGCTTTCAGGCCGCCCAGCGTAGTGCAACCGGCTTCGATTGCGCTGCAAATTTGACCCTTGCTGACATCGTAACAAGAGCAAATCTGAGCCGAGGCGGGTAAGGCATCCGGCCCCAGTCCAACTGATTCGCCGGAAAGTTGGGGCAGAATCAAAGAATCCGGATGCTCCGGTAGTTCTATGCCGTTCAAACAATATTGCAACAAAGTACTGTAAGCGGAAGCTTCCCCAACCAAAACCGCACCCAACAGGCGTTTCTGGTCTGGGCTGACCACCAGACGTTTATAGATTTCGCTGGCACCGTTTTGATAGGTATACACCATGGCGCCTTGGGTCTTGGCATGCGCATCGCCGATACTGGCCACATCGACACCCATCAGTTTAAGTTTGGTGCTCATGTCGGCACCGGTAAAACTGGCCGCTTCGCCGGCTAAATCGGCGACGACGGTACGCGCCATCGCATAACCGGGCGCGACCAAACCGAAGATCTGGCCATTCCATAATGCACATTCGCCTATTGCGTAAATATTGGCATCGGAGGTGCGGCATTGATTGTCGATGACGATACCGCCGCGCGGCCCGACATCCAAGCCGCAGTCGCGGGCAATGTCGTCGCGTGGCCGGATGCCGGCGGAGAACAACACGATGTCGGTTTCCAAGGTTTCCCCGTCCGCAAAATTCATTTTGTGCAGGCACTCCGCGCCGTCGTCGATCAGCGTGGTGTTTTTGTTTAAATGTACCTTAACGTCCAACGCTTCAATCTTGCGCTTCAACATCGCCCCGCCGCCATCATCGAGTTGCACGGCCATCAAACGCGGCGCGAATTCGACCACATGGGTATCAAGCCCTAAATCCTTTAACGCTTTGGCGGCTTCCAGGCCCAGCAAACCGCCGCCGATGACCACGCCGACTTTGGATTTGGCAGCCGCCGTTTTCATCGCTTCCAAATCTTCGATGGTCCGATACACCAGACATTGCGGTCTTTCATGCCCTGGCACCGGCGGTACGAAAGGATAAGAACCGGTCGCCAATACCAGTTTGTCATAATCGACTATCACACCTTTGGCAGAGGTGACTTGCTTGCGCTCCCGGTCGATACTGGCCGCCTTGTCGCCTAAATAAATCTCGATGCCGTGCTCTGCGAAGAAACCGTCTTCCACCAAGGATAAATCGGCAGCCGTTTTCCCAGAAAAATATTCTGACAAATGCACCCTGTCGTAAGCGGCTCTGGGCTCTTCGCAGAATGTGACAATCCTATAACGATCTTTCGCGTTGCTGGCGACCAATCCAGCCAGAAAATTCTGGCCTACCATACCGTTGCCGATAACAACCAGGGTTTGTTTCATATTCATCAGGGGCCTCTGTTTACTCAGAATTTATGCAAACGCGCTACCTGGCCTAGTGGCGGTAAGGCGATTCAAGGAGCTACTGTCTGGTCGCTACCGCCCTTTTTCGCAGCCAAAAAAAAAGGCATCCTGTTCGAATGAATGACTCATTCAAGCAGGACGCCTTTGTCCAGGTTTAATACGGGGGCAAGTCTAACGACAAGACTTGATAAATCTCTAACAAAATTGATGCCAACATTCAAAAGCCTTTAAAAATGCCAGCTCCCACAGCTAGGTAACGTTTTTTCCCGCAAAATTCGCACCCAAATAAGGCAAAGAAACCGGTCTGTTGCACCACTATGGAGCCATGTAGCCGCGAATTGACGGATTTGCCGCTACTGAATCGTTGGCATATAAGCTGCTTATAAAAACCAAGGAACGACAACCACGGATCATCCATGTCTTTTACGCCTTTTAAATTACTATCCATGCGCGGCAAGACCAAAGTGCTGCACATGAGCTGGATCGCGTTTTTCATCAGCTTTGTTATTTGGTTCAATCATGCGTCTTTATTAGTACTGATCCAGCAAGATCTGGGAATCAGCGAAACCCAAATCGAAATCCTGTTATTGCTGAACGTGGCCCTGACCATTCCGGCTCGGGTTATTACCGGTATGTTGGTAGATAGATTCGGCGCAAAAATCAGCTACAGCGTGTTACTGGCGGTATGCAGCATCCCCTGCTTCATGTTCGCGATGGCGGAAAATTTCACCGAACTGGCCTGGTCGCGATTTTTATTGGGCTTTATCGGCGCCGGCTTTGTGGTGGGCGTGCGCATCATCGGCGACTGGTTTCCGGCCAGCCAAGTCGGCACTGCGGAAGGTATTTACGCCGGCTGGGGCAATTTCGGTTCGGCGGTTGCGGCGATTTTCCTGCCGGGCCTGGCGTTTTATTTCGGCGCCGAACACGGCTGGCGTTCGGCGATTGCCTTAACCGGTGTGATCGCGCTGATTTATTCGGTCATCTATTACTTCAGCGTGGAAAACCTGCCGCCGGAAATTGCCGCACTAAAAACCCGCCGGCCAATGGCAATGGAAGTCACTAGCATCCGCGATTTGTTTTTATACATGCTGAGTCTGGTGCCCCTGTACGCGACCATCTCCTTGTTAGCGTGGAAACTGTCTACGCCGGCCACACCAGTCCTCACCGAAGGCTGGAATCTGGCTATTCATGCAGTCGTCTGGCTACTGTTCCTGATCCACGTCTTTCAATTGGTCAACAACAACGCCGACCGCCTCAGCCAACCGATTGCCAGCATCCATCATTATCAGTACCGGCAGGTATTCATTCTGGCGATAGCCTATCTGGTTACCTTCGGCTCCAAACTGGCCGTTTTATCAATGCTGCCAATGTTTTTCTTTAAGACATTCAACGAAACCCAAGGCACCAGTATGTTGGATGCCGGGTTCCTGGCTTCCAGTTTCGTGGTGACCAATGTCATCGCCCGGCCGGCCGGCGGCTGGCTTAGCGACAAGATTGGCCGCAAACTGTCCCTATATTTATTCGTGGCCGGCCTGGCCGGCGGCTATTGTTTGATGGCGATGATTTCCGCGCAATGGACTATCCTCGCAACCGTAGCGGTTACCTTGCTTTGTTCGATATTCATGCAAGCGGCGGAAGGCGCGATATTCGCGTTCGTCCCCTTGATCAAACGCGCCATCACCGGCGAAGTGGCCGGCATCGTCGGCGCTTACGGCAACGCCGGCGCCATCGTCTATTTGATTTTGCTGACCTTCGTCTCCACCGGGCAATTTTTCTTAATCTTGGGCCTGTCCTGTTTCCTGTTATTGGGTTTGATTTACTATCTGGAAGAGCCGAAAAACTACATCACCGAAATCATGCCTGACGGCTCTTTGCTGAAAATCGCCCTGGATTGAACATGGCAGCGCTTAATGTCTTGGTCGTCGATGAATTCGACAGCGAACCCTTGCTGGAAACCAGCTTGCGCCAGCACGGCTGTGAGGTGGTAACCTTGAAACTTAAAGAACTGGACATGATGCAAATTGTCCAGACCCTGAACCCCGACGTGGTGGTCTTGAATTTGTACGCCCCTAACGAGGCTGTGTTGCGGACCATCGTCGATATCAACCAAAACTGCTCACTGCCGGTTGTGATCTTCGCCGAGGATCAACAAACCGAGACTATCAACAAGGTTATCAAAGCCGGCGTCAGCGCCTATATAGTCGATGGCCTGGATCCGAAACGCATCAAGGCCATCATCGACATCGCCATAGCGCGTTTCAAGGAGCAACAAGCCTTAAAAGACGAATTGAAAAAAACCAAGACTCAACTGGAAGACCGCAAACTAGTAGATCGCGCCAAGGCGATTTTAATCAAATCCCAAGGCTACACGGAAGACCAGGCTTATCACGCCTTGCGCAAACTAGCGATGGACCGCAACATCGCCATCGGTGAAATGGCCAAGAACGTGATTTCGATGGCGGAGTTGTTTAATAAGTAGAGGCTTTGGGTGACAAGGCTTGGAGGGTTCTGACGCTATCGTAAGCTCTGCTGCATTCGAATTTTGATTTGTGATTGAACCTTAAATTTGGCTCCTGCCGGCCATTACCGGCCGGTTGGGGTAACTATCCAATTTCAATAGTTCAGGTATACGGTGACTCAGCCGAATGACAGGTATTCGGCAAGCAAATCAACTTCATGACCGCGTCAGTAAATCGAATTGCCGACCACTGCGTTTTGATCGTGACTGACAGTAGTTGGATGAATACCTGACTGTCAAGAGAGCTGAGCCTGAATTCCCATGATCGTAAACGGGGCGACAATTAGACACGAGTTTTAAAAAGGCGTCCATGCTCCCCCTAGATTTGTCGTAAAATAACTTGGCTAATCCAACTATAGATAATTATCATGCCTTCTAAATAATGCATGGTAACGGATAATGAAACCACCTTCCGATTATACGTTTCCGTTACACTTATCCACAGCCGGCCACTCAAAAAGCTGGCTCCATCACCCAGGTGAAATTTTAACCGGTACGGGTGGTCAATTTTCTCCGGGCACCAACAAAAATTTGCCGCTTAAGAGATCATGGGGCAAATCACTAGTACAAAATGAATAACATAACTGCCGAGGGTAAAATAATACTGAAAGGCCGCTTTGTGTTGGAAGAAATTCTTGGTCACGGCGGGATGGGAACAGTTTATAAAGCATTGGATTTATTGGCGGTTGAAGCACGCGATAAAGAACCATATTTAGCAATAAAACTATTAAACTCGGAACTTCTTGGTGACCCTAGGTTTTTCATTGCTATGCAACGAGAAGCTAAAAAGGCTAAGTCACTGGCGCACCCGAATATTATTGCCATATATGATTTTGATCGTGATGGTAGCAATGTTTATTTGAGCATGCAGTTACTCAAAGGCAGCCCTCTTAGCGCCTTTATCAAACAGCACTCTTCGGGCATTGCACTCGACAAAGCTTTACCTATAGTAAAAGACATGGCGTCCGCTTTGGCTCACGCGCACAAAAACGGTATCGTCCATTCGGATTTTAAGCCGGGGAATGTGTTTGTAGACGATCAAGGCCATGTTACGGTTCTGGACTTTGGCATTGCCTGCCAGTTTGAAAGAACTGCACGAGGCAATGACGAGACGACTGTTTTTGACTCACGGTCACTAAATGCGCTATCACCTCCCTATGCCAGCCTTGAGATGCTAAACAATGTGGAACCGGATCCACGAGACGATATCTATGCGCTTGCTTGCGTGACATATGAACTTTTATCAGGCAAGCACCCGTTTTCAAGATCAAATGCTCAACAGGCGTACGATTTAAAAGCACAACCGAGCCAGATTACTTCTATCTCGAATAAACAGTGGAAAGGATTGTTGCATGGCCTCCAGTTAAAGCGCGAACACCGTACTAAAACTGTTGATAAATTCATAGCCGAAATTTCACCTTCACAAAGTAGCAAAGCAAAGCTGTATTTTGTGGCATCAATAACATTTGCTAGTTGCGTGGTATTGGCTTCCTATTGGTCATTTCAGAAGAGCCAGGAACAGAGCATTGATTCGTCAGCGCAAATAAATGCGAATATAAACGAGCCCAAGAAAACGGAAATGACTTCCATTCCAGCGGAAGCACCAACAAGTTATCGGGACAACCAAAAGGCTGACTCAATTTCGAAAAACCCAATAAATCTGCAGCTATCCGCATCAAGTTACAATATAGGCGATCCAATGATTATATTCGTGGAAACGGAAAAACCCATGTATATCACTTTAATACATACTAACTCAAAAGGGGAAGTTTCTACTATTTATCCGAATAGCTATGAAACCTATCAAATAATATCGGCAGGCGATAGGGTACGAATTCCAAGAGAAAATGCCGACTATGAATTTACTGTGTCGGGTCCATCAGGGATAGATAGAATAGAAGCTCTAGGAAGCTCTGAGCCGCTACCAATTACAGAAAATATTATCGATGGAAGCGGAAAAATTAACGCAAAAATTAATTCTCTCCTAATATCAAGAACAGCAGTAACTGTAAAAGTTTATTAAAGTCGGTTACGGCATAGCGGCAATTCTAACTCGTCGATTAGCAGCGCTGTAGGGATTAGCTGGATCGAGTAAGCCTTGTTCTCCGTGACCAGAAAATTGAATTCTTGAAGCTGCCAGACCATGTCCTGCAACGAAAAAGTCCCGTACGGTAGCTGCGCGTCGCAAGGATAAATCTTTATTATATTCATCGGTCCCTTTGGCATCCGTATATCCTTCTACAAGAAACTTCAGGTTTTCCAGGTCACCGGACACCAAAGCTTCCGCAACAGGGGTGAGTTGTTTGACAGCTTCATCCGTTAATTGTGCGGAATTGAAAGCAAATTGAATTTCTAAGGATATTGCTTTAGAACCAGTGTTGGCCGTTTTATCCTTAGGCCGGATACTGATGCCACGTGTAAGACCTTTTTCCCCACTTTCCATTCCTGGTTTAAGCGCTTCAATGATTTCATCTTTTGTAGGCGCTCGGCTTTTAAGATTTATCTCTTCAGCGGCAGCACTTTCAGTAAACACCAGCGAAAGTAAAAGGGTAAATAAATAAATTATTTTAGAGAACCACATATTTAATCCTTTATAACGTTTACAGCTTTAAGTTAAAAAATTAATAGGCTTTGTTAAAGAGGAGCCCTGTTGTTAGCGTATTCATAGCGAACGTCTTTCCATACACTTTCGTATAATTGGGGCATAGACTCATTCCGCACATCCCTCTTTACATATAAGCCGGGTATGTAGAGTTGTGTAACTTTAATGTTCTGAACCGGCGTCCATTTCTCGGTAATAGTTTTTGCAACATTACCCTCCCCAGCGTATGCGTCTAGCGGTGAAGTCAATATTGCACTGACTATTCTATCGACACGCGTCCAATCATAGGGAAGCGCAAGAAATAGACGGGCTGCATAGGTGAATTGCAACTCCATTCGAATTGAATAGTGCCAAATAGTATTGATGTTATCGAAACTCAGCCACCATCCGCCACCCAAGACTTTTTCAGGTTTAGACGGATTACTGAAAAATCGATAATAGCGATGCCCCTGATTCAAATGCACCCTGGTTGGATTATTAATACCCCCGCTACTGATAATATTGTGTTCATTAAACCATTCCTCGGGACTAATGCCTTTAGCTATTAACTGCCAATGCGGTTGAACAAAGCAGATGTCATTTAGTGCATTACTCATTATCCTACTCCCAAGGTATTAGTTAGTATTTTCTGGTAATCCATTCGAAATTGTAGTGCCAAGAAATAAATTTTTACCATTATTATTTTTACTTTGTCAGAAGTATCTGGCTAATTCGAAAGTCATTGGCGTCTGTTTGCCGACTGGTCCACCAGTCTTTGAATTCGAACTCAGGCATTCCGCCCGGTTATCCGTTATCTTGGAGATGTAGGCTATGCGAAACTCCTTACTTTTTATAAAGATCGAGAAAAACGACCTTAGAGCACATTCCAGAGGGTGGCAAATGAAAAGTCGCCTGTTGATAATTCTTCTTTTGCCATTAAACATTACAAAAGCTAAAAAGCCGGCCAGGATTAGGAAGATTGACGGTGGCTCAGGTGCATCATAAAATTCGACCTTACCTTGCAGGGTAAAATGTGTTGGGCCAATTTCTGTTAGGCGGTCAAGTGTTGGGTCTTTAGGTGTTGGGTTCCTTTTTATGCCGTAATCGGTGTTATTAATAATTACTTTAAGAATATGATCGCCTGTATCCAACCATTCAGTTAAATTTTTGCTTGTGCCAAAATCGTAAAGTGAATCCTTCCAATAGTACGTGACAACATCAGGAGGGATGGACGGAGTGTATGAACTTTGAAAATAACCTTCAGAACCCGCGCTCGTCGCGAATAGCCCTGCTGAAGCTAGGAGAGTATTGTCTAAGAAAACTTGCGCCCTATCGTCTGCGGCAAACAAGGAAATATTGATCTCGTACGGATTCAATTCGGGAATCGGAAACTTAAAAATGGCAGTCCAATAGCCATTGTAGTTAGGGTCGGAGTAGTCAAGACTATCGCCAACATAAGTGCTATCCTTCGGACTATCACCAGACATGTCCATGGTGATCCATTTATCCAAATTATTATCTTGCAAGCCGTCGCTAAAATGCCACTTCGAGAGATTCGCTTCAGTCGTGCTGAAGTCTATCGCCACCGTTGCTGCCGATGCGTTCCCCAAGGCGAAGCTGAGTGCAATGGTTAGAGCTAACCTTATATTATTGTTTCTTGAATTAATTTTCATAATTATATCCCAATATTTTGAAGAGATTAATCGCTTATCTCATTAACAAATTTGTCAGCCAAAGCTCACAAGGCTTAACCTTGCCTTTATCCGCATAATCTTTGTCGCAATCGATCAACAAAAACCATCAATAGATTTGCAAATCGCCACCTTTAGGCAATAAACCTCCTCTTCCAATACGCGTAAGGGTACTACCGGAACTAAGACCGCAATAATCCTGACTGAAGATGCTGGTATCGAATTGCGGACCACCAAGATTGGCAAGTACGCCACTCAGATTTAACTGCGGTGCCGTCACGTTTAGCGTTCCACTGACACCGGTTTCTGACACGGCCTGTATGACATTCAAACCGGAAATAAAAGGTTGCCAGGCAGTCGGCGAGCCCCCCATAATCAGGGTGTCGTTGCTAGGAATTAGTCCACCTAAATTAAGTAGGATGTTGCCCCCCGAGCCGCCTATGGCGTTTGCTTGTATCACACCCGTATCCATAATTAGCAAGTTTGCAGTCACCGAAATATCACCGCCATTGCTGTTGGCCCCGTTGACGCTGGTCAGGAAGCCGGAATTTTGCAGGCTAACCAGTTCGCCGCCACTTATAAAAATAGATCCCCCATTGCCAGTGTTGGCCATGGTGCTTATGTAAGATGGATCTAATGTCAACCAGTGGGAAAAAATAAGAGAAATATTGCCAGCCGCAATATTCCCAGTGGACGCACTAGTGATTGAACTATTCCGCATAAGAATATCTGGAGCGCGGATTGCTATGTTGCCGGGATGAATTGTAGAAGCTCGGTTTTCAGGAACGATAGCATCGTTTTGAACGCTGATATATCCGCCATCGGTAAGATGAAGCCAATCGTTGGCTACAATCGATATATTGCCGGTTTCTCCGCTTGAACCGGAACCCAACGATGCGGATGAGATGTAACCACCGCCATGGACAAGTAGCGTATTTGCTGCAATATTCACTACACCAGCCTGACCTAGCGACTGCGAAAAGCTGGATATTGTCCCGCCATTTCGTATATCCATATTGTCAGCTTGCACATTGACAATCCCAGCATTGCCGGTGACGAGATTATTCGACACTATGTTCTGATCGGGTCCAGTAATAGACATAATCCCTGTAGCCAAGGAGGAGCCTCCTTGATCGATTGTCAAACCTCTGACGTGCGACACATTCACTTCGCCGGCATTGCCTCGACTGTGGGTACTAGTCGATATTTGGCCGCCACTGAGTATATTAAGGGTACCGGCCTGCACATTGATCTCACCGGCATTTCCTGATCCAAGGGCGGATGATTCCGATAAAATACCGCCTCTTTGATGGGACGTGCCTTGGCTGCCTATGTTCAAAGCATAGGACGCATTGATGTTTATAGTACCTGCATCGCCAGTTCCGGCAGTAGAGGTTCTAATAATACCGGCATTAAAAATGTCCAGTGTATTGGCGTTAACCTTTATAAGGCCGGCGTTACCAGTACTTAGCTCGAATGCAGACGAATCAATGCCGGCAACATGCTCTGTATTACTTAGGGAATCTATAGTCAAAGTATTGGTGGTAACATTTATATTACCGGCATTGCCAGTACTTAGCTTAAGCGCGGATGAATAAATGCCGGTACCAAACTTTGTATTACTCAGAGAATCTATGGTCAAATTATTCGAAGTTATTTTGATAAAACCTGCATCGCCACTCGAGAAGGCGACATTGGCTATCGATCCGCCATTAAGTATATTCATTGTTCCCGCATTGACAGTTATATCACCCGAGTTACCTGAAGACATGGAATCTGCACGAATCCCCGTTGCGGAATCACTCGTATAATCCCCGCGGTTGATGGTCAGGGTATTGTTGACATTGACCAGAATATCGCCGGATTTGCCTGCATTTCTAGAAACAGTTTCTATTTGTCCACGATTTAAAATTTCAAGCGTATTTGCCCAGACGGAAATATCACCGGATTTAACTGAAGATCTAGCTTCCGAATGAATTCCTGTAGAAATATTGGAACTGCCTCCGTTTAAAGACAAGACATTACTTACTACCTGAATACCTTTTGCTGATGTCGACGCTATGCTACCAGTATTATCAACCCGCCCAGTTCCACCATTGGCGAATGAGACATTATCGCCATAAATCGATATTCTCCCGCCGCCATCGCCGCTAGTAATGATTGCACTTTGATCGATATTAATAACTCCAGCGTTGCTTGCTAATGGAGGGGGCTCCGGCAAAGGCAAATATCCTGGGTTGTTTGGTACAAGACTAACCGAGCCCTGTTCTTGCATGGCTACCATGCGTATTTCACCTGCCTCGGCTGTTAGGATTGCCTGATCTGTAACTTGAATCTCTCCTGCCACGATGTCAAGCTTAGGGTTATTTTGTGAGGGATTAAGATTGAGATTCAATCGGGCATGATGAATATCAATCAAACCATTATTAGCGGAATTTGTCGCCAGAAAACCCAAGGAGACAGGATCGTCATTGGGAAGAGAAATACCGCCCTGCAAATTTGGATCGGCATAGAATATTCCGCCGTTTTTGAATTCAATTTTATCCGCAGTACTGACATGAAAAGCGCCGGGTACATTCAACTGCGCATTTGGGCCTAAAGCGATGCCGTTGGGATTAATAAAGTAAAACGAAGCATGTCCGATATTGGAGCGAAGCGTGCCATCGATACTACTTTGTGTGCCTCCGGTTACGCGCGAAATAACATTGCTGATCGTATCGCTAGAATTTCCTGAAAAGGTGACTGTATTACCAGAGCCTATATTAAATTTTGAAAAACTGAAAAATAAATTGTGACCGGCTAGATTTCCAGAATTTTGTTCAACAATAGTGTTGTTTTGACCGTTTGTTAAAATATAATTTGCCACTGGCACCCTAGGGTCAATAGCAATATTATTAACATCAACAGCCAAGGAAAACGAAACTGGAAACATCATCCCAAAAATGCAGTAGGCCAAAATGCGCAGCCAAGCGAAAGTTTGTATATAGCTAGATATAATTGAAGCCCCCAATACAAAATCGATAAATCTAACTAGAAATATTATTTTCATAACCAATTACCCACCAATATAAACGGTGACCAATAAAACGGATTTTCCAGTCTGTCCTGTTTAATCAAACTAATTTGCGCTTGCCTTAACGCTTGCGCCTTGCTGGTGCCGGAAACGGCAAGGGCTTTATAAAATTCGGCCATCAACTGCGAAGCTGCTTCATCGGAGACTGGCCATAAACTGCCCAAGGCGCTACGGACTTTGGCTTTTAGAGCAATGCCGCTGATACCCAGCGGTGCGCGGTCATCGCCTTCGGCGGTCTGGCAGGCGCTTAAGGTAAGCAACTCCACCGGCTGCTTAACGAATTTATCCGATTTCAGCAGCCGTTCCAGGTCGTCTATGTTGATGACATTGTCATAAGCCATCAAAAAAGTGGTGTCGGCGGAATTGCCGAACACTGCGTGAGAGGCTATGTGCACCATTGAATAGGGCTCCTGCAGCACTTGCTGATTAAAACCTTCCACGGTGAAGTCCTGATTCATCAACACGGTGTTGGGCATTTCCCTGCGTAAAGTATTAATTTCCTCCGAGACACCGGGCAGGCTGAGGGCTTGTTTCATGTTTCTTTGAAAATCCGCGTCCGTTACCAGTCGGGCAATATCCACTTCGCGCGACTTGTCCGGTTTGCTGTTTAAGCCAACCGGTAAGGCACGGCTAAAGGGCTTTTTGGCAAGATCGACGCCGCGTTCGCTGGCCGCGACTAATGCTTCCATAAAGGCAGGTGGTAAATGTGAGATTACCGGGCCGGGTTCGCTCAGACCGACCAGCAGCGCCTTTTGGCTATGATTTAGCGAGGCGGTCGATTCGATGATGCTGAGGCCGGGCGAGGTGGCAATGGCATAGCGTTCGACCAGATAGCGTTCGCCATCGTACAAGGCAGCCACCGGGATCATCCTCAATGCCCCGTCGGGCAACATCACCAGGGTTTGAATACCCTGCTCGCGCAACCAGGGTTCGGCAGGGGCGATCAGCCAGTCATAAAGCTGTTTGGATAAAATCTTGGCGTCCTTCTGAGCATTGCGTAGCCTGTGCGCCAGTTGTTGTATCTGGTTTTCGATCCCGTCGGCCGGGACGGCTTGGGTAAACTGCTTAATCTCGCTACCGCTGCTAATCAGCAGCTCCAGGCGGTCCGGCAAGATGATCGGGTAGATAATGGCGGTGGTGCTTTCAACGTTATCCAGCAGTACATTTTTATAGCTTTGCACTGCGCAGCGCCCACCCAGAAAATCCTCCAATTCGGACTTTTTGATCAATTCCACGGCATCGCGAGCTCTGCGCAACAGAGGGGACTTTTGATCTTCGCTCAGTTTGGCAGCTTGCGCCAGCAGCACATCGGCCAGGCCGAGATAGACTGGTTCCAACACCTCTCGAAACGAAGAGCGACCGTTATGATATTCGACTGGTATGTCGTGACGAATTTCTTCGATCTCATCGATGGCGTTTTGATAATAAACCGTGGCTTCCGGCAATTGTTGTTTGAAGCGGTATAAACGGCCTTGCCGCCATTCCAGGTTAATCAGCAAATCATGGGCTTCAATGCCTTGCGCTAATTGAATGGCTTGCGTATTCAGGCGCATCGCTTCTTCCTGGCGGTTTTGGTCTTCATACAATTGGGCCAGACCGTCAAGGCTTTCAGCCTGAAGTCTCGGCTGTTGATCGCCTAAATTTTGCCGCGCCTGCTGGAAGCTGTCATAGGCCAGTTTCAGCCCCGGCGAGCCTAGGCGTTGTGCTTGCGCGCCAAGCTGCAATAGATAACGGCTGCGAATGATGGGATCGGCGATACCGTCAAGCGTGGGATTAATGGCTGTCAATTCAGCGAGACGTTGCTCGGTCGGCAGCAGGGACGCAAGGCCCAGCCGAATGCCGATCACCAGTTCCGGATTGCCGCCGGCAATGGTTAGCGCCTGCTGGTATTGTTGACGCGCGGCATCGGTTTGATCGCGACTGTTCTGGATATTGGCTAAAGTGACAAGCCAACGGGCGCGGTCCGAGGCAGAACCGGCATTTGAATCGATGGCTTGGCGGAGAAATTCTTCGGCGGCCACGTAATGCCGCATTTGGTAGTGGGTTTGACCATACAGGCCGTTGATTTTTGCATTTTGTTCGTCGCTGGAAGCCGATTTTTGCGCGCTGCGCAGTGCGTCCAAAGCCAAAAAGTATTGACCTTGTTGATAATGCTTTTCGGCTTGACTGAGTAAGTCTGTCAGGTCGCTGTCCGCAGCCTGCACTAGTCCGGACATGAAAAAAAGTCCGAGAGCGAGTGCTAACCTAAGGTTTTTGTAATTGATGCACATGTCATGAATCACCGGATGTCTTTATAAAAGCATTAAGTCCCATATCAACTGAGAAACCTAGAACATATCCCAGCGGGCACTGAAATGAATCCCGCTATCTTGAAGATCGCTCGTTTGTTGTGGTTTAGACGTATTTAGGGCATAACCGTAATACAGCTGAGCAAACATTGGTTTGAATTGCCATTCAAGGCCTACTCCCAGCGAAAAAAGTGTGGTAGCGGCGGAATTGGTCGGCTGATCCACATACCAGGCTTTGCCATAGTCAACAAAAGGAACCAGGGTTAGCTTGTGCTTGGCGTCTGCATCACCGCCGATCAGGGGATAATGCACTTCAGCGGAAATGTTGTAACCATCGTCACGCACCAGTTGATTTTCCCGATAGCCGCGTACCGTGTTAAAACCGCCAATGGCAATCCGCTCCAGGGGTAGCAAGGGGCTGCCGCTGAATTGAGCGTTGCCTCGCAACACCAGTTGCGCGCCGTTATCCATAAATCGCCAGGCGTATTGAGCCTGCCCCAGCCAGGAAAAAAAATCGCTGCTGGGATATCGTGAAAAATAGCTTTGATAATAGGCGGGCACCGGCCGTGAACGGGTAGCGCCTAGGGCATTCATACCGACGTTAAAGCCGGAATGCAATGCCAGGGCGTGATTATCCCAGCGTTGGCTGAAATCCTGAAAGATGCGCCAGACGGTGGCCTGATTGCGGCCGGTCGGTTCGCCGGGAACGAAGGAAAACGGCATGCCCAACAGAGACGTTTCATTTTCGCGGACGGCCAGTAATACGCCTAAACTCAAGCGTTGACGGGGCGTGTTGATGACGGGGTGGCTAATGCCGCCCTCAAAGCTATGCACCAGGCTGGTAATATTCAATACGTTGATAGGCTGTTCCATCACCATTGAATCGCCCTCGTCGAAGCGAAAAAATGCCAAGGTACCTGCGTCGTTAATCGGCAAGCTTATACCGCCCGAATAGCGGTTAGAACCGGCGCTGGTGATATAGGTAAAATCCAGGCTGTCGCCAAGACCCGTCAGGTTTCGAAGTTGTCCATAAACGCCAAAAGCTTCCGCGCCAATAGACGGTGGACGCTGGTTGTTGCCGAAAACGCTGAGCTTGTAGGGCTGAGCTCGGGTGACATCGAGGTCTAGAATGCTGGTGCCCGGCGAGGTGCCGGGGATAATCCGGCCATTGATCCTGCTGATCAATGGATCGGATAACAATAGTTGATAGTTATCTTGCAGGTTCTGCAGATTAAAGGCTTTATCCTGGTCGTCAACCAGGCGATTCGCCACGTAACCGTCACGTAAGCCGTCCATCCCTTTGATGCGGACTTCTTCTATGCGGCCTTCAATGATCTTGATACGCAGCTCGCCATCCCGGTAGGCGTCTTTGGCGATCACCGCGCCGGAATTGACATAGCCGTGATCCATATAATAATGGGTCAGCTTAAGCCGCAATTGTTCCAGTTCTGCGACGGATACATTCCTGCCTTCGTAAGGCTGCACTAGAACGTTTAGCTCTTCTGCGGGAAAGACTTGATTACCTTCCAAAACGATTTGCTTAATATATAACAAACGATGATCAAGCGAGTTGGCCCCAGAATCGGGAATCTTGGGTAAAACAAATTGATCGACGGGCTTTTCGTTTTGGAATTCCGGCGGCGGTAGCGGTTCGGCTCCGGGTCGGTTCATCGAACCGGTGACGTCAATTGCCCAAGCTGATGATAGGAAACAGATCCAACTTAAGCCAGTCAGAAACAGCTGTAAGCTGACCAAAGCCCATTTTCCTAGCGGACGGCGATGAGTTAGATGAAAATGAAATGTCATATTTAAACTATCAATTAAACCGTTGATATCGATAATGCTTAAAAAAAGCACTATGGTCTTTTACGGAAAGCTTCAGGGACTCCGCCAGACACTACGACCCCATGGGGTCTATGACTTTATCCTTGGACTATGGAACAGTTATTTTTAAAATTGAAATCTATTTAAATATTTAAAATTCAATGACTTGTATGAGTCTGCTCTTCCGTAAATGTACTGTTGGATTAAAAGATAGGGAACGAATTGAATCCGCCCAGAATTTTTTCTTCGCCTGGAATTTTTCCTATGAAATATGTGTGATCCTTGTCGCACAATTCATTTAATATTTCAACTGAGTAGATTTATCGGTTTTTTAGTCGTCTTAAATAGCGTGGCAAGAAGTGTTATCGAACAAGTGCGCGGACAGCACCCTGAGAGCTGGCCCCGAAAAATTGAACAGCCGGTTAAGTGAAAATCCCTGCTACTTTTGAACGTCCGTAAGGACAAAACAATGGAGCAGAAGATGTCCAAAAAACCGAGAAGAAAACATTCGCCGGCCTTCAAGGCCAAAGTCGCCTTGGCCGCTTTGACGGGTGATAAAACCCTGGCGCAGTTGACCCAGGAGTTTGAGATTCATCAAAACCAGATTGTCGACTGGAAGAAACAGCTGACCGAACGGGCTGCCGAGGTGTTTGGGAAACCCGCGGAGCCCGAATCACCGCCAGTCGACCTGCTAGCCCTGCATGCGAAAATCGGCCAACTGACCTTGGAAAACGATTTTTTAGGGAACGCGCTCACCAAGGCGGGATTGCTGAGCGCAAAACGATGATAGACCGTGAATCCAAACTGTCGATTGGCCAGCAAGCGCACCTGTTGGGGATCAGTCGAGGTAGCGTTTACTACCTGCCCAAGCCGTTATCAGCGCGCGATCTGGACATCATGAAACGCCTGGATCGATTGCACATGAAACATCCCTTCATGGGCGCCCGGCAATTGCGAGATCAGTTGAATGAACAAGGGATCACCACTGGCCGTAAGCATGTGAAAACCTTGATACCCACAGGGCACAAGTGAAGCGGATGGGCATCGAAGCCGTGTATTGCAAGCCTAATACGAGCAAGAAAACGCCAGGGCACGAAATCTTTCCCTACTTGCTGCGCGGCATGACCATCAACCGAGCCAATCAGGTTTGGGCCCTGGATACGACCTATATTCCGATGGCAAAAGGCTTTGTTTACCTGACTGCGGTTGTGGATTGGGCCAGTCGGAAGGTCTTGGCAGCCAAGGTCGCGATTACACTGGAAGCCTGTCATGCCGTCGATGTGCTGGAACAGGCGTTTCGGCTGTATGGTAAACCGGAGATCGTTAATACCGACCAGGGTAGCCAATTCACCGCCAAGGCGTTTGTCGATGCCGTGAAAAATCAGGGTTGCCAGTTGAGCATGGACGGACGGGGCGCCTGGCGAGATAATGTTTTCGTCGAGCGATTGTGGCGATCGGTCAAATACGAGCGGGTTTACCTACATGCGTACGATTCCGTCGGCCAAGCCAGAGCCTCGATTCTGGATTATTTCGAGTGGTATAACCACAAGCGACCCCATTCCAGCTTGAACCGAAAAAAGCCTCATCAGGCCTATACCGATTTGCTGCCACCGGTCAAAATGGCAGCCTAACCAACAGCAGGGATTTCACTTTAATTTTGGGAATTGCTGTTTAAAGGTTTGGGGCCACCTCTTCCGACACCCGTTTGAGCGTCCGGATTTAGGCGAGCAAATAGAAATTATCGCTGCGTCACTATGGCCATTAAGAGACAATCAGTTTTTTACAGCAATGACAGGTGTAGAGTTTACAACCACCGTTCAATTACTTCGTCATATGTAATAGGGGGCATAATTAAAGTTGGTTTAGTAATTGTGAATTACTCGATAGTTTTACCTAACAGAACAAGAATCCCGAGTTCGAATAGCTTTTAGCTTTAAACCAGCTGCTGGCCGAGTACCAATGTATCGATAATCGGACAATCTGGTTTATTGTCCCCGCTACAAGTTTGCGCCAACCGGGCCAGAATGTCGCGCATTTCAGTCAATTCGGCAATTCGTCGGTTCAAATCGTCGACATGGGATTGGGCCAGCGCTTTGACATCAGCGCTGGCTCTCGCCGGGTCTTGCCATAGCGAAACCAGATCGCGGATTTGGTCCAGCGAAAACCCCAGACCCCGAGCTCGTTTGATCATTCGCAACACCTGCAAATCGGTGTCGTTGTAGGTCCTGTAGCCCGATACAGTGCGTACGCTTTTTCTGATTAGTCCGATACTTTCGTAGTGGCGAATCATTTTGGCGGATAGGCCGGTCTTTTTCGAAGCTTGGCTGATATTCATCGATCACTCTCCAACATGGGTGGACACAGCGTTGCGGGCGGCGAACTTGCCGCCCGCAAGCAGGTTCGGTTAATGCCTGACGGATTGTAAGGAGCCGGCGGGTTTCCAAGTCCTCAGCAATAAGGCGTTGCCAATTACGCTCAGCGAACTGAATGCCATCGCCGCACCGGCCAGTTGCGGGTTGAGTAAACCTAGCGCCGCTAATGGGATGGCCGCGAGGTTGTAACTAAATGCCCAAAACAAATTTTGCCGGATTTTGCGGTAGGTTCGCCGTGCAATATCGAGCGCGGCACCTACCAGTATCGGGTCGCCGTGCATCAGCGTAATGCCGGCAGACTGCATCGCGACATCGGTGCCGGTCGCCATGGCAATGCCGACGTCGGCGGCCGCCAGTGCCGGCGCATCGTTGATGCCGTCTCCAACCATTGCCACATGGTGGTTCTGCTGTTTCAGCAATTCCACTTGATAGGCCTTATCCGCCGGTAATACTTCGGCGACTATGTCGCTGATGCCTAAAGCGTGGCCGACCGCTTTGACGCTGCCGCGATTATCACCGCTCAACAATACGATTTGGATATTCAATGCCTGTAATTGTTTGATGGCAGGATATGCAGTGGATTTGAGTCGGTCGCCAAAGGCCAACATGCCTAACAACCGTTTTTGCGGCGCGGCCATCGCCAGCCAGGACACCGTACTGCCGGCAAGCTCCAAGGCACGGGCGCGTTCCGCCAGCCCACCCATATCAATGCCCAATTCAGACATCAAGCGGCTATTGCCCAGACGCAAATCGAGATTCCCCACTGTTCCGGATAGCCCACGTCCAGGCAAGGCCGTAACGGCATCTACCGGCAAGGTTTGAATCTGTAACTCATTTGCGGCTTTGAGCACCGCCTTTGCCACCGGATGCTCGCTACCAGTTTGCAGCGAAGCGGCAAGCCGCAACAAGCGTTCGCGGTCGACACTCAACGGTAGGGCTTCGACCAGGTAAGCTTTTCCCTGCGTCAAGGTTCCGGTCTTGTCGAAAATAACGGTGGTAATACGATGGGCAATTTCCAGCACTTCGGGGTTTTTGATCAGAATTTCGTGGCGGGCGGCAATACCGGTGCCAGCCATCAGCGCGGCAGGCGTTGCCAAACCCAGCGCACAGGGACAGGCGATTACCAATACCGACACGGCGTTGATAATCGCGGTTTCCATGGCGGCACCCTGCAACCACCAACCCAGCCAGGTCATCAAGGCAATGGCTAGTACCACCGGCATGAACCATGCACTGACCTTATCCACCAAATGTTGAATCGGCGCCTTGGCCAACTGTGCGTTCTCGATCAAGCGAATCATTTTTGCTAAGGAAGTCTCTGCGCCGACCGCATCGGTATGCACCACCAACAAGCCTTCGCCGTTGATGGCGCCGCCAGTCACTTTATCGCCGGATTGTTTGGCGATCGGCATACTTTCGCCGGTAACCATCGATTCGTCGATATGGCTGCGGCCATCGGCGATGGTGCCATCGACCGGGATACGCTCGCCGGGGCGGACGACGACCAAGTCGCCGACGTTGACGGTTTCAATCGCAATTTCCAACTCTCGCTTGCCGCGATTGACACGAGCGACTTGCGGTTGTAGCGCTTGTAAAGCAGTGATCGCCGAAACCGTTTGCCGCTTAGCCCACGCCTCCAGCCATTTACCGGTCAACACCAAGCTAATCACCACGGCTGACGCCTCGAAATACAGATGCGGTGCCATACCGTCAGTCCGGCTTGTCAGTTGGTAAACGCTCAAGCCATACGCCGCACTTGTACCCAGAGCCACCAGCAAATCCATATTACCGGCACCGGCTTTGAGTGCTTTCCAGCCCGCCCGATAAAAACGCGCCCCCAATACAAACTGGACCAACGTCGCCAAAGTCAGTTGCAACCAGCCCGGCAGTGAAACTTGAGTACCGAAAGGCTCGAGTAGCATGGGTGCCAGTAACGGTAGCGACAATAACGCCGACACCAATACGGCCAATCCATCTCGCGGCTTTGGTTTGCTTACCAGTCGCTCCGGTTTGGCCGATGCGCGATAACCGAGAGCGCTAACTGCGTTTATCAGCACGCTGGCATCGACTGCCGTATCGGTTTGGACTAAGGCGCTTTCCGTGGCTAAATTTACGCTGGCTTGCTGTACGCCGGGAATCTTATTCAGCGCCTTTTCGACACGCCCTGCGCAGGACGCGCAGGTCATGCCCTCTATCGACAAGTAAACCGTGCGGTCTGCCAGGTGGTTGGAATTGAAGGTTTTCATGATCAAGTCTCCTGTTGTAATTGACTGTGTTCAAAGTGTTCGGCTTACCACGATGGGAAGGTCAATAGTTTTTTTGCTTTTTTAGTTACTGGCATTTATTAAAAAAATTGATAGAGGGAAAGATGCAAGGCTCTATCCAACTGGTTTATCGACGATGGCATAAATCACATTGGCTGAAATCTCGGTAACCGATTGACTTGCCAATTGGTGGAGATTGGCCTGCTTCACTTTCTGTAACTGTTCCCCATTCAATTGCTCCAAGGTGCCCCGATATCCGCTACCCATCGCCAATATCCACCAATCTTCAGGCTCAGGCAGAGCGTGAGTCGCGTCTTCGGCAAAAATGTCCACTTTGGTTAAACCGGCCGAGGCCAGCATCTCCAACAATCCTTCCGGTGTGGAAATGCGATCCCAAGGGTTGAAGTCTTTATACAGATCAGGGCGTTGATGGCGAATGGCTTGCCAAAGCGAGGTGTTGGCTGGCTCGAATAACTCAGGCCCCCAGGTTGTAATTGCCAGGCGCCCGCCAGGCCGGACTTGGCGCCACAATTCCCTGACCGCGGTGGCCATATCAGGCACGAAAAAGATCCCAAACACGCAAACGACGGCATCAAAATAACCATCGGGATAAGCTAACGCGAGCATGTCACTAACCCGAAACTCCAGGTTCTCAAGACCATCGGCTTTGGCTTTTTCAGCCGCCATCGCCAACAATTTTTCCGCCAGATCGACGGCAACCACTCGGCCGGCTACGCCAACCTTTCGCGCCGCCGGCAGGGCTGAAGCGCCGGTTCCGGAACAAACATCCAATACCCTGTTTCCTTCTCTTAACCCCAATCGCTCGATGGTGTTATTGCCGAATCGGCTCCAAAACGTATTGGCCGGGTGATCGAATAAATCGGCGGCGGTGTTATAGGCATGCGCGGTTTTCTTACTGGCTACCAAATGTGATTCCATTTCAACTCCTGAAAAATTATTCAAATTTTAATCATGGATAGCTGCCTTACATCAGTGACCATCCGGATTGCATCAATATAAAGGTTTACATAATTGGAAGGTCAAGCAGAATTAGGGGGCATGATGATCGTCAGATGACATCGACCAGCGACGCTGGTAGTGCCGAAGGCATCCTAGTTCCATTGCCAGCACTTCCAACATTCGTCTCTGTCCCCCCTTTACTTCTTGGAAATCGACAAGCGTTATCGGAAGGAGGCCATTCGTGCAAAGTGTTGAGCAACTGATGATTTACTAAACCGATGTGCCGGCTAGATGGCTATTTAGCATGTACTGTTGTAACGGATAGATTGCTTATCAGGCCGAACAATAAAAATGTCGAGCCGACGAATGCCGATATGGAAAGCGTTTCTCCCCAAAACAGGCAACCGATCGATAGGCCTATAATCGGCGTCAATAAGGAAAATGATGCAACGGTGGTCGCGGGATAATGCCGCAGCAACCGATTCCAGGCCAAAGTGCCTATCAATAATGCGCCTAGCGACTGGTAAAGCACTGCTATTGCCGCCGGGACTGCGGAAGCCGTAGTCAAATTAAAAATCGTCTGATGGTTTTCAAACGCGGCGCTCAGAGCCGCCAATGTTAAAGCTGGCATCAATGATGCCCAGACGATAAAAGCCAGGGAGTCTGAGCGTTGTCCGGCAGTTGCTACTATTCTGACGACGATATTTCCCGATGCCCAGCCGGCAGCGCCCATTAAACTCAACGCCATGGCAATCAACGGCACCTCGGCGGATTCATCACTCGCGATAATGCTTAAGCCTGTTAGTGCCGATCCCAGAGACAAACCTTTACGTGCATTGAGCGACTCCAATCTTAATACCATGCCGAACAACATCGTGAAAAATACCTGCGATTGCGCCAAGACGGAGCTAAGGCTCGTAGGCATCCCGTGATGAATTGCCAGAAACAGGCCGCTGAACTGAACTGCGCCCCAGCCTAGTCCGTAAACAACTATCGTTCGCCAGCTAGTGTTTGGTCGTGGAACAAACGGTATCAGCAATGCCACCAATCCGAAGCGGAGACTGGCAAAAGCCAGCGGCGGTAAATCCTGCAACCCCCAGCGGATTACCGAAAAACTGCCGCCCCAAACCAGCACACACAATAAGACGAGCGCAATGTGTCGTGGTGCCATCGCCGGTCAGACTCCAACGACCGAACAAATCACCACGCGCCAACCATCCGGATCTGCATAGGTTCGGCTTTTATCCAACCAATAGGGATTTTCCGGCGCTACTTCTTCAGCACCGACCGATGCAAGATTTTCAAAAAGTGTTTGTCGCTGATCAGCATTGGTGACGTATAACACCAGAAGGTTTTCGGCGGAAGGCATAGAGCATGGAGCTCCGAATGCATGCTGGGTAAATTCCAGGTGATAGTCACGCCCGGGTAAGCCGAGCATGACGCCGTCATAGCCGGAATGGTTTTTGAATGAATCGATCACCGGCAAACCCAGACCGTCGCGGTAAAAACGTACAACGGCAGCCAATTGATTGGTGGGTCTGGCAACCCTAATTTGAGCAAACTTGATACCGTTGGGAAATTCGATGGATAATTTTGAATTAGACATTTTAATCTCCTGACACTGGCCCGATACCACCACGGTTACCGCTAAACCAGTGGCGTACAGTTTCAGTTATTATCAAGATGAATAGAAATGAAGAAATTGTACGTGGCTTATGAATACAGTGCATGACTTGAGGCGTATAGATTTGAACCTGCTGGTGGTTCTGGACGCACTTTTAGAAGAGCGGCACATCTCGCGCGCGGCAACTCGATTAGCAATGACGCAGCCGGCGGTTAGCCATGCACTCAATCGCCTGCGCGATCTCATAGGCGATCCATTATTAGTGCGGGTCGGCAATGAAATGCGCTTAACGGCTAAAGCAGCAGCCTTGCTAAGGCCGTTAGCCGATGCCCTGACTCATGTCCGCAATGTCGTCATGTCAGAACCGTTTTCGCCTGAAAATTGCCAGAGAACCTTTCGCCTGGGCATGTCTGATTATGGCTCTGCAGTTGTCCTGCCAGGGCTGTTGCAGCGTCTTCGCGCCGAGGCTCCGGGTGTTAATCTGGTTGTGACCCAATCATCGCGACTGGAGATGTTGCGACAAGTGACGGAAAGCGAATTGGACGGTGCAATTGGTGTGTTTCCGATGATGCCGGAGGAACTGGAAAGCGATACTCTTTTTCAAGAACGCTTTGTGTTGGTAACGGATCGCCGCAATCTAACGGAGCAAAACGGCCTATCGCTTAGCCATTACCTTGAGGCCCCGCATATCCATGTTTCGGTGCAAGCCATGCACCACAGCCATGTCGATAAGGCTCTGGCCGCGCTCGGAGCGCAACGCCGCATAGCGGTGCTGGTGCCGCATTTTACGGTTGCCGCCGACTTATTGGTCGGAACGGATTTGTTGCTAACCATTGCCGCGCGCGCCATCAATATGGAAAAAATCTCCCCCGACTTAGTTGTCTTGGAGCCGCCGTTCGCAATACCCGGCTTCGACTTCGTATCGATCTGGCGTGCGGGAGCCGACCGGAATCTCGAACTGACCTGGCTGCGCTCAAGCATCAGGGCTATCGGGTTGTGAGGCACGCTGTAGAAAGCAAAAGACTTGCATCGTCAGGCCTCAGCGCGGGCCTTGATGGCTAGATTCATCGCTTCAAAGCCCATTTTGGTATCTTTCTCAAGGCTCTTTTTGAATAACGGCACCAGCAAGCCGCTGAAACGCTCGCTCTGCGTAAAGCGGATGCGTCTGTCTGCGATAGACTCAATGACAAACCGATGTTCGCCATCGAAGAGATTGGGAAACAAGAAATGTCCCAGCCAGCGTAGTTCCTTTCCCGGTTCGACAGCCAAAACGCGCGGCCGAAACGTCATCGCTTTTCCACCATACGGTTGAATGTGCACTTTAAGCCGCGCATCCAGTTTTACTTCACCGTCTATGTTGAGAATAAACGGATTCCATTCCGGATAAACCGGGAACTCGGTAAGAATGGACCAGACGTGTTCCGGCTCGGCAGCTATTTCGATTTCAGTATGTAACCGATAGGTATTCATGGGCTTTCTCTGAAGTTAACGTGGTTTAAGTAAAATCGGTCAATATTTCGTCCGTGCCTCTAACCTTGCAGAACTCGCCGTCAAGGCTGGCCAAATGCACGTTATGGATGGCGTCAGCGGAGATATTGACGCCGTCGAGCCCACGGCGATTAAAAGTGGCGGTCGCGTCGGACACAAGTATGGTTTCATAGCCGAGATTGCCCGCCATGCGGGTTGTGGTGGAGACGCAATGGTCGGTGGTGAAACCCGCGATGATAAGGTTATGTATGCCGTGTTCTTTAAGAAACTGATCCAGACCCGTTCCAATGAAAGCACTATTCACCTGCTTGCCGAAGACCGGTTCGCCGTCCGTGGGTTTGGCTTCCGGTTTGAAATCGCAGCCAGGTTGATCCGGCGCTAACGGCGAATCTGCGGTGGTGGAAAGGTGTTGAATATGGATTATCGGTAACGACAATGTTCGCCAACGCGCCAGCAGCCGGGCAATGTTCCGTTCTGCATCGGGGTTATTTCTGATGCCCCATTTCGGGTGATCAAAACCCTGCTGCACATCAATTAAAATTAAAGCCGTTCGTTTCATAGGATACTCAGTTATTTAGCATTAAAAAAACCGTGATATAGAACCTCGGGTTACGATTTTCTAATCCGAGAGTAAGCACCGATTTAGAAGCGATCACATATGGCACATGTTAATACCCTAAACAATCAGTAAAGCCGAGCTGAGATAATCGCACTCATCACTTAAATTTTGTCCTTCAATTTATTTGGCTGCCGGAACCGATGTTTACCCGCAACTCGGAGGAGGCGACGAAATTTTGGACATTCAAAATGGCTCGGCGCATTGCAGACCGCTGCATGGCGAAGTCCATCACGCATAGCCGTCAGTTCATTAATTTTTCTATCCAACTCATCCGCCTTGGCCAAAAGCAAAGTTCTATCGATGTCAGGCCCTTCAGGGGTAAACATCTCGCCGATCTCATCAAGCGAGAAACCGGCACCGCGCGCCAAAGCAATTAATGCCAGACGCTCCAACACATCGCCACTGAATATACGGCGCAACCCTATTCGCCCTGTAGACCGAATCAATCCTTTCTCTTCATAAAAACGCAACGTGGAGGCCGGTAATCCCGATGCCTTAGTAACCTCAGTAATATCCATACATTTTCCTGTTGAAATTAATGCTTGACCTCAAGTTGACTTGAATTTTTATCCTAGGCTCGAAAATAACGGTTTTTCAAGACTGAAACACCAAATAAATGTTGAATTTTAATAGGCTAATGATTTAAGGAGTCGAGATGGAAGCAAGTTTCTGGCATCAAAAATGGGAACGCGGTGAGATTGCATTTCATGAAAGCGAGGCAAACCAACATCTGGTCGCGCATTTTAAAGAATTACATCTGAAAAAAGGCAGTCGCGTGTTTCTGCCGTTGTGCGGTAAGACCAGGGATATAGCGTGGTTGCTTAGCAGAGGTTATCGAGTGGCTGGCGCGGAATTGAGCAAACTCGCCGTTAGCGAGTTGTTCAATGAACTTGGCTTAGAGCCAAAAACCTTTAAGGCTGGAAAATTGACCCAATACAGTGCTAAAGACATAGACATATTCGTCGGTGATATTTTCGACGTGTCTACCGAGCTTCTTGGTGCCATAAACGCGATATACGATCGAGCGGCCTTAGTTGCCCTGCCATCCGGCTTACGGGAGCGCTATACGTCGCATCTGATGAACATAAGTGGCACGGCAGCGCAGTTACTGATTACTTATGAATACGACCAACTGCAGATGGATGGGCCTCCGTTTTCAGTGACCGAAAACGAAGTAAAGCATCATTATGAGGCTGCTTACCGACTGAAGTCTGTTGAATGCAAGAATGTTGAAGGCGGATTGAAGGGCGAAGTTGCAGCAACGGAGACCGTCTGGTTACTCCAAAACGCTAATAAATAGGTTGGTTTATCATGCCGGGTGTTGAATGGATATCGTTGTATCTTGTGCTGGGTGCTTTGGCGGGCTTTATCGCGGGCTTACTGGGACTTGGTGGCGGCGGAATTCTGGTTCCTTTT
This sequence comes from Methylomonas sp. 11b, assembly GCF_000515215.1. Taxonomy (NCBI): domain Bacteria; kingdom Pseudomonadati; phylum Pseudomonadota; class Gammaproteobacteria; order Methylococcales; family Methylococcaceae; genus Methylomonas; species Methylomonas sp. 11b. The sequence continues at coordinate 721,243 of NZ_KI911557.1, forward strand.
CTGTCATCCATTTTTCTTTACCAAGGTACTAGCGTAGAAAAAGTAGTTCATGTGGCATTGGGAACGTCATTGGCTTGCATGATTATTTCTTCAGCCGCAAGCGTCCACGCACATGTTTCACGAAACGCGGTTGACTGGCAGATCGTTCGCGGAATGTCTCCGGGAATCATCCTTGGTTCTATTCTGACTACCCAGTTGGCCGCTAACTTTAGCGCAGCCTATATTGCCCTGTTTTTTGCGCTGTTTATGGCGATTGTAGCGGTGCAAATGTTTATGAATTGGCAGCCCAACCCCCGTCAAATGTCGATGAGCTTCCGCGGACTGGCTACGGCTGGAGTGTGTATCGGATCAGTATCAACACTTGCTGCAGTGGGTGGAGGTTTTCTGACTATTGGCTACTTGGTATATAGGAATGTGGCTATAAAAAAAGCCATTGGTTCCTCGGCGGCAATTGGATTACCTATCGCTGTCACGGGCACAATTGGTTACATGATTAGCGGCTGGTATGAGACATTAAGCAACCCCTATGTCATTGGGTTTATAAATGTGCCAGCATTTTTAGCGATCTCTACCGCTAGCGCTATTGTCACCCCCTGCGGCGTTGCCTGCTCCCATAGACTGCCAGTAAATTATTTGAAAAAGGTATTCGCTATTATTTCGCTGATTTTGAGTATAACGATGCTAGTTTCGCTCGTTTAATATGGGGATAGATATTATGCTCAACATTGCGATAACCAGGGGCGAAAATTGGTCCGATAAAGGATTTATTGGTTATGACGAACGTTATCGGTTGGTGGCTTTAGCGCACATTTGCTATTTTACAGAAACTCCTAATCGTTTGTTGATGGCCGATTGGATGAGATCACCAACGGCTGCTTTGTGGCCCTCAAATTCTCAGAATCAAGATATTTCTGACTGGCCGGTTTGGAGAAACGTGACGGACCTGAATGGGTCGAGACCGATATTACACACGCACTCCTCTACCAGCAAGACATCGCCAACTTGGGCCGCCGGAATAAACCGCAGGTCTTTGACCGGGCCTTGCCATTGGATATATTCGATGTCGGCAAACCACGGCTGCGTATAGTCGTCTTCGACCAGCCGTTTAGCAATCGGTCTAAATCTCGTCTCTTCCACCGCAGTGAAGACCACAATTCGCGGAAACCAGTCTTTTACCCTGCGTTAAAAAATGTCTGAGTCCGGGCTGGGGAATTTGGCTGTAAGCGGTCGAGATCAGCGTGCCTTCCAGGTCTAGGGCTAAAATGGTCGGTCGTACGATAGGCATGCGCATCCACAGTTGCGGCGAATCAGCGCTAAAAGCCGGTGCGGCCCATTTATCGAGCTCCAGGGTTGACGGTTGCGCTTATTTTCCCAGCAACCAGGCTTTTTTCCGGCTCGTTTTCCAAAATAACCAGAAGATTTTAGCGCCTGACTGAAAGGTTGCTGTTCCGAGCGATATCGTTCGCGCAAAAAGCTGCAACGATTTGATCGTTGAACCGAATTATTGAAGAAATTTTGTCGAGCGGCGGCGTAAAAGGCCGTTTCGGTAAATTGCTTGGTAGTTGCGGCTCGGCGCTAAAACGCCGGCGAAAATAAGGCCGGCGATTCAGTTCCGAGAAACAATGATGCTGAAATTTTCTTGGGATTGCTTGCAAATCGCCGGGTTTCCCGACTATTTCAAGCCGTATACCTTCAACTGACTGCAAACCGGTAATTGATTGTCCGGCGCGGTGCAGTCGGAAGTACCGACCCGATAAATCATCACATACACCCGGCCATTTGCCACGACTGGTGGAATCATCCGCGACATCTTGCCTAAGCCGCCGTTATTGTCGTCGCCGGTGCGAAATAAGCGTTTCAACTTATTACCCGGCTCTATCGTGGTCGCGTCGTAGGCAATCAGCTGACCTTCGGCGAATTCCTTGTTGGCATCGCCGAATTTGGAAAATACCGCCCAGACGATAGCCGAATCAAAATCGATGGCGGGTGCAAAATTAGTGCTTGCGGACGGCTTGCCGGAGACCATCAACAGACCGCCGGGCATGCCGCCGGGCGATTCGACGCCCACCGAGGCCAGATCCTCAGCTTCGGCACGGAAGCTTGGTAAATTACCGTCCACGGTGGAAAAATTATAGGTTTTCAAACGCGAGTTTTCACCCCAGACATAGACGATGCCGCCGCTCTGATCGCGTTGCGCCAAGGCCAGAGAATGGATGTGGTGCATTTTATTGTTTTCCGGGTCGCCGCATGGCACGAACCAGCCGTGATCGCTATGCCCGGATGCTGGGCACGGTAGGCTACGATTCAGATGCTGGGCCCGATCCCAATTTTCCTGAACGCCGCCCGCGAAGTAGGTTGCCACCAACGGCGGTTTGGACATCAATTGATTGAAGCGGTCGTTCCTGCCCAAATTAAGTTTGTCCAAGGAATAAATGATGCCGTCCTTGGTACCTTGCAACAGCAGCCGGGAGCCCGGCACCAGCATCGGCCCGGCCGCGCCGAAATCCCAGTCGGCGCCCGCAGCATGCGCCTGGGCCCGGCCGCAGGAAACTTCGGAATTATTGTCGCTCCAGAGGCACTTATCGCCGGCAACGCGCTCATCCAGAAACGCCTTGTAAAAATCCACCTTTTCCAGTTCGGGCCGGGCCCCGACAACGCTGGGTTTGAAGCGGAGTTTGATCATGCTTTCAGCCAGATCGACATCGCCGTTATTTGAAGTGCCGTTGGAGGTGGCGACATAAATCATGTCGTCTTCGGTGACCGGCGCACCGCCGGCATGCCAGATGCCGGCACCCCAGGAATTGAATGAGGTGGCGCAAAATATCGCGGCTTGTTTGGAAAAACCGGCTTGGCCGAGCAAGGCTCTAGTGTCGTAAGCCACCACGAAACCATGCGGATTTTTCCTGCCGCCCATCAGAGATTCGCCGTTGGCGGCAAATGCCATGACCAAGCCGTTGTTCTCTGTCAATGCCAGTCCGGCGCGCAGCTTGGGATAGACATATTGCCTGGTTTGATTGTTTTGCTTATATGTCGCGCCGGCGTCGTTAAACCAGCAGCCGTTGCCTTCCTGCGACTTACCGAAGATACGCACTGGTTTACTTTTTTGACTGCCGTTTAGCGGATTTAAGGCATACACCCAGTAATCGCGGAACCGGTTGTCGTTGTTTTTCTTTTGCCAGGACGCGACAAACAACGTGTTGCTGGCCGGATCGATAATCGGCGTGGCGGAAATACCCCAGGTTGGCGTGTGCTTCCACATGTCCATGTCTTGCGAGCTGATCTCGGGGCCGAGTTTAACTTTATAGACTGTGTCGTTGGTGCGGGCGTTGATACCGATCACTTCGTTCTTCATCGTGGTGATGATCACTAAATCATCGGCGCCAGCGCCATTTTCGATTACCAAGGGCTGGGTTTCGACTTTGGCGTTGAAATCGTAAGTACGCAGCAGACCGAACTGCTCCGAATTCACGTTAGTCTTATTAAGCGTGAGCTCTTGATTGTTGGCTGCGGTACGAAAATTATTGCCGGCGCGTTGTGTCACGCTAACCGCGAGCGCGGTATTAATCCAAAAAACCGTACAGATAAAACCCAATTGCAGCAATTTCATGGCTCGCTCTCCCCAGTTGAATGTCAACTGAGCCTAGAGCCAGAGCAAGGATGTTGTCAAGCCCTTTATAAATAAGGTATTTAACGGTTTTGGCTTGATGATTTACTGTTCCTCAAGCAATTAACTCACCGCCCGCTTGGTGGATGAATGACTAACGTAGGGTTTTGCTAAGTGACTAACCGGCGCTCTCAGCCAAAACCTGCCCAATAGCTGTTAAGCGCCTAGGCAAGTTTTTGTAGTAATCTAGTTTCAACGCGTAAATCCCGATTACGGCGAGGTGAGAATGTCATGGATATAAAGCTGCCTTTAGATGCCAAACTGGTCATGGCCTTGAGCAAATCGAGCGCTTCGATTACAGAGCTAAAACTGAATCAAGTGCTGGACGCCAAAATCATCACCAATCAATTCATGCTGAATACCTTGACGGTCAGCGTTGCCGATAAAACCATGACTTTGCAGAGCCAACAGGCATTGGCTTTGCAACCCGGCCAGACCTTGCAGTTGCAAGTGGTGAAACTTTTGCCGACACCGGAGTTAAAAATTATCGCTCCGCCACTATCGCAAGCGCCGAATACGTCAAGCTTAGCAGCGCCCGAAGCACAACTACTTAAATTACTGCCCTCTCCGACCCCGACCGCGACATCAACTGCACCGCCACCCGGCAATCCGTTGGCGACATTAAACCCCGGTGACCATGTACAGGCGCAGGTTTTAAATATCGGCAAACATACCCTAACGGTGCAACTGACGCCGGTGCCGGGTGATGCCAAGCAATCCCAAAGCAGCGCGTTGCCAGGCGGCGAAAACCAAGTGGTGCTGGATAGCAAGCAATTGCAATGGAGCGATCCGCTGGCTAAATCCGCGTTAACTGTCGGTAGCCGCATCGATTTACAAATGCTCAAGAGCGGCGAGCCTCCGGTGCTTAGCGCGTCTTTACCTGCGCTTTCTATTGACGAACACATCGCGACGGTGTTTAAACAGTTGTTGCCCGTTCAAGTACCGTCACAACAATTGCTGGAGCAACTGGCGCCTTTGATACAGCCTGCCGAAAACGATAAAACCGTAGGCGAATTACTCAAGCAACTGGCCCGCGAAATATTGCAGCATATTCCGGACAAAACCAAGCTGTTCGAACCGGCCACGCTAAAGCAAGCCATCGCCCAGTCCGGTCTGTTTATGGAACGCAATTTGGTCGACGCGGAGGCAAACCAGCAAGTGCCAATGTTGCAGGACGATTTTAAATTAAAATTGAGCAAGCTGATTGCACAGCTAGGCTTGGAACTGGCTATGCCTAAGGACGAAAGTGCGGCGCAGCAGACTGCAAGCGAAATACTGAAAGAAACCTTGCAAAAAGCCCAGGGCAATCTGGCCAAATTAACCTTGGATCAACTAAGCTCGCTGCCCAGGGATGATTCGCCCAAACATGTCTGGATACTGGAATTACCGTTCTTTAATAAAGCCTCACCGGAAACGCTGCAACTGATGGTGGAACAAGATAAACAAGCCAACAGTGAGAACGGCCAAAAGAACTGGGTAGTGAGCATTACCATTACCCCTCCCGAACTTGCTACAATACATTGCAAGGTCTCCTGTTACGACGGCAGTATTAATACCCGGTTCTGGAGTGAGTCCACCAGCACCGTGGATAAAATTAATGCGCGTCTGGATTATTTAAGACAACAGTTCGAACAAAAAGGATTAAAACCCGGATTTATGGATGTTCAACAAGGAAAACCCACGCAAACCAATCCGCAAACGCTCCCGCCGCAAAGCCTGTTGAGCGAAAAAGTCTGATACCGGGCCGGAATATTGCAATTGGATAAACAAATCTACCGCGAACGGGCAAACACCCTTACCGCAACTATTTATTCGCCCAACCAGGCATTAAGCTGCCGCGGTTGCCGGAACAATTTCTTACACTAGCCGATGCTATGGAGAATTAAAGCATGTCCCACCAAGTTACCTTGACCCAGTTCATCATCGAGCAGCAGCGCGGGCTGCCGGACGCTTCCGGTACGTTCACCCTGCTGCTGAATAACATCGTGACTGCGTGCAAACAGATCTCTCACCGGGTCAATTGCGGTGCCTTAATTGGGGTGTTGGGCAGTGCCGAGTCGGAAAACGTGCAGGGCGAAGTACAAAAAAAGTTGGATATTATTACCAATGACATCATGGTCAAAGCTTTGGACTGGAGTGGTTCTCTGGGCGGCATGGCATCGGAGGAAATCAACGATCCGATCAAAATCCCAAAACAATATCCAAAGGGCAAATATCTGGTGTTGTTCGATCCGCTGGATGGCTCGTCGAATATCGATATTAATCTGACTGTGGGTACGATTTTTTCGATTCTGCGCTGCCGGGAAGGCGTCGAACCGGAAACCGAGGATTTTTTGCGCAAAGGCACCGAGCAAGTCTGCGCCGGTTTTGTGTTGTATGGCCCATCCACCATGTTGGTGCTAACCACAGGCAACGGGGTGAATGCTTTTACGCTGGATCAGGATATCGGCGAGTTCATTCTGACCCATTGCAATATGAAAATTCCCGAGGAAAGCAGCGAGTTTGCCATCAACATGTCAAACCAACGTTTCTGGGAGCAGCCGGTGAAGCGTTATATTGACGAATGTGTCGCCGGCGTCGACGGGCCGCGCGGCAAAGATTTCAATATGCGTTGGGTGGCTTCGCTGGTGGCTGAAGTCTATCGCATCCTCACGCGCGGCGGCGTATTCCTGTATCCGCACGACTTACGCGATCCGTCCAAGCCCGGCAAACTACGGCTGATGTACGAGGCCAACCCGATGGCATTCATTATCGAACAAGCTGGCGGACTATGTTCGACCGGCCGTGAACGGATTTTGGACTTGAAACCCAGCAGTATTCATCAACGGGTTCCATTGATTTTGGGTTCCAAATCCGAAGTAGAACGCATAGTTGCTTATCACCAACAGGATTAACCAACAAACCGTCGTAAACTCGCCGTTTCCTGGTGAAGCGGCAAACTATCAAGCCCAAAACTATGCTTTCATCAAAACCCCAAGCCACTGAGCCGCTTAAAAATCAAGTCAGTTGCGTTAATTGCAGTCTGGATAATATTTGTTTACCGCGCGGCCTGTCGCAAGCCGAAATTAATAACATCAGCCAAGTCGTCAAGGCCCGCAAAACTTTGCAGCGCGGCGATTTTATCTACCGCGAAGGCGACAATTTCCGAGGCATTCTGGCGATAAAGTCCGGTAGCGCCAAGCTGGTGGCTAACGATAGCTACGGCAACGAGCATATTCTGAATATTCTGTTGCCCGGCGAATTACTGGGCTTCGACGGACTATCCGCCGAAAAGCACGGCTGCGCGGCTATTGCTTTGGAAACCATGAGTTTTTGCATCCTGCCCGCCGACAATATGGAAGATTTGTTCAAGAACATGCCCAGCCTGACGCGCGAATTGTTTCGGCATACCGGCGAGAAAATGCTGGAGGATAAAAATCAGCTGGTGCTAAGCAAGAGGCCAGCGGAGGAGCGCTTGGCTTACTTTTTGATCAGCTTATCCGAAAGGTTGAAGCGGCGCGGATTTTCGTCGTCGGAATTCAAGCTGTCGCTCACCCGCCAGGAAATCGGCAATCATCTGGGTCTGGCTTTGGAAACGGTGAGCCGGCTGCTGAAAAAATTTCAGGATGATAATTTGATTGTGGTGCAGAACCGCTTTATCGCGATCAAAGATCTTAACGCCTTGCGCAATATGTTAGTGCCGTTGGAGTAATGGACTAATTTTTAATACCGATACCTTTATGCAACAGCAACAAGCTTAGTGCGGTTAAAAACACGATAAAGCCGCCCGTCATCGCGAAAGCCAGTTCAATCTCTACATCACTGACCCCGATCATGCCGTAACGAAAAGCGTTGATCATGTATAAAATCGGATTGGCTTGGGCGATTTTTTGCCAGATTCCCGGCAACATCGCTACCGAATAGAACACGCCGCCCAGATAACTCAACGGCGTCAAGACAAAGTTCGGAATGATGGAAATATCATCAAAGCTATCGGCAAACACCGCGTTGATGAAACCGGCCAGTGCGAACAAGGTCGCCGTCAGCACAAACACTGTAACCGCGATGTCCCAATGCAGGATCGTAGTGTGGGTAAACATCATTGAAATCCCCGCCACCACTATGCCGACCAACACTCCGCGGGCGATGCCGCCGCAGACGTAACCGGCCAAAATCACATAATTCGGCACCGGCGCCACCAAAAGCTCTTCGATATGACGCTGGAATTTGGTGGAATAAAACGAGGACACCACATTGGAGTAAGAATGGCTGATCACCGACATCAGAATAATGCCGGGCACGATGTAGTCCATATAGCTGACGCCATGTACCAAGCCTATGCGGTCACCGATCAACTTGCCGAAGATAAGGAAATACAGCGCCGTGGTAATGGCCGGTGGCAATAGCGTTTGCGGCCAAATCCGGGTGAAACGGCGGATTTCTTTGAATAAAATCGTAAAAAAAGCGACCGAGTAGTTCATTGCACCAAATCCAAAAATAATTGTTCCAGACGATTAGACTTGTTGCGCAGGCTTAGAACCTCGATATGTTGCTCAGATAGGGCCTGAAATAAACGGTTTAGACCGTGGCTTTTCGGCACCGCCACATCCAATACGGTATCGGCGCTCAACACAATTTCACAGCCATCGATTGCCGGTGCTTGAGTTAATGGGCGAGATATATCCAATACAAAATGATCGGTATGCAAGCGACTCAACAAACTGCTCATCGCCGATTTCTCGATGATTTGTCCGTTATTGATGATGGCGATATTCCGGCATAGGCTTTCGGCTTCTTCCAGATAATGGGTAGTCAAAATGATGGTGGTGCCTTGTTTGTTGACGTCCTGCATCATCTCCCACATCGAGCGGCGGATTTCGATGTCCACGCCGGCGGTGGGTTCGTCCAATATTAACAAGCGTGGAGAATGCACCATTGCTCTGGCTATCATCAACCGCCGCTTCATGCCGCCGGACAAGCGCCGGGACACTACGTCGCGCTTATCCCACAGTTCCATTTGCCGCAAGCATTGTTCGGTGCGCTGCAAGGCTTGCTTCCGCGGAATGCCGTAATAGCCGGCCTGGTTCATCACCACGCTCATGCTGGTTTCGAATTGATTGAAGTTCACTTCCTGCGGTACCACGCCAATGCAGGTTTTGGCGGCGACATTGTCTTTATCCAAGTCGTGACCGAAGATGCTGACCGATCCGCTGGTTTTGTTGACCAGCGAACTGATGATGCCGATCAAGGTCGATTTGCCGGCGCCATTGGGACCCAACAACGCGAAAAAGTCGCCGCGCTGGACATCGAGATCCACGCCTTTCAAGGCTACAAAGCCATTGTTGTAGGTCTTTTTTAGGTTTTGGATGGATAAAGCCGTCATGCTCTAATGTTATAATCTCGGGCAAAGGAATTGACGCGATCTTTAAAAATGCGTCAATAAAGCTTTCCGATTCTATCAGAATTCGCCAACCCTCAGCAGCCTGAACAGGAATAGACTCTTGCCACATCAAATACCGACCAGTGTTGCTGCCGTCGATCTGGGTTCCAACAGTTTTCACATGATCATATGCAGCTTGCATAACGGCAAATTGCAAACCATCGACCGCTTGAAAGAAATGGTGCGTCTGGCTGCGGGACTGGATCAACATAAAAATCTCGACCAGATCACGCAAGAGCGCGCCCTAGCCTGCCTGGAACGCTTCGGTCAGCGCATCCGGGATTTCGCACCCAACAGCGTCGCAATAGTTGGCACCAACACGCTACGCATCGCCAGAAACTCGCAACAATTCATCAACAAGGCCGAAAAAGCCCTGGGGCATCCGATTCATATCATTTCGGGTATCGAAGAAGCGCGGTTAATCTACCAAGGCGTAGCCCACAGTCTGGGCAGCAATGCCAACAACCGCTTTGTGATGGACATCGGCGGCAGTAGCACAGAGTATATTATTGGCCGTGATGATATCGCCCACACCAAAGAAAGCCTGAACATGGGCTGCGTCACCGTCAGCCAGAACTTTTTCAAAAACGGCGAACTGACCAAAAAGGCCTTTCGCAAGGCAATGCTGTTTGCCGAGCAACATCTCGAACCCTTTCAAAATGCGTTCAATTCCCAAAACTGGGAGGAAGCCATCGGCGCTTCCGGCAGCCTGAAAGCCATCAGCAACGTGCTGCAAACCATGGGGTGGAGTAATAACGGCATCACCAATGAAGGGTTGGAACAGTTGGTAGCACATCTCTTGAAACTTAATCGAATCGACGAAATCAGCTTTCCGGCCTTGAGTATCGAGCGGCGGCCAGTGTTTATCGGCGCGGTCGCTATTGTTTATGCGACGTTCAAGACCTTGAATATTCAGCAAATGACGGTTTCGGATGGTGCATTGCGCGAAGGATTGGTACAGGATCTGCTGGGCAGAATTTACAACGATGACGTTCGTTCGCAGACCAGTCAAACCATTGCCGCGCGTTACCACACCGACACTTCACACAGTCAACAGCTCAAAGAAACCCTACGTTACATCGTTCAGCAATTAGACAATCACCCTTGCTTTAACGACAATCCCGCCAGTTTACAGTTTTTAGAATGGGCTGCGGAACTCCATGAAATCGGCTTTGAGATCGCCCACAGTCAGTATCACAAGCACAGCGCCTATATTATCGAAAATGGCGATTTGGCGGGTTTTTCCAAACAAGATCAGCTGTTGCTGTCCAAGCTGGTGCGCAGTCACCGCAAAAAGCTTAATTTAAGCCGTTTTGAGGATTTACCATTTCCTTGGCGGCAACATGCGCCGATCATGGCAGTCGTATTTCGGCTGGCCGCTTTGCTGCACCGCAACCGTAATAGCAAACGTCCGGACTTTAGCATCACCATTAATCGCCACGATATAAAAATTGATTTTCCGGAAAATTGGCTGGAACAAGCGCCTCTGACACATGCCGATCTCAAACAAGAAATGTACTACCTCAAGGAGGCCCGTTTTAATCTGATCTTCGATCAATGCTGAAATTCCTGCTGTATATCCTACTTTCACTGGGAATATTGTTCGTAGGCTTACTGTTTTTCGCAATCGACGATACGCCGTTGATAAAAATCCATCAGGGTTTGAACCGCGAAGACATACAGCGAGCGAAGCAGTTATTGCATGTGGCACCGGAGGAAAGAGGCCAAATTAAAACAGTTAGTTTGGACCAGAAGGACTTGAATATTGCGGTAAGTTATCTGCTAAACCATTTTGCGGAAAATACGACGCAAATTCAGATTGTCGATGACAGATTAATGATTCAGATAGCGATATTTGTTCCCAAAAGCCCCTGGGGTAGATATCTGGACTTTAGTTTTAACTTACGAGAACAAGATGATGCCATTGTTATCAAGTCGTTGAAAATTGGAGAAATTTCCATTCCCGATCCAGCTGCTAACCTCCTAATTCCCGCTATCGTGCATAACACGCCGCTAGAGCAGCATTGGCAATTATTGAGTCAATACGTCAAGAAAGTCCGCATTAGTCCGCAAGCTTTGGAAATTAGTTATCTAGGGTCCATAGTTGACGCGGCGAAGCAATTGGCTATCCAAAAACATCGGGATTACCCAAACCTGCATCGCTATCAACAGCAAATTAACGAAATCGTCAGCCAACATGATCCAAGCTGGCGCTTATCTATCACAGATTTGTTGCAACCTTTATTTTTGACGGCGTATCAACAAACACCGACGGAGGACGCCGTTCAGGAAAATCGCGCGATCATCATTGCTGTCGGCAGCTACATCTATAAACAGGACTTACGCCGCTATTTGCCGCTTGGTTTGGTCTACAGCAAGGAATATCCTGTATTTGCTTATAAGCGAGTGGATATACCTCAACATTTTATTGCTTCGGCACTATTGGCAATTCTTGATTCCTCATTACTCGGCGAGCAAATTGGCATCGATAAAGAATTGGGAGATGCGCAAAAAGGCAGCGGCTTCAGTTTCATTGATCTGACAGCCGATCGAGCCGGGACTAGATTCGGTCAAATAGCAGTAGCATCAACCGAGAAAGCGAGGAAATTACAAAGAATAATGTCTAGCACTAAAGATTATTCTTCTATTATCCCGGAATTGCAGGACTTACCTGAACATATGGACGAGGCAACGTTTGTTAGCAAATTTCATTCTGTAGGAAGTTCTGCATACAACGAACTGATCCAACTAATCGACGACAGAATTAAAGGCTTGCCGTTGTATCAATTATGAGGTTCCTCAGAAAAGACACCCAAACCAGATCTGACAAAAAGTCACACTACTCTGGTTTGCCGCCGGTTAAATTTTACTATTAGCTAAAAATCGATTCGAACGAATAGCCGCTACTTTCAAGAATCTCTTTCAGACGCTTCAAGCCGTCCATCTGTATTTGTCTGACTCTTTCGCGAGTTACGCCCAATTCTAAGGCTACCTGTTCCAAAGTTGCGTTTTCGAAGCCGCAAAGACCATATCTACGACAAATGACTTCGCGCTGTTTTTCGGCAAGCTGATAGACCCAGTAGGTGACGTTATGTTGAATAAAGTCGTCTTGCAAAATTTCAGCAGGATTACGGCTTTCTTCTTCGGAAATTGTCTCAAGTAGAGGTTTGTCAAAATCCTTACCGAAAGACACATCAACGGATGTGACGCGTTCGTTGAGTTTCAGCATTTTACTGACGGTTTTAGCGGGTTTATCAAGATGCCGCGCTATCTCGTCGACAGTGGGCTCGTGATCAAGCTGTTGCGCTAAATTCCGCTGCGCTTTCAAATAAATGTTCATTTCCTTAACAATATGAATAGGCAGGCGAATAGTTCGGGTCTGATTCATGATTGCGCGTTCGATGGTCTGTCTGATCCACCACGTTGCATAGGTGGAAAATCTGAAGCCTCGATCCGGGTCGAATTTTTCAACTGCTCGGATCAACCCCAAATTACCTTCTTCGATTAAATCGAGTAAAGGGAGCCCGCGGTTTAAATAGCGCCTGGAAATTTTGACAACGAGACGTAAATTGCTTTCGATCATAATTTTTCGGGCTTTTGGATCGCCCTGCTGAGTACGTCTGCCGTAGATTTTTTCTTCATCGGCAGTTAGCAGCTGGGATTTACTAAGTTCATTCAGATACGCTCGGGTGGCATCGAAAGTACTCTCATTTTGCGATTCGTTACTTTCTATCTCGGCTAGCTTAAACGTTTCGTTCGGATCGATTTCGACAACTTCTTCATCGACATCATCAAAAGAAATGAAATCTGGAATATCCATATCTTTAATTACATCTATCGTTTCTTCCATCATGATTAATCTCCCAGGTATTTTGGCTTGCTGAATCGTTTATTTTTATTGGTACGTGTCTCGCCAGATAACTATTAATCCCTTAAAACTATTTAAATGCAGATAAGATTGAAACCCAACAACGGAACCGATATTGCTCACTGTCAAAACCACTTAAGTCAATAGGCCAATCTTAACGACATCACGCCTCTTCTTGTATTTCCGATCTGATCTAATCGAAGGCACTAACCTTAACGGCGAGTGCCAGTATAACTTTAAAAGATTTGTCTTATAAATTGAATTTACTGATATTTTTGTGGTCCACATCTCTTTTTTGATTTTTATTCACAGCAGCCTCTTAGGCCTTTTTGGTAACTAAAATCAGCAAGATCAAACTAAAATTCGAACCACTTCTAAATTATGAAAATAAGAAAGTGATGCGTATCACATATATTCAAAAGAACTGCAAAAACAGACAATTCTGAAAGGAATTTTCTGGATGTGTTTTTTCAACGGCCCAGCAATGTTTTTTTTGCTTGATTAATTTGGGCCGCCAAATAATCCGACCCTCCTCGATCAGGATGAAAGCGCGAAATGAGTTTACGGTGGGCCTGAATAATTTCTTCTTCCGTTGCGCCAGGCATAAGCCCCAAAACTTCAAAAGCCTCCGTTGTTGTCATGCCGGCTTGTCGAGATGAACCAGGACCCGGCTTACCATATTGCGGATTGCCGGCTTTGAATCGCAACCAAATACCATGAAGTTGTGGCGCGTATCTTAATATCAGAGGCATCGAGCGTACTAGAAACGCAAATATTACGCCGAATATCGCCAGCAGACCGCTAAGTTTTCCACTCAGCATCAGTACAAGCAAAATCAGCGCAACCGCAACCCAGACTAGTTGTTTAAGTCGCTTGCTGCGCAATTCGGCTGGTACCTTCATAAATCCCGATAGCATCAAAATTGCCAATACCAATGCCAACAATATCACTATTCGTATCACCCAGACTCCAAACGCTTCAACCTACGAACGTCATAATAACTTAGAATACGGTCAGTTCGACAAATGTAGAGAAGTCCATGTTCAGCCCATCAGTCCTCGGCTTCGCGGCCGCCAGCGGCACCGGTAAAACCAGTTTACTGACAAAACTTATCCCGATGCTGAAAGCACATAATCTGGAAATAGGTGTTATCAAACACAGTCATCACGACTTCGAGATTGATCAACCCGGTAAAGATAGCTTTCGGCTGCGCGAAGCGGGCGCCACACCGGTTATGCTGGTTTCCCGACACCGGCGTGCGGTAATCAGCGAATTGTCCGCAGATAACGATATTTCGCTGACTGAACAACTAGCCTTGTTTCCCAATGCAGGCCTGGATTTGATTTTAGTGGAAGGATTCAGGCACGAGAGCTACCCCAAAATAGAGCTGTGCAGACCAAGCCTAGGCAAACCGCTGCTTTACCCTGAAGACCCGTCTATTATCGCGATAGCAAGCGATGAAACCGTCTTAACACCACCCGGCTTACCTTGCCTTGATCTAAACGATGCAGAGGCCATAGCCAAATTCGTTATCGAAATCTTTTTGAAGCGCCAACGTGACTAACATCTGCTACCCCAACAAACACGATTTATTAAGCGTCGAACAGGCTCTATCGGAAATCCGCAAAGCCATCAAGGCCATCCCCGAACAAGAGCTAATCGCGTTGACCCAGGCCCTTGGTAGAACACTAGCCGATAGCGTGAGCTCACCCATCGACGTCCCTCCGCAACGTACGGCAGCAATGGATGGTTACGCGTTTGCTGCTGGCGATATAGCTGCGGGGCAGCAGGCTAAACTACGAGCAATCGGCACCTCTTGGGCCGGAAAACCATTTTCAGAGCTACAGTCGCCCGGCCAATGCGTCAGAATATTTACAGGGGCTGTGGTCCCTGAGTTTGCGGACAGCGTTATCGCCCAAGAACAAACCGAACTAAATGGAGACACTGTATCACTTCCCCAGGACTGGCAACCGTATAAAAATATTCGCGCGGCTGGTAGCGATGTTAAACAGCATGATGAGTTAGTTACCGCATCGAAAAAGCTCTCCGCTCGCGACCTCAGCCTACTGGCTGCGGCAGGTGTCGAACAAATCAGCGTGAAACGCAAACTTAGAATTGGCTTTTTCTCGACTGGCGACGAATTGGTACCACTGGGAGAACCGCTAGCTATCGGCCAAATCTATGACAGCAACCGCTACCTATTAGCCGGGCTATTATCCGACCCTAATCACACGGTCTCGGACTTGGGCATCGTCGCAGACGATCAACTGAAACTCGAACAAACTTTCAAGAACGCAGCCCAGCAACATGACGTCCTCATTTCCACCGGCGGTGCGTCGGTTGGTGATGCGGATTTTGTCAAACAAACGCTGGAAAAATGCGGACAGGTGAACTTCTGGAAACTGGCGATCAAACCCGGTAAACCCCTGGCTTTTGGCAAGATCGGCAAGTGCTGGTTTTTCGGTTTACCCGGCAATCCGGTTGCCGTCCTGGTCACTTACGAGAAATTCGTAAAACCAGCTTTGGAACAGCTCGCCGGCGCGCCACCCACGCAAGCATTGCGGTTACGTGTTCGTTGCGACAGCAGGCTAAAAAAATCACCCGGGCGGCAGGAATATCAACGTGGCATTCTGTACCAGCAGGACGACGGCGAATTAGCCGTCCGTCTCGCCGGTCAACAAGATTCTCATCAACTGAAAGTGGCCAGTCAGTCCAATTGTTTTATTGTGCTGGATGCAGACAGTACAGGTGTAGATGTTGGGGAAATGGTGACAGTAGAGCCCTTCTCTTCGACGTTACAGACAGCTTACTAGCCTTCTCACCAACCGGTGTATTCTTGGCCAACCGGTTGGAAAACACGAAACACAAACAGGCTGCCAGTCCCTGCAAACGAACGGCAGAATGTCTAATTACGCAGCTGCTTCCGCAAGATTCCCTAGATATCCATGTTTTCTGGCCAGATATTCGTCTACAAATGCTTGCATCGGTTCGGCTTCATAATCACGCAACCCGCTGACCGCCAGCTTTTTAAAGCCGGAACCAACCACGTCTTCACCGCATTTGATTTGGAAATAAAGATAAGCGGTGGCGCGCTTGCCGTTGACTTCCATTTTCGGTTCCAGCATTTCCAGCCGCGGTTCGTGAAAATCCATCCGGTTCAATGTCAAGGTCATGCTCTCATAGATCACCAAAGGCCGGTCTATATTGAACATGACTTGCTCTTTGGCCAACAAAGGCACCAACACATACGGAAAGTTCTGCCCGGAAAAAGCCACATAATCGCGAATCAACGCCTCGATTAAGGCAGGGTCGCGAATCACATCGCCGGAACGTTCGATCTGCAAATAGGTTTTACCTTGATTGTCGGTGACATCGATTTTTTCGGCATCATCATCAGGAAAGTTCAGCAATACACCGTGACCAACCATTCCGGAAAAGATGAAGTGCATATTCTGGCTAAGACCGTATTTGTCCAACACTAGCGAGAATAATAAATCGCCCGGTACGCAAAAACGTTTTGCGTCTTCGTCATGCAAGGGGTTGAAGTCATGGGCAACTTCTTTGGCAAACATGCTGGCCTGCGCGGCGCTGATAGCGACACTGCCCTCCTGAATGTCATAGTATTCTTTTAAAAACATAGCTTTATTAATTATTTAGTAACGTGGGACGGACGGATCGCAAACCTGAGACCAGGCGTCGATGCCGCCCTTCAAATTGAACAATCTTTGCAGACCGGAATGCTGCAAAAAATTGCAAGCTTGCTGGCTACGCATACCATGATGACAAATCACCACCACGTCACGGTCTGCAGGCACTTCGGCGAAGCGCGCGGGGATTTGCTGCAGCGGTATCAATACGCTACCGGCAATCTTGGCGTAGGCAAACTCGTGGGGCTCCCTGACGTCCAGTAAAAATACCGATGGGTCGTCCTGTAAATGTTGTTGTAGCTGTTGTGGCGTGTATTGATTTATTGGCATATGAATCTTTCCAGTCTCTGAAGCGCGGCGGCCATTCTATCGGTTGAAGCGGTATATGCAAATCGAATGTGTTGATTGGCCAAGTATTGACCAAAGTCTTTGCCGGGTGTTACCGCTACGCCTTCTTGTTCGAGTAGCTGTTTGGCAAACTCAAAACTGTCGTCGGTAAACGCACTGCAATCGGCATAAATATAAAACGCCCCTTGGGGTTTACAGGCTATTTTAAATCCCAACCTTAACAAGTTGTCGTAAAGAAAATCCCGCCGCTTTTCAAATTCGTCGCGGCGTCGATACAATTCGGCCATATTTTCAGTGCTGAAACAGGCCAACGCAGCGTATTGAGAGTGGGTAGGCGTAGAAATAAAAATGTTTTGCGCCAGTTTTTCCACGGCGTCGATAAAATCTTCCGGCACGATCAACCAGCCGATACGCCAACCGGTCATGCCAAAGAATTTGGAAAAACTGTTGATGACAAATACATCGTCGCTGAACTCCAAAGCACTGCTGACTGTTTCGCCGTAAACCAGACCATGGTAAATCTCGTCCGAATAAAAGCAGCCCCCTAAGGCATGCGTCTGTTGAATCGCATCGCGCAGCGCATCGTTGCCAATGATGGTACCGGTAGGGTTGGACGGCGAAGCAATTAATACGCCTTTGCTGGCCGGCTGCCAGTGCTGGCGTATCAACTCGGCGTTGAGTTGATACGCCGTTTCGGCACCTACATTCACAAAACGAGTTTTACCGTCGAAAAGCTGCACGAAGTTGTCGTTACAGGGATAACACGGATCAGCCATCAAGATTTGCTCGCCCGGATTTAAACTAATCCCAAACGCCAGCAAAAACGCGCCGGACGCGCCGGGTGTAATGAAAACCCGTTTTGGGTCCAGATCTACGCCGTATTGCGCCTGGTAATAATCGGCAATGCTGCGTCGCAATTCCGGCAATCCGGCCGCAGCGGTGTATTTGACCTCCCTACCTTGCATGAACGCATTTCCAGCGGCCAATATTGCCGGTGGTGTCTCGAAATCCGGCTCGCCAATTTCCATGTGAATGATGTCGCGACCTTGCTGTTCAAGCTGCTTCGCGCGCTGTAATAATTCCATCACATAAAATGAGCTGATGCCGCGCATTCGCTCGGCGACGTGGTGTTTCATGTGCAAATTCCGTTAGTCAAAAGCGACTTCATCATAACAAACTTCTTGCTTGGCCCCGGCTATTCTGTTAAAAAGCCCCGATTTTTTTATAGACCGCCAGGAGTCATTGGATGAACAATACAAACCCTGCCGCATCGGAATTTACTTTTAAGCCTTATGAGGAAAAAGAAGGCGAAGAGTACATGAACGAGGCGCAGTTGAGCCATTTTTCCGCCATCTTAAATAAATGGAAATCCGAACTAATGATGGAAGTGGATCGTACCGTCCACCACATGCAGGACGAAGCGGCCAACTTTCCCGATCCGAACGACCGGGCCACGCAGGAATCAGAGTTCAGCCTGGAACTGCGCACCCGCGACCGCGAACGCAAATTGATCAAGAAGATCGACGAATCCTTGAAGGAAATTGAGTCGGGCAATTACGGCTATTGCGAAACGTGCGGTATCGAGATTGGCATTCGCCGTCTGGAAGCACGTCCCACCGCCAACCTGTGCATCGATTGCAAAACGCTCGATGAAATCAGGGAAAAGCAATTGGGTTAATTCTGCCCAATTCCGCACCGTATATCGGCCGGTTTGCGCCCTCGCCTACCGGCCCGCTTCATCTTGGTTCTTTATACACCGCTCTCGCCAGCTATCTGGATGCCCGTCAGCATAAAGGTCTATGGCTATTGCGCATCGACGATCTCGATACGCCGCGCAATATGCCTGGAGCCAGCGAGGAAATCCTGAATTGCCTGCAAAGCTTTGGTTTGCATTGGGACGGCGAGGTGTATTACCAAAGCCAACAACTCAATCAGTATGAAGAAGCCATTGTCAAACTGCAAAACCGGCATGAGCTATATCCTTGCACCTGTAGCCGCAGTTTATTGGCAAACTCTCCTTTGATTTATCCAGGCTATTGCCGCATCAAGGAACAATCAATTCAATCGCCACATGCGCTGCGCGTAAAAACCGCGGATGTATCCATGCGCTTTGTTGACGAACTGCAGGGTGATGTCAGCCAAAACCTGGCTACTGAGCACGGCGATTTTATCGTCAAACGAAAGGACGGCATCGTCGCTTACCAACTGGCGTGTGTTGTCGACGACCAGCGGCAAAAGGTCAATCGGGTGGTAAGAGGTTACGATTTATTGGATTCGACCCCCAAACAGCAGTATTTACAGTATTTGCTGGGTTACCCATCACTGCAATACATGCATATTCCGTTGATTGTCGATCACAGAGGCAATAAGCTCAGTAAGCAAACCCGCGCCGAAGCCGTCAATTCACATCAAGCCGGACCAACCTTGTTTCAGCTGCTAACCTTACTCAAGCAAAATCCACCGCCCGATTTGCGGCTGGCTGCAATCGACAGTATTCTGGAATGGGCCGTCGAACATTGGCAAGCCGAACGCTTGACAAACACCCAGGCCGTCTCAGCCTTACAACACAATTAATAACGTTCAAAGAAGGAGGTTACGTTATGTCAGACCAAAAAATTTATCCGGTTAATCCGCAGATTGCCGCCAGCGCCCATATCGATAGCGCTGCTTATCAGCGTCTCTACCAACAATCGATAACCGAACCGGAAGCTTTTTGGGCTGAACAGGCCGCCGAATTTTTGGACTGGCACCAGCCTTGGCAACAAGTACTGCAATACGACTACCCCAAGGGCGAAATACAATGGTTTCTGGGCGGCAAACTCAATGTCACCGTCAACTGCCTGGACAGACACCTGGAAAAGCGCGCTGACCAGGTGGCGATTATTTGGGAAGGCGACGACCCGGCGCATGATCGTAAACTGACCTACCGCGAACTGCACGCCCAAGTCTGCCAATTCGCGAATGTCCTGAAAGCCAATGGCGTGCAAAAAGGCGACAGAGTCTGCATCTATCTGCCTATGATCGCGGAAGCGGCGGTGGTAATTTTGGCCTGCGCACGGATCGGTGCGGTGCATTCCATCGTATTCGGCGGTTTTTCCGCAGACGCATTGCGCGATCGGGTCATCGATGCCGATTGCAAAGTGTTGATCTGTGCGGACGAAAGCTATCGTGGCGGCAAAATTGTGCATTCGAAATTGAATGTCGATAAGGCCGCCAATCAATGTCCTAATTTGAATACCGTGATAGTGATCAAACACACCGGTCACGACATCCCCTGGACCGCGGGCCGCGACATTTGCTACCACGAAGCCATGCAAACCGCATCGACCGACTGCGAGCCGGTGATGATGGATGCCGAAGATCCCTTGTTTATCCTCTACACCTCCGGATCCACCGGACAACCCAAAGGCGTGCTGCACACTACAGGCGGTTATTTGCTGTACGCGGCAATGACCCACAAATATGTGTTCGATTACCAGGAAGGCGATGTTTACTGGTGTACCGCCGACATTGGTTGGATCACCGGCCATTCCTACGTACTTTACGGCCCGCTGTGCAATGGTGCCACGAGCTTGATGTTCGAAGGGGTGCCGACTTATCCGCATCCAGACCGCTTCTGGCAAGTAATCGACAAACATCAGGTCAATATTTTTTACACAGCGCCGACTGCAATCCGCGCACTGATGGCGCAAGGCGACGATTTTGTTACCCGCACCAAGCGCAGCTCGTTACGCATTCTGGGCAGCGTCGGCGAACCGATTAATCCGGAAGCCTGGGAATGGTATTACGAGGTGGTCGGCAACAAACGCTGCCCTATTGTGGATACTTGGTGGCAAACCGAAACCGGCGGCATTCTAATTACGCCCTTACCTGGCGCAACGCCGTTAAAACCCGGTTCGGCGACGCTGCCGTTTTTCGGGGTAAAACCGGCGATACTCGACCCGGATGGCAATGTTTTGGAAGGTGAAGCTGAAGGCGTCTTGGTACTAACTTACCCATGGCCTGGCCAGGCCCGCACGGTTTATGGCGACCATGCGCGTTTTATCGATACCTATTTCGCCAAATTCCCCGGCTATTATTTCGCCGGCGACGGTGCCCGCCGCGACAAAGACGGCTATTACTGGATTACCGGGCGCATCGACGATGTATTGAACGTTTGCGGCCACCGTTTGGGTACCGCAGAAATCGAAAGCGCATTGGTATTGCACGACCTGGTTGCCGAGGCTGCGGTAGTCGGTTTTCCGCATCCGATTAAAGGCCAGGGGATTTATGCTTATGTGACTTTAAACGTCGGCATTGAAGGTAACAGCAGCCTGAAAGGCGAATTGAAGGACTTGGTGCGCGAAGAAATCAGCGCCATCGCCCTGCCCGACCTGATTCAATGGGCGCCGGGCCTGCCGAAAACTCGCTCCGGCAAGATCATGCGCCGCATCTTGCGTAAAATCGCCGCCAACGAATTCCACGATCTCGGCGATACCTCAACGCTTGCTGATCCTTCGGTGGTCGAGCAATTGATCGCCAACCGTCTCAAACTGCCTTAAGGTGAAAATTCGACTTGCCTTAGCATACCTTGGCGTAGTGTTGGTCTGGACCACGACACCGCTGGCAATAAAATGGAGCAGTATTGGCGTCAGTTACGTATTCGGCGCCATGGCACGGATGACCACGGGCTTGGCCTGCCTGCTGTTGTTATTGTTACTGTTGCGCCGGCGTTTGCCGCTCAACCGCCCCGCTTTGATGACTTACCTGGCGGTGGCGGTACAGCTTTACGGCAGTATGCTGATTACCTATTGGTCGGCGCAATTCGTACCGTCCGGCTGGATTTCGGTGATTTTCGGTTTAAGCCCTTTTATGACCGCCTTCATGGCCGCCGCCTATCTGAAAGAACGCAGCCTGGGCTGGGGTAAGTTATTCGCTTATAGCTTGGGGGTGGGCGGTTTAGTGGTGATGTTCAGCTCGGCGCTGGAATTGGATGAGTTGGCTCTACAAGGCGTGATCGGCGTACTGGTGGCAACCTTTATACACGCGGCCAGTGCGGTGTGGGTCAAACAAATTGACGCGCGCTTGTCGGCTTTACAATTAGTCACGGGGGGATTGTTAATCTCGGTCCCATTGTATTTCGGCACTTGGTATTGGCTGGATGACGGCATATTGCCTGAAACCATTCCGGAGCAAACCCTGTATTCGATAGCCTACCTTGGCATCGTTGCGACAACGTTGGGTTTTGCTTTGTATTATTTTATATTGAACAATATGCAAGCCACCAACGTGGCGATGATGAATCTGATGACGCCGATCATGTCGTTGCTGCTTGGCTACACGGTAAATCATGAGCCATTGACGCTGAAAACCATGGCGGGCACCGCGCTGATTATGTGCGCGCTGTTGATTTACGAAATCGTCAATCGCCGGCAACAACGGAATGGCGGGTAATCGCCATTCCGCGCCGTCTGAGAACTAAATTTTGCTGACGCGTTGCTGCAAATACGCGGCGAAATCGGCTTTAATTTCCGGATGCAGCAAACCGTACTCAACGTTAGCCAACAAGAAACCGAATTTTGATCCGCAGTCGTAACGGTTGCCTGCAAATTCGTAAGACAACACTTCTTCGTCTTTCATCAATGCGGCAATCGCATCGGTCAACTGAATTTCACCGCCTGCGCCGCTCCCGGTGTTTTCGATTTTTTCAAAAATAGCAGCTGTCTTTAATTATAAACAAATTATCTTATTTGCTGATGCTCAGGACGAAGCAAATCGTTCACTGTTTTTACCGGATTGAATGTTTCCATAGGAACTTCAACAAAAATTGTATTCCAATCGCTCATGGCGCCATTCCAAAGTCCGGGCAACTCTAAAGCTTTCAATTCTTTACCACCCTTCGATTTCGATGAAATAAATCCGGTTTGCTTATCAACGTATTGTAAAAGATTAAATTTTTCGCCTTTATAGTTCTTCACTCCACATACCAAATCCACAGGATTAAAATGTGTTGAATTCATCATTTTTGCTTTTTCTGTCGGATTTGATAAATCAATTTGCGAACTTTCGAGAATTTGAGTAGACACGGTTCCGTCTGCATTTACAGTAAGAAAAGGACCGCCACCAGGCTCTCCGGTGTTTTTAACCATACCACAAACCCTAATCGGACGATCTAGTTTTGATTTAAGATACTGTTTTAAATCACTTTTATCCAATTTATTAATGTCAGGATGAATGTTATTAAGTTCCTTTTCGCAAAACAGAGCAATTTCATGTAAGCTTGAAATAGAGATATTATCTTTCTCCAATAATTGAAGATTTTCAAACGCTTTTTGTTGAAGCTTAATCAATAAACCCGCAATAGCTTTCTTGTATTTAACTGTTTGATTTTTAAGTGAATCAGGAACCACGTTATCAATATTTTTAATAAAAATAACATCTGCATTCAAATCGTTCAGATTTTCAATAAGAGCACCATGTCCTCCGGGGCGAAAAACTAATTTTCCATTTTCGCGAAATGGTTGATTTTGTTCGTCGACAGCTATAGTGTCAGTCGATGTTTTTTGTTCTGAGAAACTGATGTTGAATTTTTTGCCCAGTACATTTTCGTATTCAGAAAGTGTATCATTTACATGATTTTCAAACAGCTGACGGTGTTCAGTTGAAACTGTGAAATGAATATTTACTTCATTCGATGCATTAGAAGCATACAATCCCCCTTCCACCAAATGCTCCTGTAGCGAAGTACGTTTTTCATTGTTATATGTGTGAAATAAAAGCAAGCCTTTGGGCAACGCACCATAATTCAAGCCATCACTATTTAATAAATTGGATACAATAGCTTTTGTTTCTCCATTTTTAATCAAATCATCAATACTTTTATTATTATTTTTCAAACAACATTCGTTCAAAGCATTGTAAAAAGCGAAGTTTTTAATTTCAGTAATAAATTTAATTTCAGCAGGTTTTGTTGGTTCGGCATAATCGGCATCCAAAAACTCATATAAATCTTTAAACATACGACTGGCCGCACCCGATGCCGGAACAAATTTGAGTATTGAAGCATTGCTTTTCAAATAAGCATCCCATGTTTCCAACAAATCATTAATTTGTGCATCCGAAGCAATGGTAATACCCTGCCCTGGTGATGCCGCATTAATAATTTTCAAAAACGGGAAACCAGTTTCAAAACTTTTAAGCTGATGAACAATTTGTGATTCTGAAATACATTTTTCGCTAATTTGCTGTAAATCGTTGTTTGATAGCATCATGTTATAATTTTTGATGTTGTAAATTTTGTTATATGTATCTATACAATTAAACGCCAAAAGTACGGCTACATTTGGCCACCTCGAAAAAACCATCCGATGGGAAAAAAGCGGCAACCCAATGCTACTGATACCCGCCATGATCATAGAAAGCTTCTTGCCGCCGAAAAGGGCATTGATCTGCCCACAGTGGGGATTGTGGTGTGATATCCGAGCTACTCCGTAGTCTTTACCAAAATCATCCCCACTTTAGAAAAACACTGATATCCGATTGATTCCCGTATGAGTAGCGTTCGGCATAATTCATCATTAGATTCATATGGCAACAATGCATCGGCTTTGGAGCTACACAAAAATTCTATATCATAAATGACTGCTTATGGTCGATTGTGTTGAAAAAACCTACTTTTCTCGAATTCCAACTAATTTTGCAGTTTAAGCAAATTGTAAGTTATTGCTTTTCTTCTTAATTACTTTTCTGCTTTAACCCAATTTTCCAACAATAGCCATTTTCAACACAATCAGCCAGTTCCTGCCAATCTAATGCTGACTTTTCTCAAGAATGCATATGCAACGACACCAGGACACTAAGTAACACAATATGCTTTTGTTACAAAAAATCATAGGCTATTGTTTTTATTGGCATTTGTGAATCTCTAAAAATTGCGCCCTGCGAGTAAAATCAGACTGGACTCAAGTCCTTTGGAGAACAAAGATGAGGACAGCACAAGACGACCTTTTCGGTTCCCTGTTCGAGCACCGAGATCGTCGGATCGATCGGCTGGGCAATCCGTTGTTGGAATTTGAAGCCCATGTGGATTGGGACGCGTTCCGGCCGCTGCTGGATCAAGTCCACTACAAGTTCCGCAAATCGTCCGCCGGGCGTAACAGGTTGGTGAAAAACTCTTTTTTACAACAAATCGAGCCTATATTTAGCACCACCAGGTTGGCTTTGATACGAAATAAAGATCTCTTCCAGCTGAATTAGTGTCCAGAATATGGTTTTTCACCAACCTGGTAAGCCTTGGGATGGGGTGTTGATGTTCAAAGCGTTGGTCATCGCCAGCCTCTACAATCTGTAGCGACGAGCACCTGGAATTTCAAATCGAAGACCGGCGCAGTTTCCAGCGTTTTATCGGTTTGTCGGATGCCAAGCATGCCCCGAATCGCAACAGTTTCTGGCAGTTTCTTGAGTCACTCAAAGATCTGAAACTCACCGAGGCCTTATTCAACGAATTCAACCGCCAATTGGATCGCGCCGGTCTGATCGCCCGCAAAGGTCAACTGATCGTCGGCAGCTTCGTCACAGCATCCGCTCCAAAACCCGTTGCCGGGTCGAACACGTGTTTGCCTGGATGGTGCAATGGAGCGGAAAGTCAGTCCGTTGCATCGGCCTGGCTCGCTCCGAAGTGCGTATCGGTTTCATGAACTTGGTTTACAACATGAGGCGTTTTTGCGCTATTCGCAGGGTAGCTGCGTCTTGATGCCGCCCCTAGGGGCCGAAAAGGCTCCTATGGGAAGATGATTGTTTGGAAAAGTTGGCTTTTGAGGCCGTTTTAAACCTCGCAAACAATTATTATTGGATTATTATTAGAGGTACCCTAAGGTTAAAATTGACTGTTAGCTAATCAAGTCTGCGCACACAAGCTGACGTCAGTCTTAAATTATCGCGGCACGCTAGTTATTTTAGGCGATAATTAAAGTTTATTTTCAACTCTCCTCGCAAGATTTCTCAATGACAAAACTGTTACTCACGTTTTTGGTAGCTCTGATATGGGGAAGCCCCGCTTTTTGCCAGGATTTGCTGGAAACCTATCAGCTGGCGAAAGCAAATGACCCGGAGTTTAAAAGTTCGGACATCAATAAATTAGCCACCGCCGAAATCAAGTCGCAAAGCATCGCACAGATGTTGCCGAATCTTTCCTTTAGTGCCAACAGCAGCCGCAATCGTCTGGAAAGTACCAGCTTTTTGGGAACCACATTGCAGCATTATTGGGACAGCAAATTGGGCATCAATTTGAAACAACCGGTGTTTCATTGGGACCATTGGGTACAGCTCGATCAGGCTGATAACAAAATTGCTCAGGCGGAAGCACAATTCCAAGCCAAACAACAAAGCTTGATGCGCAGAACCGCCGAGGCTTATTTCAACATATTGGCCGCGCAAGACAATCTGGAATTTGCCAACTCGGAAAAAAAATCCATCGAAAAGCAATTAGAGCAGGCCAAACAGCGTTTCGACGTCGGTATCATTGCTATTACTGACGTTTATGAAGCCCAAGCCGGCTATGACAGGGCCCTGGCAAGCGAGATCGAAGCGGGAAACCTTTTGGATAACAGCAAGGAAGCGCTGCGGGAAATCATAGGCGAAAACGCCGCCGAACTGAACAGTTTGCAACCGCAAATCCCACTCAGCCCGCCGGCACCGGAAGATCTGTCGTCCTGGGCGAATACCGCCGAGAACAACAATTTCTCTATTGTCGCTCAGATCAATCAAGCCGAATATGTCCGCAAAAACGTCGAGTTGCAACAATCCAAGCATCTGCCAACCCTTGACATCGTTGCTCAATACAGCGAAATGGACACAGGCAACCAATACGGTTTGCGCGGCGACAATGAAAGCTTCGGATTGCAACTAAACCTGCCTTTATACGAAGGCGGCGGCACCTCTTCCCGCAGCCGCCAGGCAGCTTACGAGTATGAAGCCGCCAAGGAAGATTTGACTAAAGTAAAACGCAGCATCAATCGTGGCGTTAAAGACGCGTTTCGGGGCGTAGTTTCCAGCATCAGCAGAGTCAAAGCGCTGGAAGCCACCAGCAAATCCGCTGCAATGGCAGTGGAAGCCGCCGAAGCCGGTTTTGAAGTGGGCACCCGCACCATGGTGGATGTGCTCGCTGAACAACGCAACCTTTTTAGAGCCAAAAGCGATCACGCCAGAAGCCGTTACGACTATCTGATTAACGGCATCAAACTCAAAGAAGCGGCCGGCAGCCTGAATGAACAGGACTTGGAGCAGATCAATCAATATTTGCAGGGAACGCTGAGTAAGAACTAGCTCACCCGTGGAGTGCTCGATGCCGCTCGTTAACATCGCCGGTTTTGCCGCTCCCCAATGCCGGGCGTTATTAGCTCAGCCATGTTCTTATCATTTAGGTTTCGACTATAACCGGTAAATGTGCAGCCGAAAGCAGGCTTAGGATATAGTGAGTTTCCAAACCTTTGCTATTTGCGGGAAACATAGCTTTTACTTCGTTTACCGCATCCTCAACGGCTAAAGCCGCATGCCGCCTATATCGGGCGGCAAACAGCCCGGCCAGACTTAATCGATTCTTTCTACCCTCGCAGCCATTCGGTTATCGCTTTAGCCTTGGGCGGAGGGTGTAAGAATTTTTGTGTAAACGGCCCTGAGGTAGGAAACTACCGATCCTGACAAGGAGGAAACCATGACCGTATCATCAAAAGCCATACCGGATGACCTACTCGACGCCTTGATGTCGCACTATCAAAAACCCGAGGACCTGATCGGTGCCAATGGTCTGCTGAAGCAGTTGACCAAAGCGATAGTCGAACGGGCCCTGGAAGCGGAAATGACCGCGCACTTGGGCCACGGTAAGCATGAGGCGGTGACCAACGCCAGCAGCAATGCCCGAAACGGCAAAAGCCGGAAAACGCTGAAAGGTGACTTCGGCGACTTGCCTATCGAGATTCCCCGCGACCGTCATGGCGAATTCGAACCGCAGATCATTCCTAAGCATCAACGGCGCTGGACCGGTTTCGACGATAAGATCATTTCGTTATATGCCCGAGGACTGACGGTACGGGAAATCCAAGCCCATTTATTCGAGCTTTACGGCACCGAGGTATCCCCCACCTTGATTTCCTCGGTGACCGACGCGGTACTCGAAGAGGTGGGCGTCTGGCAAAGCCGCCCGCTGGATCCGATTTACCCGATTGTGTACCTCGACTGTCTGCATACCAAAGTGCGCGATAGTGGCAGCGTGCGGGTCAAGGCCGTCTATCTGGCCATCGGTGTCAATCTGGACGGCCACAAAGAAGTGCTGGGGCTGTGGATTGCCCAAAGCGAAGGCGCCAAATTTTGGTTGCAAGTGGTCACCGAGCTCAAGAACCGTGGCGTCAACGACATCTTTATCGCCTGTGTCGATGGTCTGAAGGGATTTCCGGAGGCTATCGAAACCGTGTTTCCCAAAGCGGCCGTTCAACTGTGTATTGTCCACTTGGTCCGTCATAGCCTCAACTATGTCAGCTACAAAAGGCGCCAGTCGGTTGCCGACGACCTCAAGCAGATTTATCGAGCCGCAACGGCGAGGGAAGCCGAGCAAAAGCTGACCGAATTCGAGGCCAACTGGCTGGAGACCTATCCCACGATCGCCCCCATCTGGCGACGAAACTGGGGGCACATCATCCCGTTTTTCGACTATCCGCCCGAGATTCGCAAGGTGATCTACACTACCAATACCATCGAATCGGTGAATCGAAGTCTGAGAAAAATCATGAAAAACCGCGCGGTCTTCCCCAGTGATGACGCCTTGTCCAAACTGCTCTATTTGGCGTTGCGCAATATCAGCCAAAATTGGACCATGCCCGTCTACGATTGGAAAGCCGCTTTGAATCGGTTTAGTATTCAGTTCGAAGATCGCTTCCCTAGCCATTAAACCAAACTACCGTTTACACAAAATTTGGGACACTCCCCAAAATTTTGGGACACTCCCGACACTCTCCCGGCTATTAGGCTTACGCACAAGGTATTTTGCTATCCTCGCAACGCTTTTAGGTGGTCCTTAAGCCCAAAAAACCTTGCAGGCAAAGCAAATTGCTTTGCGAGCCCGGCAAAAGGCCTTGCACGCAAGGCGTTTTGGTTTGCGTCCAAGAGAATTAGGCTTTCGCGACTAGCAAAATGCAATCATCGCTCGGCTCCAGTGATTGCGAACGGGAAACAACCAACCGCCCACGCGAAAATGAGGCCCAGCAATGTCCCTTGATTTGGGAATTGGATGTAATCGATCATGGTATTGGTGGTGGAATTAGACGGCAATCGGCCAAGAGCAGACAGATGGTTTTTCTGACGAAGGTCTGCTGATAAATATAGAACCGCCAGCCGTAATCCCAAAAAGGTGCGACCACCTATAGGTTGTGCCGAGCTATGCGAGGCGCAACAATCGCGAACGGTGCGCCTGACGGCAGCACCCTATAATCTGCGCACCTTATGGCCTTAAAATTGACGAGTTGAACGTCCGCACTATCTTGGTAGCTGTCGTTCTTGTGAATGCCGCTCTTATTTTGAGCCCGGCCTGACCAATCATTGCCGATCAGAGTCAAACCGTGAATCAATTGGCGGCAGGAACTCATCAGCGAGAAATCGACGGACACGTTGGCGTATCGAGGCCTTAGTGATTGGCTCGTCGTACCGCACATCAATCACGGCAATTCCGTTCTCCTTACACAATGCCCTCTTTAATATGTCGCGCTTCAATACACGTTCGTGAGCATCTTCGCCCCCAAATACGGAGAGCGGCCGGTAGTGTTGCTCGCCTTGGTGCTCAATAGCTAACTTAAGGTCTGGCAAATAAATGTCGATCCTCATTCGCCCTAACCACGCTGGTGATGCCTCTCGCAAAACTAGCTGGTCAGGAAAAAGTTCTCGGATGACACCATAAAGTTCTGCTTCGCGTACCCAACGGCTCAATCCTAAAACGAGCTTCAATTCTGCCCTAGCGGTTTTTTCGTCCACACCAAGGTCAAACCGCATTTGATCTACGAATGCCTCGAATCCTGTTTCGATACTCGGGCCGTAACGACTCGCCGGCTCCTCTGGGGATAACTTCCGAGCAAGGCAAAGATGACATATATCTTCAGCATATGTGGCGTCTTTTAGCAACGCTACAACCTCTTGGGGCCAAGATCCTTCCACATATTGTGGGACCAAAGAAGTTGCTTGGGATAATATGGTCATATGGAAAGGCTTGGCACAAACGCAAAAGAGCTGCGACCCGGTGATCATGTGAACGAACGATACCGTGCGGAAACCAACGATTTCTCTTGTTGGCGTAAAATTAGCCACCAGTGGTTGCTTTAGATCTCCTTCGCTAATAAGCCGGTTTGTCACCTCTTGGAAAACCTGGCCGGTGACTAATAGGTGGTTTATTCGAAACTCGTGATTGGTCTGGCGTTTGAGATGGCGGGTTTTAATTTGTGTGCTGCGATATACCCCAAATCCGTAATCAATAGGGAGCATGGTAATACTATCTGAAGATATTTTTAGATTATCAATTTTGTCTCCCTGTCGAGTCGCAAAATTAATATTGGTATACCAGGTATCGTACCCGGTTGATGATAAAGCATGCAGAGTAGCGTATCTTTCCTTGAAATACATTGGGTAAAAAAGCACCACCGGTGACTTGACTAACCGACCGCTAAGCTCATCACGAAATTGTTTGAAGAGATGCGTTTCAAGTGCGCGTTCTACGGCCATAACAGGTGTCACACCCGCAGTACGCAGGTCAAGTAACATTTGTCTAACAAGCTCAGAGCTATGCAGTTTGATAGTAATGCTAGAGACATTGCTATCAGATGTCATTGGTATCCCATTCAGGCCGTAGGGCCGATTGTTCTCGCGCTGCACGGAAAAAACTTGCTAGAGCCCTAGATTCATTTGTGTATTCCGGCGAAAAGCACGAACCGCCGTGCGAGAGGGCCAACGCAAAGCATAAGAGGTCGAGAAGAGACACTAATCGAAAAAAATTAACGTTATCGCCGTATCCTTCAAATATGCCGTGCAGGATGCCGTGCCGATTCAACTGATCTAACCCTTCGTAACAATTCGTAGAGCTAGTAAAGCGGTTGACATAGAATTCCCGGAACGATTCAAGCATAACGATCCGCTCTTCATATCGGGAAGGAGAGCGTTCCTCTTTCGCGAGCAGTTCGTCGAGTTCGGCACGCAGCCAAGGCGTGTTGCCTTTTTTTGAAAGACCATCACGTTCAACGGAAATTTTTTTGAATACGCCTTCAAGTACGGGGATCAGAGTGCAAACCGCAGCGTGGGGAAGGCCGGTAAGCCCGGCTTCGATCGCTTCAGCAATCGGCTTCCTGAAATCTCGAACAAAGATGGTTACGCTGTAAAGCCCAACCAACTTAGCAGCCAAATTATCGTCTGAGTATATTTGAGGAAGGAATGATTTAAGAATTGCTTGCTTTTCTACTGGATCGGCGTTTTCTATTCGGCATCCAAGATTACTTATAACCCCGACCGAAACGTAGGCAGGAACAACCCAATCAACAGATTTCAGCGCATTCGCTGCCCTTCTCAAGCCTGAGTTTATATCGGGCACCTTTTGATTCTCATAAAGTCTGCTGATGAAATGATTTTATGACATTTTATATAATTCAGGGCAGAGAAACATTTTAGGCTAATCGGCAATGACCGGTTTGACCAAGACTGGCAAGCCCACTCGGGCTTGCCGAGAGTCAGCTTGAATTCACATAACTGACAAACATTCCCTTGTATGACGAATGGCTCTTTTGGGCCGGCTTCAACAATTTCCCATTTCCAAGAACTATCTTTCGCCATTGGCGTATGTCTCTCTGAACCCATGGCCCAAAGTGTTACCTATAAAGTCCAACAATATGGGTTGTTGCTTTACCGCTATTTACGGCAGGTCAAAATAGCTTTAGCAAACACCCCGCCGTCACTGGTTTCCAGCAAGGTAAAACTGTCCTTCGCGCGGGTGATGCCGGTGTAAATTAATTCGCGCGTGAGTACCGGGCTGATGTTTTCCGGCAAGACTAAAGCCACGTGATTAAACTCCGAGCCTTGTGATTTATGCACGGTAATGGCGAAAGCAGTTTCCACATCCGGCAGGCGCATTGGCGAGATCCAGCGTATTTTCAGATTGGCCGACGGCTCGCCGCTGGCATCGGCACTTGGAAATGCCACTCTAAGTTTGCCGCGACTATCTCGCAGGGCAATGCCAATATCGCCGTTCATTAAGCCCAGATTGTAATCGTTGCGGGTGATCATCACCGGCCGGCCTTCATACCACAGCGCCTGCTTGGCTTTGGCAAACAACCATTCTTCAATGCGCTGATTAAGGCCTTCTACGCCCCACGGCCCATTCCGCAATGCCGACAACACCTGAAACGCATCGAAGGCGGTCAATACTTGCATGGCCCATGCGTCGTATCGCTCCGCGCTGTCCGGCCGACCATTCTGGATTTGCGCCAGATAATAGCCGTAACCTTGGCGGGGGCGTGACGACTCAGCGGAGTCCCCGTTATTAATCACCAATTTTCTTAACAAGCTATTGGCGGCGTCCGGGCTTGGGTGTTGCCGCAAGGCGATGTAGTCTGCATGCGGTTCGGGTCGCAAATCCGGGTAGCGGTCCGTGTCGGTTAAGATCGCCTGAGCCTGCAAGGCATCGCCCTGATTCACGGCTTTTGCCAACTGGCCGATGCCGCTGTGTGCATCGAAACGATGACTGTGCCGCAACATAACAGTTTGTTGGTTGATAGCAGAGCCCGGCACTACGGCGGGCTTGGTCTGTTCGCCGGCATAGCGGCTTATCCACGCCAGCGTTTCCTGATCATAGGCCGCGTGTTCGGCGCCGCGACATAAATCCCCCATCACAGAACCGGCTTCGACGGATGCCAATTGGTCCTTGTCGCCCAATAAGATCAATTGAGTGTTTGCCGGCAAGGCCTCCAACAGCGACGCCATCATTTCCAGATCTATCATCGACGCCTCATCGACGATCACGATGTCGGCGACGATAGGATTATGGCGATTATGCAAAAAGCGCCGCGAATCATGTCGGCTGCCCAGCAAACGGTGCAAAGTACTGGCTTTTCTAGGGATACATTGTTTGATACTTTCGTCGATAGTCAAGCTGTCGAGCGCTTTGGCAATCGACTCGCTGACTCTGGCCGCCGCTTTACCCGTGGGTGCCGCCAGTAAAATATTTAGCGGCTTGGAGTGCTCGCTATTTTGTTGCGCCAGTTCAATCAATAGCGCCAACAGTTTGGTCAGGGTAGTGGTTTTGCCGGTACCCGGCCCGCCGGTGATGATGGCGAATCGCGCCCGCAACGCCAGGACACAAGCGATTTTTTGCCAATCCGGGCTTTCCGGGCTGGTGGGAAACAAATTTTGCAAGCGTTCCGCCAACGACGCCGGCAAGCTATCTCGCGCCGGTTGCAAACGTTGCATAATGCAGGCTTGCGTGATCTGTTCGTAGTGCCAATAACGCCGCAAATACAGCCGGTTACCGGCTAAAACCAGCGGCGTATCGCCTTCTCCCGATGACACAAGTCTTGATTGTGATAGCGCCGCTTGCCAGAGCTCAAGACTATACGCTTTTAAGCGCGCAAATTCGGCCGCCGCCGCGTCCTGCTCCACAGCCCAGGCATCATCGGCCGGAATAGCCAGCGTCATCCCCGGCTGTTCACAGAGTTTTTCCAAGTCCAAATAAACTTCGCCTCTATCCAGCTGATGACTAACCAAGGCCCCTGCCCACAGCACCGCGTCGGTCGCGTTTGGTTCAAGATCCAACAAAAAGCCCACGAAGGCGCGATTCAAATGACTCAACCAGCCTTTAGCTACCCAGTGCTGTATGCTGTCGATTACCGCCGCTTGCCGGATCATGACGATGCTCCAAACAAGGCATCCAAGCGTTCGATCAATGCCCTGGGTGGCTTATCGAACACGCGTCCCGCCGTTGGCCCTGGCGCGCCTCTTAAAAACAAATACAGGCCCCCGCCGATGTGCGTCTCGTAATCGTAAGCAGCAGCCAACCTGACTTTCAGCAAACGATGCAAGGCCAATAAATACAAGCTGGCTTGCAAATCGTAACGCTTAGCCAACATGGCCGCCGTCAAGGCCTCCTGCGTATACGCCGAGTCGTCGGCGCCCAAACTGTTGAATTTATAATCGACCACGTAATACTGCTGATCGTGCACGAATACCAAGTCGATAAACCCTTTTAACAGCCCGTTTACTTGGCCGGGCAATAAGCCGGGACGGGCTTGTCCGCCGAAGGTGTGGCGGCAGACCAAGCGGTCCAGTTCCTCAGTGTCCACGGTATCGGCACCCAGCAGAAACTCCAGCTCGGCTTGATAGGCATTGGTTTCGAGCGCAGCCAAACTAAGCTTAGCGTCCTGCAGCAAGGGCATGTTCAACCAGTGTGCCAAGGCCGAAGCGATGACGGCATGTTTGTTCTCCCATTCGCCGCCGATAAATCGCTTTTGAATCAATTCTTGTCTTAAGGCTGGATTTTCCGAAACGTTGGAAAACCCCCATTGCGCGCATTCCTCCAGCAGATCATGAATCAACACGCCGGGACCGGCGCCTCTGGGCAAAGCGTGGACACCGGACAAGGGTTTACTAAGCGCCGCAGCGATTTCGGCTTCGTCGTTTTGCTTATCGTCATGGGCCGTTTCAAACTCCGGCAACGGCTGAGACGAATCTTCCCAAGGCGTCAAGCGATCCGCGATGTGCAAGGCACTATAACTGGCTATCCACCAATTACTGGATACTTTGCTGAGCGGCACGCGCGCCTCGTCCCTGCTCTCGTCAGCTAAAACCGGGCTGTAGCGCGCGTCGTCAATTTTCGGTAAAGGCGTTATCGAAATCGCTGCACAGCTGCCTTTGAGTTCGCGCAGTTGCTCGGCCAAGGCGCTGTTGGGCATTTTGGCCTGCCAATTCAGTAAGCTGCCCATCGCCGATTTTTCCAACTGGCAATCCTTGGTACTGCCGGATTTGACCGGCGCAATGCCCAGCCAACAAGCATGGCGGGCTCGGGTCATTGCCACATACAGCAAACGTAAATCTTCCTGTAATCTTTCTTCCTCACTGATGGCTTTGATGCGCTCTTGTTTATGCAAGTCGATTTGCAAATCCTGGTTCTCATCGTGATAACGGTAATAGGTGTTGAAGCGACCGCCGACTTCCCGGAAACTGCAAATAAACGGCAAAAACACCAGCGGGTATTCCAGGCCTTTGGATTTATGAATCGTGACAACTTTAATCAGATTGGCATCGCTTTCCAGCCTGATGATGCCATCATCGCCGGCTTGGCTGCCGCCGGCCTCGATAGCCTCGGCCAGATGCCTGATCAAGGCTTGCTCGCCTTCCAGTTGCATGCTGGCTTGTTGCAACAACTCCGCGAGATGCAGCAGATTGGTAATGGACCGTTCACCTTCGCTGTCGTCAGCCAGACGCGCGTGTAAGCCGTAATCGTTAAGCAATTGCCGCAAAGCAGGCAGAATGCCGTCCTGTTGCCAGCGTTGTTGATACATCAGAAAGCGTTCCAGATGCAGTTCCCAGCCGGGTTCGTCCAAGGCCAGTGCGTGCAGAGCTTGATATGACCAACCGAAGGTCGCCGAGCTTAAGGCCGCACGCACTTTGCGCTCATTACGCGGCTCAGCCAGGGCATTTAACCAAAGCAACATGTCGACCGCTTCCACGCTGGCAAAAATGGAATCACGCTCGGACAGATAGACACTGCGCAAGCGTCGGCGCGCCAAGGCGTTGCGTATCGCCACCGCTTCGGTACCACTGCGGACCAGGATAGCGATGTCCCCAGGCTGCAAAGCCTGCATGCCGGATACCGAGCTAAAGCCGGTTTGCCCCGCATCAGCTGAGTTCAGTAATTTGACAATCTGGCTGGCCGTCGCCTCTGCCAGTGTTTCCCGATAAGCCGGCATGCCGACTGCGTCCTCACTATCCCAATGCCACAGGGTCAGTGCCGGAGCAGCTTGATTATCGATAACCCAGGTTTCATTGCGGCCTTGGGCCTTGACCGGCAGAAAAGGTAACGGATTATCTTGTGCTGTTTTAAATCTGAATGCGCCCCGCTCTTGCTGATCGGCTTGGAAAAAAAGCTGATTGACTGCATCGACCAAGGCCTGGGTCGAGCGGTAATTGGTACCTAGGGTGTAATGCCGGCCTTGGGTGTCGCTATGCGCTTTAAGATAGGTATAAATATCAGCGCCGCGGAACGAGTAAATAGCCTGTTTCGGATCGCCTATCATCAAACACGCATAATCAGCGCCGGCGGGCGTGGCGTAAAGCGTCGAAAAAATCCGGTATTGCACCGGATCGGTATCCTGAAACTCGTCTATCAACGCGATGGGATACTGCTGGCGAATCACTTCCGCCAGCCGGTCGCCGTTGCCGCCTTGCAAGGCATTATCCAACCGAATCAGCATATCATCGAAGGTCATCCTGGCAATGCGCTGTTTTTCAAAATCGTAACGCTGCCTGATCCAATGCACGGCATGTTTGATTAGCTCGACTTTTAAACTCGGCAGTGCCGCCAGTTGCGCCGGCAAGCGGCCAATCGCCGCAAAACCGGGATGGTCCGGCGGGGTTTGCCCGGGGTTGGCTAATTTTGCCATGCCGTCCGGCGATAGATTCTCAAAACCCTTGCCAATGTCCAGCGTATCCTGCAAAGGGTCCAAACTCCATGCCTCGATTTTGTCCAGCCAGTTGCGGCGGTTCACGGAGTTGTAATTTTTTGCCGGCAGCACTTTGGTTGCTATGGCAGCCTCCACTAGTTCGCGGACTTCAGGCAACCAAGTTAGCCAAGGCACCTTCAACTGCTGTAACGCCGACTGCCTGATTGATGACACCGCAGCCATCAATTCTTTGATGGACTGACCGTCGGCAAGGCTAAATGGTATTGGCTCGGCGTTACCCAGCAGCGAACGTACCGCCAGCAATAACTCGTCCGGATGCTTGAACAGCGCATACAGGCTTGGAAAATCGACATCGTTGGACATGTCGTAATAGAAACTGCGCCAATAGTCCCGCACCACCTCGTTCAACAATTCAGTATCGTCGGTATTGACCTCCTGCCGGAACAAACTGCCGCTGTCGAACGCATGCTGTTGCAACATGCGGTTACACCAGCTATGAATGGTATAAACAGCCGCCTCGTCCATCCAATTGGCCGCCAATTCCAACCGGCGGGCGCAGGCCGGCCAGTCTACTTCGGGATAAGCGGCACGGATGTGTTGCAAGAATGCATCCGTCGTCGAAAGTTGCTGGCGAAAGAAACGCGCAGCGTGACTCAAACGCTCGCGTATCCGTTCCCGCAGTTCCTTGGTAGCGGCCTCGGTGAAAGTCACCACCAAAATATCCGGCGGCAAAAGATACCGGCTGGATTCAGCATTGTCGGGACGGTGTCCCAGAATTAACCGCACATATAAGGCGGCTATGGTGTAAGTCTTGCCGGTACCGGCGCTGGCTTCGATCAGTCGGGTAGCCGATAACGGAAATTCGATGGGGTTGAGCGGGATTGCACTGGTCATATCGTCCCCTCCCCTGCTCCAGGCAATTCCCGGATACTCGTAAACATCGGTCGGTATAAGCTATCCGCCCAATATTCAAAATCCTTATTAGCGTCAAACGCAGTCAAGCTGGCAAAGTTGGGAAAGAAGCGGGCAAGATAGGCGTCGTAATGGACTTCGCCGGCATTCCATTCGTCGCCCTCATATCTGGCTTGGGCTTTTTCCGACGCGATTTCCGGAGGGGCGGTAAGCCAGCAAAATGCGGTGCGGCAAGCCACGGGCAACGGTGCTTGCATGCCGTCGTGATAAGCGGCAACCAGGTCTTGCAGCTGCTGGTAGGCGTCACTTTGCTCGATAACGGGCATTTCAAGCACCGTGTCGGCACCGATAACCAAGGTGTTTACTGGCAAACCATCGGCACAAGCCGCCAAATGCTGTAGCCACTGCAATAATACATTCGGATATTTGATGGATTTATCCTTATTCAGCAGAGTTTGCGCGGTCAAATGCAACAGACTCACTTGCCCTTGCTGACCTTGGCGACGCAATTGACTGAGATCGCCGGCTAATTGCAGCGTCACGCCGCCGGACAATGCAAAAGGCGCAAGCTGCAATACATGCGG
This sequence comes from Methylomonas sp. 11b, assembly GCF_000515215.1. Taxonomy (NCBI): domain Bacteria; kingdom Pseudomonadati; phylum Pseudomonadota; class Gammaproteobacteria; order Methylococcales; family Methylococcaceae; genus Methylomonas; species Methylomonas sp. 11b. The sequence continues at coordinate 759,361 of NZ_KI911557.1, forward strand.
CTCTAAAGCCTCGGGCCACTCCGACACCAACACCCGATAACGTTCCCAAGCCGCTTTGACCGGCTCGGCCAGTGCGGCGAAACTCGTTTGGGCAAAACCACCCAAAGGCAGTTGCCCTTTCTGCATCATCACGGCCTGTTGCCGAGACAGGAATTCTTCTGTCTGATCCGGCTGCTCGGCGGTTAAGCCTTGCAGCAGTTCATCGCTGAATAAATAGGCTTGCAGGCTATCGATTCCAAACGGTTCGCAGTCTTCACTGGTGACCGTTTGGCCATCGAAGCCAAACTTCAGGGTTTGATTGCAAAAGCTTTTGACCGGCGCGCGCAAAAATCGCGCAAGCGATTCCAAGGTCAATAAATAGGTTTTATCGTCCGGGCCAGAGGCGATCAGACCGCTAAACGGCTGAGCCACTGCAGGTGCAAACCATTCCCGGGCATAGGTAAAAAGATTCGGATCACGATTTTTGCGGACATACGCTTCGCTAAACGGCTGCAAGGGGTGCGCTACGGTAATGCTTGGCAACAGGGTGGGCTGGTCGGCAAGCGTCCAGCCCTGCGCCAGCACATCGCGCAATTGACTGATTAAAACCGAAGGCGGCCGCTCGCTATTATCACGGATACTGCGCCCTACCCAGCTTATATATAGCTGTTCGCGCGCCGACAGCAACGCTTCCAGGAACAGGTATTGATCGTCTTGCCGGCGCGAGCGGTCGCCGGGCCGATATTGACCGCGTTGGCTCATTAAATCGAAACTATGCGCTTGTTGATTGCGCGGATAGTCGCCGTCGTTCATACCCAACAAGCAAATCAACCGAAACGGGATGGCGCGCATCGGCATCAAGGTACAGAAATTAACCCGGCCGCTGAGAAAGCGCTGATGCAAGGACGGTTCGTCAACGCCAGCCAGCCAAGCCTCGCGTACCACAGGGATGGGCAGTAAATCTGTTTCGCTTAAAACAGCTTGTTCGCAGTGTCCGGACCAACTCGTTAGTGAACTTGTTAGGGATTCCAGGGTTTTTCGCTCGCGCTCGTCGCTTACTTGAAAAAAATCGTTCAGCAGCTCGGACAATAGTTGCTGCCATTTGGCCGGCGGGTATTCCAGCCGCAATCGCTCAGCGTATTTTTCCAGCGTTTCCAACAGAAACGCCAGACCACCTAGCCATTGCGCATCCAGGCCGCCGATTTCTTCGTAAGGCTGAATCTCATCAAAAGCCACCCCGGCACCGACCGCGTACCCCAACAACATCCGCCTCAGCCCGAACTGCCAGGTATTGGCCTGCAAGTTTGCGGGCATATTGACTCGTTCCGCGCGCTGCCGAGCATTCAAGCCCCAGCGGATGCCGGATTCTTCAATCCACTGATGCAGCTTGGGGATGGCGGTTTCATGAATATCAAAGCGCGTCCGCAAGGCCGGTACTTCGAGCAAGCCCAGAAATTCGCTGACCGCAAACCGCGACTCGGGTAAATTCAACAAGGCTTCCACGGCAAGCAGCAGCGGGTTTTGCCCGCGCTGCTGCTGATCGGCCAGACTGTAGGGAATATAACGCGGATCGTCGCTTTGAATTTGCCCGAATACCGCATGGATATGCGGCGCGTAAGTATTGATATCCGGCACCATGACAATAATATTGCGCGGATATAACGGGTCGCCGTTTTGCTGGGCATTATCGAAACGCGCCAATAGTTGATCGTGCAGAATTTCGACTTCACGTTGCGGACTATGCGCGATATGAAATTGGATAGACGTATCGGAGCTGGCTAGACATACCGGTTGCTCGGGCAAGGGGTCCAAGTCCAAGATAGACTGCTGGAGATGTTGCAGCAAGCTACGCTGCCCCGCCTCTCCGTAATCTTTGAACATATCGATTTTACTGTCCGGCCAATGCCAGTTGGCATAGGCTTGGGTTTCATCGAAATGATCCAGCAAACGAATATAATCCCGGCCCTGTTTGCCCCATGCGGCCAGTAAAGGCGGCGCCTGTAAATGCAATTCCGCATCGCTCAGCGCTGCATTCATACCGGATTTGTAAGCCTGACGACGGCGTTCGGCTTTCAGCAGTTCCTTGTCTTCGATGATGTCGGCCCAATAGTGCTGACACGGGTTATGCACAAACAATACGATCTGACAAAATCGGCCCAATTTGGCCAGCACTTCCAGCGACTGCTGCGGCAGGGAAGACAGGCCGAACAACACGACGCGGCGCGGCATGCTGGCGGGGCGAGCTGTTAACGTATCAATCTTGGCCATGAACTGCGCATGTACCGCTGACCTACTGGCAAACGGCGAGGACTGCTCGCCCAAATCTTCGAGCACCGCGCGCCACAAGGCGGCTTGCCAAACCTGCGCGCTGGGTAGCTGTTTGCTTTCGCCATGCCCGTTGCGCAACACATTTTGTCCTGCCGCCCAATCGGACACCCAATCGGAACGATAAACCTGGTATTGGTCGAACAGATCCGCTAGTTGTTCGGCAAGTTGGTGGCGTTTGCGGCATTGGCTGTCTTCGGTCAAAAAACTCGCCAAGGTTTCGAAGCCAGATTGTTGCAACAAGCCCGGCAACAATCGATATAAGCGCCAGATCAGCGGGTCCTTGGCTAATGGTTGCTCGGTAGGAATCTGCTCGCCTAATACCGCCCGATAAATGCTCCAGATAAACAATGACGGCAACTGCATCTTCAGCGCGGCGGCAATGCCCAGCGAAGAGTTTTGCGCCAAACTTTGCTTTAACCAATGCCCCATGCCGTTGCTCTGCACCAGAAAAATCTCGTTTTCCAAGGGCAGCAAGGGATGCTGTCTGAGCCAGTACTCAACCACATCGCGGAGTTCTTCCAGTTGATTGGAGTGAATCACGGCAATGCCGTTGTCGAGGGAGTGGGCGTGACCTGCTGCGGGCATGATAGGCTGAAATAGTTTAGGGGAGCGGTGCGCCTATTATCGCCGCTTTTGACTGGACCATCGAGACCTTGCAAATTAGTCGCAGTACAGTCTTAGCTATTCGTCTACCTTTGTATTCCCTGTGGCGGAAATAGCAGCCCGATTGTGAAAGCTAGAACAATTCAATCTCGGGGGTACGCTGGTCGGGTTTAGGATTTTCGCCTTGTGGCTGTTTTTCCGTTTCCGACAACAGTAATTTTAAAGCGGCAATGCGCTGTTTGAAGCGCGCTAAACCGTCGCGCTCTTCCTGGTCGTGATGCAATCTCAAGAGTGCGTGCAAGTAATTACCGACATTTTTGGCATCCACGGCTATTTTAGCCATCATTTGCGTGACGATGTCTTCAAACTGCATAGCCATCACCCCCTCCTGAGCCAGCCTTTGTATTTCATTGCTTGCCACAGTGATGTTAGTTGAGTGCCCATTCGCCTTGGATGTCATCTGGATAAGCTCCTGACCCAAGCTGCCGAGGTTTTCGCGTGACCGTTCCGCCAGGCTTAGGTCAGTCTGCGCCACTTGCGATACCTGCTGATCCACTTCTTGCAACGACTGGATTATGTCATCGAGAGTGGCGCGGATTTCATCGCTGAATTGCCGGGTCTGGGCTGCAAGTTTTCGGACTTCATCGGCGACAATACCAAAACCGCGTCCGGCGTGGCTGGCCCGCGCCGCTTCAATTGCCGCATTCAAAGCCAGTGTGTCGGTTTGCCTGGTCAGCTTGGTGACCCCATCAAGTGAATCTTCGATGCGTAAAAACTTGCTCTGCATCTGATTAAAACTGACAGCTATGCCCACGCTGGAATCGTTGACTTCCTGGATTTTTTTAACGAATTCATCAATCAGCGCATGCGTTTGTCGAAAAACTTATGTAAACCGGCCTGCTGCCGTTGTTGCTCGTCATCGGCGCCGGTCATTTGCAATATTTCATCAATTAGGGCGGTCAACACCTTCGCTGAAAATCTTGGAAACGGAGCGCCAGCGAAGTGAAGATTTTTAGTCCCCGATAGCCGTAGCGCCGGGCGGGTTTTCGCAGCGAAGCGGAGAAAACCTGCAAGGCATCGCGACACGGCGTTAAGTCATGCGAGAGCCGATGTTTCGACCCCTTGTTGGGTCGGAACGAGGTGACGCGGACGAATCGGGGCGCCGAAGGCATAAGCGGTCGCGTAATTTTTGCCGATTTTTTCCAGCAGGATGCCCGAAAAAATCTTTCGGCAAAAATAGCGACTCCCCGGGCGTTGGTCGGTCGATTGCTGTTCCAGACCCGTCAAGCTATTGGATAGTTTATGCGCAGAGCTTTGGATGGTATTGCGAGCCAAAGCCAGGTCTTGTTCCAGAATATTGAAACGAGATTCTGCGTAATCCATGGCGCGATCAGACAAAAATTGGTACTCCGCCATCACCGACTCAAGTTCGACCACCCGAGCCTGTTGCCGGTCTTGCCAATGTTTACGGCCGCGATAGGAAAAAACTAGCGAGCCCACCAATAACACTACTGATAGAAAATTAAAGTCAACCGGCGTTTGCTGCGCTTGCCGACTCCAAATCCAGCAAACGCTATTGATGACAATAGCCAGACACAGCAAAACAGTATCTACGCGTTTCATGTCGGCGTGACAAGGTGTTGAATCGGCACGGCTGAGGTATCGGCAACGACCCGATTGCGGCCCTGATGTTTGGCAAGGTATAGCGCCTTGTCGACGCGATCAATGAATTGGCTTTCGTGCTCGGTAATTGAAAACTGTCCAACACCTATGCTGATAGTGACGTTTATCCGTTCGACGAAAGAATAGTCTTCTATCGTGGTGCGCAAGCGGTTTGCAAACTCGACGGCATCCTCAAGAAGTGTATGCGGCAGCAAAATCGCAAATTCTTCGCCGCCCCAACGAATCGCATCATCACTGCACCTGACCAAGCTCATTAGTTTCAAGCTGATGGCTTTCAAGATTTCGTCGCCAATCAAGTGGCCGTGCGCATCATTAATTTGCTTGAAAAGATCGATGTCCAGTAACAACAGCGAAAACGCCGGGGCGTCATAACGCCGCATGCGGCCAATTTCATCGGCCAGTCTTTTATCCAGCATTCGTCTATTGCCAAGTCCGGTGAGAGGGTCGGTCAACGAGGATTTTTCAAAACCCTTGGCTTTGGCGTCCAGAATAGCCACAAGCTCTTTGAGCTCGCCGGCGTGATGTTTGATTAAATCTATCCAGGTACCATAGGCAAAACCCACCAGTTCGCTCTGCGTGACGACGCCTACCAATTGGTTTTCCTGATTCACCACGATGGACCGTTTGATGTGACAGGTTTTTAACTGAGCGAGCGCGTCTTCAATGGTTGAACTGACCTCGGTGGTAATGACCGGACTACTCATGTACTCCCGGAGTGGCCTATCGGTGGTATCCGCGGCAGAGATAAGTTTAAAAATATCCTTGGTGGTGATAATGCCTATCGGTATTTTGGATTCGACCACAATGATGGAGTCCTCCATTTTCTGCAGATGGTTAAGCACATCGTCCAAAATCCAGTCCGCAGTAAAGGTGATGGGCTCTATTCTGGTCACCAAATCGCCGATGGTTTTTTTTTGCACCAATACAGTAGGATCGACCGCCGATAGAATGTCGGTATCGGTCAATATGCCGACCAGACTCTCAGTGGAATCGACGACACCTAAATACCGGTCGCCATTGCTTTCAAGGATTTCAAATGCCGTCAGCACCCGTTCATTTTCGAAAACGCAGGTAATCTTGCGTAATGTCAATTCAGCCAAGGTGGCATCACTGCTGCCGCCAGCATGCAGATGCTTCAGCAAATCTTCAACGGAAAATACAAAATAGTCTTCGCCAATTTCAAGCACTACGCTGCTGACGTTATGGTGGTCTATTAGCTGCGACACCGAACGAATAGTCATATCTAAAGTCGCTCGCAAAAGTTGTTTTTGCGCAATCGACCCGACCGTTGGAAAAATTGTAAATTCAGTCACGAGCGTCTCAAATTTGGCTATGCCTTGCGGCTATTGCTTGCCGAAAAGTAGTTTTGTTGGGTAGCAAGGAGGGTTAAGCCAGAGATTTTTGGCGTTTTTCACGCTTGTTAGTTTGTTGAGTGTTCAATATTTTTAGCGGGGGGATAGTGGGCAAATCAGTCAGTCCTTGGCGAGTATTTGACTTGAAGGTATCGTGCAGTCTCAGAAGATCCGTAACCGTTTTGGCGTTGGTTTTGCGCATTAAATTCGCGCGATGCACTTTGACGGTTTTTATCGAAATATCCAGTTTTTCGGATATTTCCTTATTGGTGTGGCCCAGCACCACCAACTCGCAGGTTTCAATTTCGCGTTTGGTCAGATTACGGAATTGATTGTTGATACTGGCAGCAAACTCATATTCGAAAAAAGCCAGTTCAAGGCATTTGCGTATCTGTTCCAGACTAAAGGGCTTTTCAATAAAATCAAACAAACCGGTTTTTATCGAGCGCAAGGTAGTCGATAGATCACTTGATCGGGTGATACAAATCCGCGGATATTCCAGTAATAAACCAAACTCGGAACCGGACGGCGATATTTCGACCACTTCCGGGTCAAACACCATCACAAAGGCAATATTTTTGCTGGTTAAATTCGCCTTGTTGTCGGCGATCCAGCGACACAACTCGTCCCGGCTGGCAACATAATCCACATTTGTTTGCAGACTCTCCCTGACCCGATTGATACCTTTAAAGGACGAGACTTCGCGGTCAGCAACCAAGATTAATCTATCGAGTTCCAAAACCTGTAGTGCCATAGTCTGTAAAAGTTGATACCAAAGTTCGTGTTCCAAACTCTGTCAAGTGTACGTAAGTCTTAAGTTTTGTCTATTGGGCTAAGGTCTTAGATGCGTTATCCGCTTCCCCGCTTTTCAGGCTACTTTTATGCCTTTATTAACCCGGCCCTATTTATCACTGGTATTCCGTTTAGGCTGAGCTGGATCTATCGAAGCCTAGTTGGGGCGCATCAACTCAAACGGTCATTTTTTTGCGCAACAGACTGGCCTTTGGTCTGCAAAGTGAATTCCAATTGGTTTCCTAGCTCCCGCCCACGCAAAACGATGGTCTACACTCTGTGCGGTCAAACTAGAGAACTACAGCGATGAGTGACGAAAAACGCCTATCCACCACCCAACTGGCCAAATTGCGCGGCATATCCCAGGAGCAAATGTTCGGGCAACTGACTGCGCTGGGCCTAATCGAGAAACAAGCGGACAAATGGCAGTTAACCGACGCCGGCAGTGCCGCCGGCGGTGTCTATTTGACCGGCAAATATGGCCAATATGTTGCCTGGCCGGAAGAATTTCAGTTGCCGAGCGCGCCAAGCAAAGCGGATGCGCCGAAACTATTGACTGCCACTGTGCTCGGGCAACAGTTCGAACTGCCGGCCAACAAAATGAACTACATCTTGTCCGAATTGGGCTGGATCAAAAAAGGCTTGAAAGGCTGGCTAGTCACCGAACAGGGATTGGCAATGGGTGCCGAACAAGGCGAAGACAGCCGTTCCGGCATTCCCTATGTGCGCTGGCCGGAAAAAATCACCCGGAACCGGGCGTTGAAAGACAACGTCGATAATATGAAGGGCGTCGATAAACCTAAAACCGACACCGACAAAATGGATAGCTTCCGCCACAAATTCGAAGCCACCCACCGCACCACCGACGGCCATTTCGTTCGTTCCAAGGCAGAAATGCTGATCGACAATTGGTTATACATGGCGGAAATCGTCCACGCCTACGAACGCAAACTGCCGATCGAAGAAGAAATGTACTGCGACTTTTATATCCCCACCGGCAAAGTTTATATTGAATTCTGGGGCTACGAAAACGACGCCAAATACCAAGCCAGAAAACAGGAAAAACTCGCCATTTATCAGAAGTACAATTTCAATTTGATTGAATTAACGGATAAGGACGTGTTGAATCTGGACGATATTTTGCCGAGGTTGTTGTTGAAGTTTGGGGTGCAGGCGTATTGATTTTGAATATTTCGTGAAGCTGATGAGTTTTCTCAGCCGGCGAACAGTTGCAATGTAAAGATTTTCTGTTGTTTCAAAGTATTTGCTGGGTTTCGCGTTGCTTTACCCAGCCTACTGGCTAGAGCGAGCGGATGAGTCTGAGTAGACTTGTTTGGTTTCGTAATGTTAGCTAATGACAGCTTTAGCTACAAATTTCGAATTCCAGGTAAATCTTTAACTATTGAATTTGCGAACTGGTGTTATCGACTCTAACCCTTATCGCAGCCCATGAATCCTAGCAGTTTGATCACAATTTCAAAGTGGCTGTAGGGCGGATAAGCGTAGCGTCATCCGCCAAATCGGTTAAACTCTTTTCATGCCGAACTATCGACGCAATCGCATTCCTGGTGGTACCTATTTTTTCACCGTCAACCTGCTCGAACGGAAATCGACGCTGCTGATCGAGCATATTGCGGAGTTACGTGAAGCGGTGCGAGTGGTCCGGGAAAAGCAGCCATTTCACTTGTGCCCTTGGGTATATCGATGCTTAGGTGGTTTTGCCCGATCACATGCATGCAATCTGGACATTACCGGCTGGTGATGATCAATATTCCAACCGATGGCGGGCGATAAAAAAAGCCTTTTCGAAAGCGATACCTAAAACCGAATATCGCTCTGCAATCAGAATAAAACGCCACGAGCGAGGGTTATACCCAAAGGGCACAAGTGGCAACGTCGTTTTTGGGAGCACACTATTATCAATGATGCCGACTATGCGGTACATATGGATTACATCCATTACAATCCTGTGAAGCATGGCTGGGCAATCGCGGTTAAGGATTTACCCGAGGGCATAAAGGCCATATTCAAGTTTTCATCACTTAGTTAGAATGGGCGTTTATCCGTTAAATTGGGCGGGGTTGGGCTTGGCATTGTCGGAAGTTGGTGAGGCGGATAATTGACGGTTTTATCGGCGGATGACGCTTCGCTTATCCGCCCTACGGCCCTCACTACAATTGCGCCGATTACGGCTGGCGTTAAATCCAAAGAGAATCGAATGGATTTCATTGAAGAATTTGAAACATCAATAAAACTGTGGGGTGATGGAGATATTATTGAGTCTTTATCATCTTCTGAAGCAGATGATGTCTTTGAATTTGCTGAAACAATGGCTCTGATAACCAGATATCATTTTAATCAAAACCAACAGCCTAACGAAAACTTTTCATTTATTGCTAATTCTTCATTAAGTGGTGGCCGCCATCCTTGCTCATACCCAGAATGCAGATTAAGAAAACTCGATCAGCTCGTATCATTTGCATCGCTTTACGCAGATGAGGTTTATATTCAAAACCCTTTTGAACAAGTGATGCTTAAAAGTTCAGAAAATATAAACGAAGTATCCAGACAAGAGCTTACCCATGGCATCCTTAATTTCTTTCGCTTAAAGCCATTAATAGAAAAGGGAATCATTAAATATGCACAAAACACGGTATCCTTATGCCAGCACCATAAGGATACATTAGCAAACCCTATTTCAAAAAATATTGAGCAAAAAGAAGATAAGCTGTATGAGCTTCTTCATGAGTATTTAATTAATAAGTGTGCAATATATTTTGACATAGGAAAAGGCGCTGGTCCTTTTTTTAAAATAGAAGGCCCTAAAAGCCTAATTGATCATGGAGTTATGTATTTCCACCTATATGAGCCATTGCCAGATTTTGTCGAAAGCCTTAAGGCAAAGAAGTTGCCATATAAACTATCGCAAAAAGAGATTGCAGATTACAACATATTATCTTTAATTATTAGTCCAATCTTAAGAGACCTATCTAATCAAGAGTGGCATTCTGCTTTTCACGGAACATCCTACCTTTGTGACAACGAAGCCCAAATGAAAATAGCTTCGCAGCTAAATAACCCAGTTTATAAAGCTAACTCTTCTTCATTTGAAAAAGCAATGAAACACTACCTTCCAACTATTCATAGCAAAGACTATAACGCAATAGTTAAACTTCGAGAGCGCGAAAGTGAAGCATTTGCCGTTTACAGAGATAAAATCAATTCTATGATAAAGAAACAAAAAAACTGGAGTGAGGTAGAAGTCTCTGAGATGTTTCGAGATCAGGTGCTGCCTGAAATAAATATAATAGAAAAAAAAGTTAAAGATTGGAAATCTAAATCTAGAGAATCACTTAAAGAGAAAGTGATATTTGGTTCAGGTGCAATCTCTGTAGGTCTTTACGCTGGATTATTACCTCCAAACATTGGTCAAATCATAGCTGCAATCGGTGGAGGTACTGCTGTTGTTGGAGCCATGATGGATTACAACAAAACTCTGAAGGAGAAAGAAGAGGCTCGCTCAAATGATTTTTACTTTTTATGGCAAGCAAAACAATAATTTAACTGTAGAAGGGCATGCACTTGAGGTTGACGTGGCTATGAGTCCCAACCTTGCGCGAGAAGGCGTAGTTTGCCAAAGAGTGCAGGGTTATAGCTAGGCGTTTGCAGCGGCTTTTCGATGCTTACCTGCTATTCTCGCTCAATGATAACGATTGACAGCTCTTTGGCCGGAAATACTACCTGATTGTTCGGATTTTTTAGCAACTCAGAAAAAACGTTGCCGGCTGATAGTAGAGGAAGAATCATCAGGCAGCAAACAAAGTCCGCTTAATTCGTTAAGGCCTCAAGGCCATAAGGTGCGCTGACTATAGGGTGCTGCCGTTAGGCGCACCGTTCGCGATCGTTGCGCCTCGCATAGCTCGGCACAACCTATAAGGTGGTCGCACCAATTTGAGATTACCGCTAACGGCTATAGGTCATTCAACAGACCTTCGTCATAAAAACCATTCGTCCGCAACTTGCCGAAAATGCCACATGGTGGTGTTAGTTTTTCTTTTCTAACGGCTTAGAAAAACGTTGCTGGCTGATGAAAAAAGAAAAACCATCAGCCAGCAAACAAAGTGAGCTTAATTCGTTGAGGCTTTAATGCTTAGCAGGCTTTCCCGCCGCAAGCTCAAATATAATAATTTCCGCCTCGCCTTTGCCGACGTTTTCCACGGTCATTTCCGCGCCGGTTTCCCAGAACACTTCGCCTTGGCTATAGACTTTGGTTTGGCCGTCATCGACGACTTTCAGCTTGCCCATCACCACATATCTGGGGCCCGGTCCTTCGTGCGTGTGTAAGGGGGTTTTGTAGCCCTTGGGGAAGCGCACCCGCATTACATGGCTCTCGACTTCTTTACTGGGTAAAGTCACCGGCTTGGTCATTAACAATTCCCGGGAGAATTTGCTGGCGGACTCGTCGGCTTGCACTAGCGGCGACAGGCACGTCAATAATCCCAACACAGAAAGTAAGTAGCAAACGCGGTTTGATTGTTTCATAAGGGTGGCCTCAAAGCTAAGGGATGGGTGATAGGTAACGAGTATACAAAAACGCTAGTTACCGCGCCCGCTGAATTGGCGTGGCGGGCGCTAAGAAGCTAGTCTTCGGCTTGTACTTGCTTGGGCATTTCGCGGTTGATCAAGAAATACACCAAAGGAATCACCACCAACGAAAATAAGGTGGACGCAATAATCCCGAAGATGAAGCTCCAGGCCAGACCCGAAAAGATGGGATCGAGGACGATCATCACCGAGCCTAATACCGCCGAAGCCGCTGTCAAAAAGATCGGATTTAAACGAGTGGCGCCGGCTTCGATGATGGCGTCGGCCAAACTGATATCCGGATTACCGCGATAAATGTTCTCGATAAAATCGATCAAGATGATGGAGTTGCGCACCACGATGCCGGCCAAAGCAATCATGCCGATCATGGCCGTGGCGGTGAAATACACCGGATCGGCATATTGCCCGACATCGGACGCAAACAGGTTGATGAACCAAAAGCCCGGCATGATGCCGATCACCGTCAGCGGGATGGCGATCATCATGATCAGCGGCACACCCAAGGAGCCGGTCTGCCCCACCAACAAGATATAGATCATCACCATCGCCGCCGCGAACGCCAAGCCCAGGTCGCGGAACACATCGACGGTGATTTTCCATTCGCCCTCCCCGGCCATTTCCGCGCTGTAACCGGCTGGTAGCGGCTGCTGTTCCAAGGCATCCTGCAGATCCCACACCGCTTCCACCGGGCTGCGTCCGGCCATTTCAGCTAGCACATACGACACCTGGCGTAAGTTTTTGTGATAGATGGTTTGATCCGCTAATTCATGGCTAAACCGACCGATTTCGCTCAAACGAATCAAATCGCCTTTTGCCGATTTCACCGACAAGTTTAATAAATCGGCTTCCGAGGAACGCGCCGCTCTGGGATATTGCAACGTGATCAGCAAGGGCTGGCGTTCGCTGGCGATATGCAAAGTACCGGCTACGCCGCCTTCTACCGCCAGTTTCAAACTATTGGCCACCTGCTGATTGGTAATGCCCAATAGCGCTGCTTTGTCCTGGTTCAACACAAATTGCCACTGGTCTTGCGGCGCTTGCACATAATCGTCCACATCCACCACGCCCTCAGTCGTTTGCAAATGTTCACGAACTTGTTTAGACACGCTCACCAAATCCTGATAACCGGCTTCCGGCGGCCCGTAAATTTCCCCAACCACGCTGGATAGCACCGGCGGCCCCGGCGGCATTTCCACGATTTTAAGATTGGCGCCGTATTTATGACCGATCCGCTCTATATCCGGACGCATCCTCAGCGCGATGGCATGAGATTGTTGCGCGCGCCGAGATTTATCCACCAGAATGATGCGCAGATCCCCAACATAGGCGCCCTGGCGTAAATAGTAATGCCGCACCAAGCCATTAAAATCCATGGGTGATGCCAAACCGACATAGGTCTGATAGCTGCTGACCTCATTCACCGTGGCCAGATATTGACCCAGAGCCGTAGCGACTTCATTGGTGGCCTCAAGGGACGAGCCGCGGGGCATGTCGATCACCAATTGCAGCTCGTTTTTGTTATCAAACGGCAGCAGTTTCAGCGGTACGACTCGGGTCACGGCCATCAGCGTGGACAGGACAAATGCCACAAACACCGCCAGCAAAAACCACAAGGCTTTGGATTTATGGCTCAGCAGCGGCGCCATGATGGCTTGATACAGCTTGAAACCACGGGATTCCTGTAGCCGAAACTCTGGTCCATGATCTTTACCGTAATCGCCTTTCAACAATTTATAGCTGGCCCAAGGCGTCACCGTGAAGGCGATCAGCAAGGACATCAACATGGCTATCGGCACGTTAAAGGCCATGGGCGCCATGTAGGGTCCCATCATCCCGGTGATAAAAAACATCGGCACGAAGGACATGATCACCGCGAAGGTGGCCAGGATGGTCGGCGGACGAATTTCGTCTACGGCTGTCAGCAAGGCTTGTAACGGTGGCTCTTTGCGCATTTTGTAGTGGCGATGAATGTTCTCGACATCGACAATCGGGTCATCCACCAATAAGCCCAAAGACAGAATCAGCGCGAACAGCGTTACGCGGTTGATGGTGTAACCGAAGATCAAATCGCACAGCAAGGTAATCGCAAAGGTCATCGGTACCGCCAATGACACGATCAGCGATTCCTTAAAACCCAGCGCCAGCGCCAGCAGGACTATAATGGTGAGAATCGCGATGCTCAGGTGCATCACCAGCTCATTGACTTTGTGATCGGCGGTTTCGCCGTAGTTGCGGGTTACCGTCACCAACACTTCATCCGGAATCAGCGTGCCGTGCAATTGTTCGGTCAGTTCCAACACCTGCTCGGCCACGCCGACGGCGTTGCTGCCGCGCCTTTTGGCAATGGCGATGGTAGCCATTTGCCGTTCTTCACCGACTTGCGGTAACGCGTCACCGGGATGCCCTACCGTTTTCATTTGCTCCACACCGGGACCGAAGCCGATGCGGGTGTAATAGTCAGTGTCTTGTGGACCATCGACGATCTGCGCCACATCACGCAAATACACCAGACGGCCGGCGACGTTTTTCAAGACCGTCGCCCCGATCTGCTCCGGCGTTTCATAGTGCGGCCCGGCTTCCAGCAGGATTTCGCTGTTATTTTGATTCAAACGCCCAGCCGGCAGATTGACATTGTTCTGCGCCAACGCTTGTTGAATTTCCGGCAGGCCCAGGCCGCTGGCTTGCAACTTGGCGGGATCGGGATACACCGAAATCTGCCGAGGCGCCGCGCCGATGACCCAACTTTTGCCGACGTCGTCAATGGCGCGCAAGCGCTCGATCAGTTCCTCGGCGATGCGGCGCACCGCCATGATGTCTTCGTTCGCCTTTGGCATAGACATGCTCAATAGCAAGATCGGCACGTCATCGATTTCCACCGGCTTGACTACCCAATCGCTGACACCGGGCGGGATGATGTCCAGATTGGCTTGCAGCTTATCGCGGGTTTTGATCAGACTGTCTTCGATACTCTCGCCCACCCGATAGCGCACCGTGACCAGCGACTCGCCGGGCCGGGAGGCAGAATAGACGTATTCCACACCCTGGATTTGCTTGAGTAATACTTCCAAAGGCGTGGTGACGCGCTTTTCCACTTCTTCGCTGCTCGCGCCCGGATAATGCACGAACACATCCATCACCGGCACGATGATTTGCGGATCTTCCTCACGCGGGGTCAAAGTTAATGCTGCCGCACCCGCCAACAGGGAAATCAATAAAAACAGCAGCGATAAATGCGAGGTGGTGAATAAGCGAACGATGGCAACCGTCAGGCTGTCCTTTTTCGCTTCCACGATTTTGTTCAACTCGCTCATTGCCCCAACCCAGCGTTACTCAAGATAGTTTCGCCTGCGCGCAGTCCGGAGAGTATTTCGACCTGGTCGCCATACTGCTTACCTGCGCGAATATGTCGCGTCAATAGCCTTTGCCCATCCAGTACTTTAACCGCTTGCAGTTGGCCGTAATGCAAAATGGCTGCAGACGGGATCATCACGGCTTGTTGTGCACTGGCACAAGCCAGCTCCAGCCAACCGAATTGGCCGTGTTGCAAACCAGGCATGTTGGGTAATTTCACTTTTACCGCGAGGGTGCGGGTTTGCGGATCGATTTCCGGGGCTATTTCATCGACCGTCGCCGCCAGCGTTTGCTGCGGCGTATCGAAGCGCACTTTTACTTCCATGCCTAACTTAATGGCCGCAGCACAGTGGCTGGCAATTGATGCTTCCAGACGCAAGTCATCGGGTTTGTGCAAGGTGACGATGGCTTGATTGGGCAAGCCCATGTCGCCCGGCTCTTGCAAACGCTCACCGACTACCCCGTCGAACGGTGCATAGAGCACATTTTCGCCAAGCATCACTTTACTCTGTTGCGCGGAACTGGCGGCTTGATTGGCCATGGCTCGAGCGCTTTGCGCTTGCGCCAGCACGGCTTCGTAGTTTTGCCGGGTGGCCGCTTGCTTGTTGTACAGATCGATAATGCGTTTTTCTTCGGCAACGGCCTGAGCCGCCTGAGCCTGGGCTGCCGCCTGTCCCGCGCTGGCCGCGTTGTAAGCCGCTCGCAAATCGCGATCATCGAGACGGGCGATGACTTGGCCTTGTTTAACTTTGTCACCCGGATTGACAGCTATTTCCAGAATGCGCGCATTTAATTTTGGGGCAATTTTCGCCGCCAAGCGGGATTTGACCACGCCCTGCCAAGACAAATTGTTCTCCGCAGTCTGTGTGCCTACTTTTAAGGTCTGTGCGCCGGCGGGGATACTACTCTCAGGCGAATCCGTGTTGCCGGGTTCGGTCTTATCCTCGCCGCCCAAAATACCCAGCGCAAATAAAATCACCAGCAATAAGGCAGTGATCGCTGTCGCCGGCATAAGCCATCTCGGCAAATTTGATTCAGAAAAATGTTCGGTCATCATGACTCCTTTATTGCCAGTAACCGGTGGCTTGTTTGAGTTCTGCTTCGGCCCGCAAGGCATCGAAACGTGCGGTGATTTGTCGGGTATACGCCTTGTCGCGCGCCACTTCGGCTTCGATATAGCGGGTCACCGTCACCACGCCGGCTTGGCGCTGTTCATTGACTAATCGCAAGGCTTCTTCTGCAGCTTTAACCGCTACGGCGCTAACTTCCGCTCTACTCAGAGCGTCTTGCAATTTGACTTGCGCCGATTTGAGCTGATGTTCGATACGTAAGCGGGTCTGCCTGGCAGCCTCTTGGGCGGCGGTCAATTCGTGCTCGGCTTTCTTGATTTTTTCCTGCGTCGCAAAGCCGGAAAACACATCCACTTCCACCATCACGCCAGCCGTGACATTATCGCGATTACTGCTGAAGGCCAGATCTTTGCTGTCAGAACCATAGCTGACAAAGGCGTCGGCGCGAGGTAAGTGGGCGGCTTGCGCGACATCAAGCTGACGTTCGGCCATCGCCACACGCTTCTGGGCAGCTTGCAATTCAGGATGACTGCTCAGCGCCTGATTGAGTAATTCGTCGAAAACCGCCGGACTGGCGGGTAACGCGACTTGTTGAGTTGAATTAATGACAAAGGTTTCGTTAGCGGGCAAACCCAGCAAGGTTTTCAACATACTCTGCGCCAACTCAATAGCATTGGCGGCTTGGATTTCCGCATCCTTGGCTTCGGCCAACTGCACTTCCAAGGACAGTACGTCGGACTTCAATACGGTGCCGGCATCGAAGCGAATCCGCGACTGATCCAGCTCGCTTTGCACTGCTGTGATGGAGCGCTGACTAATCTCGTGCGCTTCCATCGCCGCCAACTCGCCGTAGTAAGCCGCTGTGACGTTATTGACCAACTGGTTGCGGGTCGCGGCCTTTTCCAGTTCAGAGGTTTCGATACCCAGTTCCGCAGCCTGCTTGCGGTAATAATCCTGACCACCGCGAAACAACGAGTACGTCGCTGTCACTTGCGGCCGATAGTTATCAACCCCGCCGGGATGATTGAAGTCGTTACCGACAAAGCTGAGCCGACGCTGGGCAATGATCATCGCAAATGCCTGGGCCGGATTGTCGCTGTGTTGATAAGACAAGCTGGCTTTAATCTGCGGGTAAAAACTGGCCAAAGACTCACCCAATTGCGCATTGGCCTGTTCAATACGCGCTTGCATGATGCCCAGCTCGGGATTGTTCGCCAGCGCGGTGTCAATGGCTTGCTCCAAGCTGAATTGACTGGGCTCCGCATCGGCGAAGGCCGTATCCATAACCAACATCAGTGCGAAGGCAAGCTGCCGAAAATATCGATGTGTCATTGAGTAATCTGCATTCAGTTAGGGCAAATAGGGTGGTATGGAAGCTTAGACGCTTAGTTCCTTTGGTAGACGGCACAGTCGCGTTCGTCATTCCATACCAGCACGGCATAAACCAGTGTCAGCCTTTCAGACGCATAATGCCAAACATTTTTAAGGTCAGTTTTTCATAGTAAGGCTCGCTAATACCCTTGCGAACTTTACGCATGAAGTATTTTTCATAACCAATTTTAGCCAAATGCACCCATTTACCGCTGGACGCCCACTGCACGTTACGTGGCGGAATTTGCGGCATGGCCAGGAAAGCGACGCCCGAATCGCCAAAGTCCGCCAGACATAGTGCATTCCAGGTGCCTTTTTCTTTAGGCTGCTTGCCATCCAGTTCTGCCCGTATGTTATGAGCCGTAGCAGTAACCATCGACTCGATCATATAACCAGTCTTAGGCGTGCCAGTTGGTACCGGGGTTTGCTCCAGCGGTGGAATGGCAATGCAAACGCCAATGGAATATATATTTTTGAAGGTGGGGTTGCGTTGATTCTCGTCAACAATCACAAAACCGCGCGGATTCACCAGTTTGTCGATGCCTAGTAGCGCATCAACGCCTTTGAACGCCGGCAGAATCATACTGTGTTTGAACGGTAACTCGTGTTTCTTTTTCTCCTGACCGTTTTCATCCACTTCGGTGACATACATCATGCCGGCTTCGATCTTGTCGATTTTGGCATTGCAAATCCAATTGATATGTTTGTTCCGCATCTCGGCTTCCAGCATCCCTTTGGTATCGCCCACGCCGCCCAAGCCCAAATGGCCGATGTAGGGTTCCGAGGTGACATAAGTCATTTTCACCTTATCGCGGATTTTACGTTGCCGCAGGTCGGTTTCGGCGATAAACATGTATTCATAGGCAGGGCCAAAGCAAGACGCCCCTTGGGCGGCACCGACGATAATCGGACCCGGATCTTCGACAAACTTATCCCAAAATTCACCGGATTCTCCGGCATGATCGACGTGGCACACCGATTGGGTATGGCCGTTGGGCCCCAAACCCGGCACCTCGTCAAAGGCCAGTTTCGGGCCGGTGGCGATCACTAAAAAATCGTAATCGACTTGCGAGCCATCGGCCAATTCCACTTGATTGTTTTCCGGATGAAAACGGGTGACTTTTTGTTGAATGAAACCGATCTTCTTTTTCTTGAACATGGGTGCCAATTCGACCTTGATATCTTCCGGCTTGCGCCAGTTGACCGCCACCCAAGGATTTGAAGGCACGAAGTGAAAGGTCGGGGTATCGGCGATCACTACTACCTCATCTTCTTTCCGAGCGTTTTCTTTCATTTCCAATGCCATCGGGATACCGCCAATGCCCGCGCCTACGATTACAATTTTTGCCATGAGACTACTCCTAATTGAAAGATAATTATTTTTTTGCCGCGGTTATTGGCAGTTTTCTTTAATGCCCAATTTTTTAAGAATCATTTCCAGCGGGCAGAATCGGGTAAAACCGCTTTGAAACAAATTGGCCCCGACAAATGCGGTAAACCAAAGCCAATTGCTTGACTGAAATAGTGGGCTGCCTTCAACGCCCAGACTCAGCGATAGCAAGACAAATAAGCCGGCGACGATACGAACAATGCGTTCCGCGGTCATGACAGCCTCTCTTTGCTGCGTTGCGCCAAGCTCTCGCACGATTGATCGATGCCGTGATGATCGATATCGCACACCGATTCCAGCCACATGGCGTTGATGATGGCGAAGGACGCCGCGAAACCGACGCCAAGTATCCAAGCGAAATACCACATGATGTGTCTCCTTAATAAAGTGTGTGACTGTCTTTAAGAACAGCTGCTTCGGTGACGCTGCCCCACATCACCCGATACACAAAACGGGTGTAGAGCAGGACGATAGGCAGAAAAATGATGGTGATCCAAAACCCCAGCAATAAGGTGTTATGACTGGAGGTACCGTCCCACACAGTCAGACTGGAACCGGGCGCGGTAGACGAGATCAGCAGGAAGGGAAACAAACCAAAACCGACCGTCAGCGCCACACCGGTGATGCCCAGGCTACTGAATACGAATGCCCCCATCCTGGACTCGCCCTTGCCTAACAACCAAGCGAGCGCGATACCGACAAAAGCAATCAGCGGCGCCAGCCACATCCAGGGATAAGTCATGAAATGCTGCAACCAGCTTGCGCCATGAGCAATCACGGTTTTATGCAGCGGGTTGGAAGGCGCATCAGTAGCCGCCATCTGGGTAATTTCCGGGCGATCAATACCAACAAAGACCCAAAGTGTTACTGCTGTTAACGCGAGCAATAACATCGGCCCCAAGGATTTGACCGTGTTCACGGCGCGGTCGTGAATGACACCCTCACTGCGCCATTTCAGAAACAATGCGCCGTGAAAGGTCGTTAGCAACAGCCCCGTCACGCCACACAGTAAGGCAAACGGACTCAACAGCGCCCAGAACGAACCGTCGTAAAACGCGCGCAGATCTTGGTCGAAATGAAACGGCAGGCCCAGAATCAAATTGCCCACCAATACACCGAGCAGAATCGGCGGCAAGGTGCTGCCGATGAACAGACTCCAGTCCCAACTGTTGCGCCAGCGCGGGTCTTCGATCTTGCTGCGGTAATCAAAAGCGGCCGGACGAAAGAACAAGGAAAACAACACCAACAGCATCGCCGCATACAGCCCGGAAAACAGCGTGGCATACACGGCCGGCCAAATCGCGAATATCGCGCCGCCCAACAATACTAGCCAAACCTGATTACCTTCCCAGGTGGCGCCGACGGTGTTGATAATCACCCGGCGCTCCACGTCGGTTTTACCGATAAACGGCAGCAAAGTGCCAACCCCGAAATCAAAGCCTTCGGTCAATGCGAATGCAATGCCGACGACACCGATAAAAACCCACCAGATCAGGCGGATAGTTTCATAATCAAACATAACGAACTCCTGTTGACGAATGGTTTAGGCGGGTTGCTGTTCGAGACAATACCGCCCGGTATGCAAACTGCTGGGCCCGAGGCGGACGTACTTCAACATCAGGTACATCTCGATAATCAGCAATATGGTGTAGAACACGGCAAAGCCGCCGATACTGAACCACAGTTGCCCGGCGCTGAGGCTGGAGACGCTCATATGGGTAGGCAATACGCCGGAGATAGTCCAGGGTTGGCGACCGACTTCGGCAACAAACCAACCGGTCTCGGCGGCTATCCAGGGCAAAGGGATGCACCAGACCGCCATGCGCAACAGCCAGCGTTTTTGATCGGCTACTCGAGTGGCGCAGTAGTAAAACGTCATCGCAAAGATGAACAGCATAATAAAGCCGCAAGCCACCATGATGCGGAAGGTCCAGAACAACGGCGCGACTTTGGGAATCGTGTCGTTGGCGGCTTTTTGGATGGTGGCGGCGTCGGCGTCAATGACCTTGTCGGTGTATTTTTTCAGTAATAAGCCATAACCCAGGTCGGCCTTGTGATCAGCAAAATGCTGTTTGACACTAGGGCTGTTATCGCCGGCGCGTAGTTTTTGCAGATTGTCGTAAGCCACCATGCCGCTGTGGATACGCACCACACTGTCCTCGCGCAAATCTTTAAGACCTTTAACGTCTTCGTCGATGGAGCGGGTGGCAATCAGGCCCAACACGTAGGGAATTTTGAGCGCCATGTCGGTTTTCTGATTGTCCTGATCGGGTAAACCAAACACGGTAAAACCCGCAGGGGCCGGGTGGGTATCCCATTCCGCTTCAATCGCAGCCAGCTTCATCTTTTGAGTTTCGCCGGAGGTGTAACCGCTTTCGTCGCCCAAAACGATGACCGATAAGATGGAGGCCAAACCAAAAGCCGACGCAATGGAAAACGAACGTCTAGCGAAGCCGATGTCGCGCTTGTTGAGCAAGTACCAGGAACTGATCCCCAGCACGAACATCGAGCCGGTGACATAACCCGCCGCGACGGTATGTACGAATTTAACCTGCGCCACCGGATTGAAGAACACGTCAGCAAAGCTGGTCATCTCCATGCGCAGGGTTTCGTAGTTAAACTCAGCCCCGACCGGATATTGCATCCAGCCATTGGCAATCAGAATCCATAAGGCTGATAGGCTGGTCCCAACCGCTAGTAGCCAAGTAACCGTAAGGTGCTGGACCTTGCTGAGTCTATCCCAACCGAAAAAGAACAAACCCACAAAGGTCGATTCCAAAAAGAATGCCATCCAGCCTTCCGCCGCCAGTATTGGACCGAAGATGTCACCGACGTAATGCGAGTAGTAAGCCCAGTTGGTGCCGAACTGAAACTCTAGCGTCAAACCGGTGGTGACGCCCATGGCAAAGTTGATCCCAAACAACTTGCCCCAGAATTTGACCATGTCCTTGTACACCTCTTTGCCGGTCATTACGTAGACCGACTCCATGATGCCGAGGATAAAGGTCATGCCCAGGGTCAAGGGCACAAATAGAAAGTGATACAGCGCGGTTAGCCCGAACTGCATGCGTGACAGCATGACTATATCGTCACCGAACATGGCGAGACTCCTGGGTGGGTTGTGAGGAAAAATCGGGATTGCTTTGGACCGGTGCGGCGGGCAAAGCAAAGTGTGCGGCGATGTCCGGTTTAACAGTGGGGCGCTCTTGCCAGCGGAAGATCAGAAACCACAGGCCGGTGAGCAGGATGACTTTTATCAGCAGTGCTACGGCTATTTCCCAGCGCAGCAAGCTGGATTTCGGTAAAGCCGAATGGGCGGTATCTTTCATAGCCGCCTCCTGATTTATTGGCCGGCCCCTTAAATTCACAGGAGTCGTCATTCCAGCGCTCGAGGTATCAGTTTCTGAGAATTGACCGAAAAACATACGCGGCTCACAAATATAATTAATCAATAATATTTTTATATCAATTTGCGTGCCAAGCGTAATTTCTCCCATTAATCAAGGTAGATAAGAGCCGATCACTATCGACAGGCGCAAAAAGATGTTTCACAATGAAACATTGAAACACTATTTAGGAAATTGAAACGAAAATGAAACGTGGCGCGCCGATTCTGCAACAGCCTCCCGCTTATTTAACCCGACTCCCTAAATGCCGCCGCCCCCAGGTGCGCCGGAGTCTGCCGGGTTTAAAGGGATTCAGGCCGTCGCGGGAACGACGAATCCAGGAAATTTAGCGGTTATCAAGCCGGCCCTATTTGTCACTGGTATCCCGTTCGGGCTGAGCTCATCGAAGCCCTAGCGGGTGTGCCCTTCGACAGGGCAAAGGGTACTTAAGGGCCGGGTTGATAATATGCGACTGGCAATTAGGTAATTCTTCTATTACCGAACCAAAAGTTTATAGGTTTGCTCCACCATTTTAGTTAAGCCACGCTCCTTAAAGTGCAGCTCGGTCGCTAAAGCATCGTCGCTGGTCAGCAATTCGACTTCACACCAGTGGCTGTATAAACGCTCAACTTCATCGGCTTGTACGCTAAACGGCGGCCCAGGCATTTCGTGCTGGGGATAATCGAACGCTATCAGCAACATTTGCACGTTGGTCGGCAAGAGAGAGGACAGTTTCATGACGTAATCGATGCGCATATCCGGCGGCAAGGCCACCAGCGCCGCCCTATCGTACACCGCGTCAAACTCGCCGACGTCGGCAGTTTGCAATGCAAAAAAATCTCCGCAGAAAATCTGCAAGCCGTCCACCTCGCTGACCCAAAAATCGCCTTGGCGCCGCACGGTCGGCTGCAAATTGTTATCGGCGAAAAACGACTCGACAGCCAGCGGGCTTAATTCCACACCCACCACCTGATAACCCATGGCCAATAGCCAGAGCAAATCTTTACTCTTACCGCACAGAGGCACAAACACCCGCGCTTTATCTGGGATAGACAAGCGCGGCCAATGCGTTTGAAGAATGGGGTTGAACTCATGCTTATGAAAACCAATTTGGTTCTGCTGCCAACGCTGATGCCAGAAATCATGATCCATAGCCTGCCCTCTCATTTGATTTTGCACGAACAGCCATTCTATTTGACTTGCCGGTTTGCTGCTCGGCATTATTAGTAGCGAAAAAGCGTATTTTTCGGCAATGGCGAAGCTGATAGCAATCAGCCCTTCATGTCCGCTGGCGCTGCTTGTCGATACTGAGTTTCGTATAGCGTTTCACCGGTTAAAAAGCCACCTTGACCCGCCAATACCTTGGTCGCCAGCCATTCGGATTTATTCGTGGACGTTATTAACTCGCCCTTAATAACTATAAGCCGACGCAAGAACCCATGGACGTAGATCTAACAAATCGTGATACATTTCGATGCGTCGCGCGGTCAGGCGAACCGGAGCCGTTGCGAACGTTTCTTCTGCATTGGCAGGATAAGAAAAACCGGTTCAGCACACGCTGCCGAGCAAGTCATGCCGGCTTAACTCAGCAGTAGACAATTTTTAACCCATCACAAGGAATTTTTATGGAACGTCGCGATTTTATTCGATTGAGTGCCGCCGGTGCGGCGATTAGCGCCATTGCGCCAAGCCTGGCCCAAGCCGCGGAAGCCGGTAAACAACCTACACCGCCGGGCGATGTGTTTTACACCAAGGATGCGCAAGGCCGCTGGGCCGGCAAAGCCGCGACGCACCTGCCGGTAATTGAAGTCGTTAAAGCCGACGGCAAAGCCACCGTCAAAATCACGACGCCGCACGAAATGAAAGGCTATGAACATTACATTATCAAACATGTACTGCTGGATAAAGACTACAAATTCCTGAACGAGCGGATGTTTGATCCCAGCAAAGATCCGGCAGCCATTTCCGAATTCAGTCTGGCGGGATACTCAGGCACGGTCTACGCATTAAGCCAGTGCAACAAGCACGATCTTTGGTTGAGCAGCGCCGAAGTCTAAAAAGTTCACCAGCGATGACAGGGAAGTTATCGCGAATTTCCGGCTGATAGCACTATTTGCCTATCCTATTCACTAAGCGGTTGTCATCTGCAAATTGGGACGATTAAATATCCGCTAATTTAATCGCCTTCAAAAAACCATGCGCCCCGATCAGGCCATCAACCTCAACCCTATCGCCGATTTCCTGCACGCGCCGGTAGCCATCGATGTAGCCGGCGCCAGCCCGAGCAATCGCCCCTTGCTGACTCGCGGATTAGGCTGCCGGGTTTTGGATGAAGGCCGGCAATTATGCGTTTTCGTGTCGCAGCCTAGGTCCAAGGCTTTACTTGATACGTTGCAAATTGGCTCGCGGATCGCGGCGGTATTTTGTTTACCGTCCACCGAACAAGCGATCCAAATTAAAGGTTTAATTACCGACATCAGACCTTTGACCGCCGCGGAACAAGAAACGCTATCCGCCTGCCAACACGGCTTTGCCGCCGCAATAGCCTGTCTGGGTTATAGCGCCGAGTTCAGCGCCAATTATCGATATGCCGCGGATTGCGTGTCCTTAATCATCACGCCCCACGACATTTACGAACAAACGCCTGGCCCGTTAGCCGGCAGCCGCCTGAGTCGACCCGTTTCATGAGCCCGACGCTAGAAACATTACGCCCTTGTTTTGAAGGCGCGATACCGGCGGCGCTGGCCACTTGCGCGACTGACGGCACCCCCAACGTGGCATATTTGTCTCAAGTGCAATATGTCGATGCCACGCATCTGGCGCTGACTTTTCAATTTTTTAATAAAACCCGCGCCAACATCCTGGCAAATCCCCATGCCAGCTTGTGCGTGACCGATCCATTCACGGCCACCAGTTACCGGCTGGCAATCCGGTATTTACGCACCGAAACAGCCGGCCCCTTGTTCGAAGTCATGCGCGCGAAGCTATCGGGTATCGCCGCACACACCGGGATGACCGAGGTGTTTCGCTTACTGGGCGCGGATGTTTATCAGGTACTGAACATAGAACTGCTGGTTGGGCCGACGCCGCTACCGGCACCGCCCAGGCCCAAGCTGCTGCCGTTCTTACGCCGAGCGACCGCGCAACTCAATCGCTGTGTCGATCTGGACAGCCTGCTCGGCGCGACGCTAAACACGCTGACCGAGGATTTCGGGATCGCTCACGTCATGCTATTGCTGCACGACGAAACCCGCGCCTGTCTGTATACCGTCGCCAGCAGCGGTTACGACGTCGCCGGGATAGGTTCGGAAATTGCGCTGGGCCACGGCGTGATCGGCATTGCCGCTCGCGAGCGCACCGCGATCCGGATCGCCCACATGACTCAGGAATACGGCTACGGCAAGGCAGTGCGCGAACAAATGGAGCGTATCGGCCTAACCGGCCAGTTGGAAACGGCCATCCCGATGCCGGGCATCGCTGAAAGTCGCAGCCAAATGGCGATTCCATTGCTTTTGGCTCAACGGCTGTTGGGGGTAATTTATGTCGAAAGCCCTGAAGACCTGGCTTTTGGCTATGACGAGGAAGATGCGCTGACAGTACTGGCCGACCATTTGGCCGCGTCGATGCAAGTTCTCGCGGGCGCAGAGTCATGCCTTGATGCGGACGTGGCTATCGACTCGCCGCCGCCTACGGTGCCGCAAGATTCGCTATTGCAAGTTCGCCATTTTCCGCGCGATCACAGCGTGTTTGTGGACGATTCATATCTGATCAAAGGCGTGGCCGGCGCGATTCTGTGGCACTTGCTGCGGTGCCATCAAGAAACCGGCCGCAGCCAATTCAGCAACCGGGAGTTGCGTTTACAAGCTGAGTTGGGCTTGCCTGAGATCGCGGATAATCTGGAGACCCGCCTGGTCTTGTTAAAACGCCGATTGGATGAACGCCAATGCGGTATTCGCCTGAAAAAGACCGGTCGCGGACAGTTCTGCCTCCAGGTGGATAATCGCTTGTCCTTGGATGAAGCCAGTTAATTGCTTTACGCCCAGCCGCCGTAACATAGCTACCCCGGCATTAGCGAATTAGTGATTTTTTAAGATTTCATGCCGGTTTTCTTAACAGTGTTCGGTCGGTTTTCTAGCTAAACTGGCGCCGTTTTCAATTTCACAGATAATAATTTTATGGCAATCAACTTTATCCGCATCGCCGTGGTTTACGCGATCATTGGTATAGGCATCGGCATTTACATGGCTGCCAGCCATTCTTTTCTACAACGCGACACTCACGCGCACGCCAATCTGCTGGGCTGGGTGTCCTTGGCACTATCGGGACTGATCTACCAAGTCTTCCCGGCCCTGGGCAACCATGTTCTAGCCAAAGCGCATTTCTGGCTGCATAACCTCGGCTTGCCTGTCACCATCGTCGGGATAGCATTGTTGTACGATGGCAACCCGGCCGTAGGCGAACCGCTGGCCGGCATCGGTTCCAGCGTGGTTGCTTTGGGATTTCTGGCCTTGCTGTTCAATGTATTTAGAACACCGCTATCGGATCAGGTTTAAGTACGAGTAATCCTCGCTGTTATCGATGTCCAGTTCCGCTTCCGGCAACGGGATTTTTACCAAGTGGCTATCGAGCTTAGCCAATAGCGACTTGGCCCCGCGATCGCCAGTCAAGCTTGCGAGCTGTTGAAAAAATTCGGCCGGAAACACGGCCGGCACGCCAAACGACTCCGCGTACTGACTCGCCACAATACTTTCCGTCGCCTGCTGCCAAGCCCGCAGCAGGTTTTGCAGATGCGCGGCGTTAATCAGGGGTTGATCGCACAGCATCAATAACACCGCGCCGGCCGTGGCCGGCAAGGCTTCGATACCTGCTCGAATCGAACCGGCCATGCCGTCCGCCCAGTCCGGATTCAGTACCACACTGACGCCGTTCAGATCGATAGCGGTGGTTATCGCCTCGGCATTTGCGCCCAACACCACGACGATCCGCTCGGCCAAAACGGATTGCGCGTTGGCAAGCGCATGCGCCAGTAATGGACGGTCTTGCCAGATCAGTAATTGCTTGGGGCTACCCATTCGGCTGGAAGCGCCCGCCGCCAGGATCACCGCATAGACATGATCAATGGCTGCATTCATGCTTGCTGGAGACGACTTCATTGCCTAGTTGCAAGCCGCTACGGCCGTTGAGCTGCGCATGGATGCCGGCCACAATAGACAGCGCGATCTCTTCCGGGGTTTGCGCGCCGATGTCCAATCCCACCGGGCCGAATACCCGCTCGTTGATTAGCGCGGCATCCTCGCCCAAGCTTTGCAGTAACCGTTGCTTGCGATGCGCCGGCCCCAGCAAACCGATAAACGGTACCCGGCAATGGACGATGGCTTGCAAGTAGCGTTGGTCGTATTCAATGTTGTGGGTCATCATCATGATGGCATTGAAGCGATTTAAATCCAGCTGCTCCGCCACCTGTTCAGGGGTCAGATGCAATAATTGATCAGCCAACGGAAAACGCTCGGGTTTGATGTGCGCGGGACGGTGGTCGACCAAGGTCACTCGCCACCCTACGGATTTGGCGCAGTTCAGCAGCGGTATCGCGTCGGCACCGGCGCCGAATATCAGCAACTGCCAAGGCGGCTGCACTGGGTCGTAAAAGGCTTTGATCTCCTGGCCGTCAAGCAGATGGGTTTCGATACGCGGTTTTTGTTGCAAGGCCGTTTGCAGTGCCGCTGTGGCAAAGGGAAACGGCGCGCTGGGCAAGATCGGTTGCTCGCCGACGATGGCGGCCGGCAGGAACTGGCTGCGGCCGGCCGGAAAATCCGAGTGCCCGGAATCGAACACTGTCACCAATACCCCATGAGCTTGGACTTCGGCGGCTTCGACCAACTGACTCAAAGGACTAAAATCCTGCTCGGCTGTTAATAATTGCAGCAACACCCTAACCGCGCCGTTACAACCGAGACCCAAACCCCAGATTGCGTCTTCCCCGGAACGCATGTCGTAAAACAGCGTTTTGGCTTCGCCGGTTGCAAACACCGAAGCGGCCTGCTCCACCAGATCCCTTTCAAAGCATCCGCCGCCCAGCAAACCGACCAACTCGCCGGTCTGGGTAATCAGCATCCGCGCGCCGGCCTTTTGATATGTCGAGCCAAAGGTTTCGATAATGGTCGCCAGCACGCTGTCTTCCTGGTCGCGTTGCAGTCGCCGATAGGCTTCTTGCAGATGATTGATGTGATTGGCCATGGCTTACTCGCTTGCGGGTATGCCGACGATTGTACTAGCCATATCAACTCCAGCTCAAATCGGTGCGCAGCAAGGGCAATTGCCGAACCCGCACACCGGTGGCGGCGAAGATCGCATTGCACACAGCCGGCGCCAATGGCGGCAGCGCCGGTTCGCCTAGGCCGGTGACCGGATATTCGGTTTTCAGAAAATGCACATCCACCTGGGTTGGCGCATCGGCAATGCGGATCATCGGATAATCCCCAAAGTTGCTCTGGACGATGCGGCCTTTTTCGATGTTCAATTCCTGGAACATCAAGGCCCCCAGACCATCGACCACCGAACCCTGCACCTGATTTTCCGCGCCGCTAAGATTGACGATTTGCGCGCCGATGTCGGTGACGACCACGACTCTATCGACTTTAAGCTTGCCGTCTTTGGATACCGTGACTTCGGCGACTTGGGCAATGTAACCCAGATGGCTAAAATGAAAAGCGATGCCCTGCCCTTGGCCACGTGGGAGAGTTTTTTTGCCCCATTCGGCCTTTTCCGCGACGTGCTGCAACACATGCTTCATCCGGTTGACATCGTAAGGGATACCTTGCTGGCCGGTGCCAGGAATAAAGCCTTTATCGCCCAAGATTTCTAATCGAAACTCTAGCGAATCGCGACCGGCGGCATGCGCCAGTTCGTCGATAAAACTATGAAATACCCACGCGAACACATTACTGCGTGGCGCGCGCCATGGCCCCATCGGAATATTGCACTCTAGCGGCGTTTGCTCCAACAGGCAGTTTTCCACCCACCGGCCAGGAAATTCGTCGCCAGACAGATTGGCGCCACTGCCCAGTTCCAGGGTTTCCTTGCCATCCTTGAACACTTTATGGGCAAAGGTGACGAAATGGTTATGCCAGGCGATTAGCTTGCCTTTGTCGTCCAGGCCGCCTTTTAGAAAGTGAAAGCCGCCGGCGCGGAATTGGTCATGTTGCAAATCGTCTTCGCGGGTCCAGGTTAGTTTGACCGGTACGCCGATTTGCTTGGCGATTGCCGCCGATTCGATGATGTAATCCGGGATCAGACGTCGACCGAAACCGCCACCACTGCGGGTAATATGCAGGATGATTTTCTCCTTGGGAATCCCCAAGGTTTCGGTAACGATCTTCTGCCCGGTTTCTGGGTTTTGAGTGGGTGCCCAAATCTCGATGCCGCCGTCCTTGAACCAGGCCGTGCAATTTTGCGGCTCGATACTGGCGTGAGAAATGAAAGGATAGACGTAGGCCGCTTCAACGGTTTTGTCCGCATCCTCTAAAGCTTGCTTCGCGTTGCCGTCGTTACGCAACACTTCGCTGCCGGCCTGTTCTGATAACTCCTTGGCTTTGGCACTAAAGCCAGCCCAGCTTTGCGCGGATGCAGGTCCTTCGTCCCAAACCACTTCCAGTTGCTTGCGTGCGGTGAACGCCGCCCAGGTAGAATCGGCGACGATCGCCACACCCGGCAACAAGCCTTTCAAGCTGGTTCCGCCCTCAACGACAAAGACATGTTTTACGCCGGGGAGTAATTTGATTTTGTCCAGATTGGCGCTGACGATCTTACCGCCAAACGCCGGACATTTTTGATAGGTCGCATACAACATACCGGGCAATTGCACATCTATGCCGAACAAAGGCTTACCGGTGACAACGGCCGGATTATCTACGCCGCCAATTCGGGTACCCAGTAATTTATAGTCTTTAGGGTCTTTCAATTTCACCGATTCCGGCGCAGGCACCGGAATCGATACCGCCTTTTCCACCAGTTGACCGTAGCTAAGCTGTTTACCGCTGGCCGGATGATGCACTGCACTATCCTTGGCAACCAGTTCAGCGGCAGGCACCCGCAAGAGTTCGGCGGCCGCCAGGATCAGCATGGTTCTGGCCGTAGCGCCTAGCTTATGAAACTCCTGATAATTAGTCGGCGTGGAGCGCGAACCGCCGGCGCTTTGGCTACCGTAAATCGGGTCCAGATCGCCCTGCACGATTTGCACATCCAGCCAGTTCACTTCCAGCTCTTCGGCAATCACCATCGGTAGCGAGGTTTTGATGCCCTGGCCTATCTCCGGCTGCTTGCTGATCAAAGTCACTTTGCCGGTCGGCGCGATGTGGATAAAGGCGTTGGGTTTAAACACGCTGCTTTCCGCAATGGTGGACGGCTTGGCAACCCGCTTGGCGGCGCTATCGGCGACATTCAGATAAAAACCCAGCACCAAGCCGCCGCCGGCCAGCGTGGACTTGCGCAAAAAATCGCGGCGGCTAGCATTTTCCAATTCGTATTCGTTCATATCGACTCCTTGACAGCGAGTTCAGCGGCACGGTGAATGCCGGCACGTATCCTTAAATAAGTCCCGCAACGACAGAGATTGCCGGCCAGTTCGACATCGATCTCGGCGTCGGTCGGACGGGGATTTTTTTTCAAAAGCGCAGCCGCAGTCATGATCTGCCCAGCCTGGCAATAACCGCATTGCGGCACATCCAGTTCCTGCCAGACTTTCTGCAAGGGGTGTTCGCCGCTGGGATGCAAGCCTTCTATGGTGGTGACCTGACTGGAGCCGACTTTGGCAATCGGCGTCAGACAAGCCCGGGTCGGCTGGCCGTCGATATGCACGGTACAGGCGCCGCACTGCCCAATCCCGCAGCCGAATTTGGTACCAACCAGATTGAGATGATCGCGCAGCACCCACAACAAGGGCGTGTCCGGATTAACATCCACGGTCTTTTGCGTACCGTTGACGTTGACTGTGTATTTGCTCATAAGAATCGATTATTTGTTGGTTGTAATTATGTGGAGCACGCTCGTAGCAGTCCACTGTGAAGCAATAATCGCACCGGATATGCTCGGCAGATACCTTTCAAATGTGCGCCTTATAAACGATTGAATATCAAGATGTTTATCCGGAAAATCGACTCTCCAGAAGAAAACAACCCGCTTATTGCAAGCTTACTTCCGCGTCAACAACCGCTAAGCAGCTGCTGTATCAACATCTAATCAGCAACTTTTGCTGACCTACCAACACATCAATCACCGTTAAATCCATAAATTTCTTTGCAAACAACGAGTTAAAAACTGGCATATAAATTGAGTAAGTAATTAGGCGATATAGCAGATATTAAGGATTATCTCGTATTGTTAAAACCGCTAACTTTCTGAGTTTATTCAGACCTAAAAATCATAAATAAACTATTGAGGTATTACTCGGTTTTAAATAGTGCCTTTAACTAAACATTTCCCAGGGGGATATTATGAAAACTACTGTAGCGCTGATTGCCAGTGCCTTATTAATTGCCAGCAGCGGCGTATTTGCTGAAGAACATGCTGCCGAATCGCTAAAACACGCGGAACATGCGGTAACTCATGGAAAAGCGGGCCATGCGGATCAATTGGTGGAGCACGCCGAAAAAGCCTTGGCTCACGTCGATAAAGCAGAAAGCGCCGCCACTGGCGAAGCCAAAGCGCACATTAGCGCAGGTAAAAAATCACTGGAAGAAACCATTGCGCATGGCAAACAAAACCACGCTGAAGTAGCGACCAAACATGCCGAAGAAGCCGTAGGTCACTTCAAGGCAGGTAATATTTAAACTACCGCAACGCAATATAAAACGGACAGAACGCAGCTAATCGGCTATTCCGGATAAATACCGTAGTGGCCGATTTTAGATATTCAATATTTCAAAAATATTACTTACATTTATTTGTAAAAAAGGGACTATTAAAATGGCAAAAATTACCAATTTGCGGGTTGGCGAATCCTTGGTAGGCGAAGGCAATGAAATCGCCCATATCGATTTAATTATTGGCCCGCGCGGCTCCGCAGCGGAAACTGCTTTTGCAAACGCGCTGACCAACAACAAAGACGGTTTTTCCACTTTATTGGCGGTGGTAGCGCCTAACTTGTTGGTGAAACCGGCCACGATCTTGTTCAACAAAGTCACTATCAAAGGCTCAAAACAAGCGGTACAAATATTTGGACCGGCGCAACGCGCGGTCGCCATTGCAGTAGCGGAATCGGTTGAAGAAGGCATCATTCCCGCCGACGAAGCCGACGATTTGTTTATTTCCGTGGGCGTATTCATTCATTGGCTGGCCGAAGACGACGCCAAAATCGAAGAATACAACTACAAAGCCACCAAGGAAGCGATTGCTCGCGCTGTCGCCGGATTTCCAAGCGCTCAAGAAGTAATTGCCGCTAAAAAGGACGCTAAACATCCTTTCGCAACTAATAACGTTTAACTTTTTAGTGTGCCAGATCAGAGCCGTTTTGATGTTTGCAATAGCAACACACAGCCGTTTGAAACCCGCCTTTGCGGGTTTCTTCGATTTGGCGCAAGCATTTATCTAAGCGGCAAAACACTGATAACAAGGATCAGACTGTGCGTAGCCAAGCCGTCTCCCAACCAAAATTCAATACCAACTACCGTCTGGCTGGTCGGTGGGTGAGATCCAATGGCCTACACCCAGCAAAATCGTACTGGGTCCGGTCGTCAATTACGGCTATCACGATACAGTCAGCTGTTTCTTCCAGTCGACAATCTGGTTTTGATGAATCTCAAACTCCTGGGTCAACTGCGCCAGGGTTTTATCACCCGTCAAAGCGGCCAAGGCGACTTTGGCCTTGAAGGCCGGCGAATGTTTTCTTCTCGGTTTTTTGGACATCTTCTGCTCCATTGTTTTGTCCTTACGGACGTTCAAAAGTAGCAGGGATTTTCACTTAACCGGCTGTTCAATTTTTCGGGGCCAGCTCTAACAAATTAAAAAGACCGGACAGCACGCACGCTAAGCTTACTGTATTTATTGTAGCGATCCTGGTCGCCATTGCCGAAGCCCTGGATCCAGGCGCTGTTGATGTCTTGCTCCGTAGCGCTCCAATAGTCGTCTTTAGCAAAACCGCCCACCACGTTTTCTGTGTTCATATAAGACTTTTAACTCAGTCTTTGTCGGCAAATGCCAGCCGGAGCCATAAGCGCCTGCAACTGTAACAGCGTCACTCCAACTTAGTGAATTGATCTCATCGGCTGCTTTCGCTTCCAGGCCATGCTCACCCATATCATCGACATAATAGACTTTGCCACCTTGGGGGCCACTGTCGCCGAGCCCATTTATTGCAGCAGTCTTAGCTCTCTCGCTATATGGAATGGCCGGACTAACAGTGCTTTCCGCTTGAACAGCATGCCCCAATAATAAACCCACAGCCAATAAAACCACTTTTGCTATTTCTTTGAGATCAATCATGGCAATGCTCCTTATTTCTGTTTGGCTGTTAGTGGTTCACTGTCGCTGATGCGGCGCTTTACGCAAGTTATTAAGTTCACAGCCTAGATTAGCGAGGGTATTTATTAGTTCCTGGTATTGGCTATCATAGTGAAAGGCCAGATGACTTGCCTGCCCCAGACTACAAAGTGGGCAATTGGAGATGGATGTTGAACATGGTTTGCCTGAGTTTAGAGTCAACGAAATGTATCGAAGTGTCTAGCGATACTGTCACAGCAAATTAAATCTTAACTATCAGCTGTGGTGCTAGTAAACTCGGTGAAGAATGGCAGTTTTCAGAAATCGGAATTCAATGCCAGCTTTCCGGCGATGAATCTGAAGAGTGGACCGTCAACACCCAACCCTAAGGCGACGATCAGCGGTAAATCTAAATTCTCTTCAAAGCCGACATTCAAATTCATAACGACAAAGCTATTGCGCGCCTTCCGACCAGTCAACGACTAACCAAAGGTCATCAAGCGCATTCGAATCAGATCGGATCTCGAATGTACCAAAGGGTTGAAACGGCGACTGGTCAAAGGCTGCTCCGTTAACAAGTTGGCTATTTCCAATAGCCTTGTTGTTGTGTATGAGCTCAACATCACCCGATGCGTCGCCGGTGAAGAAAATGTGGATTCGTTTCGCCGGTTGAGTCATCTTTTCTAAACGATAAGGAAAATGCTCTTTCCCAAGGTTAAACTTCAAATGCGCTTTACCATCTTCAGAGACTACACGTTGTTTGAATTTTGCCCATTCACTACCGAATTCATGCCGCATCGAAAAAACTCTCGCTGAACTATTCTTAAGCCAATTTTCAGCTGCTTGTTCGGCGCTCGCTCTGCTTCCTTCCGGCCTAGCGGTGTAACGAACTGTGATAATGACATCCGCTATAGTGTCGTAGTCGAACGGTCGTGGTTTCCCGAGAAGTTCGAGTGACCAGGAACTGATAGCCCCTGCATTTTCAAATGGTAGATATCGCTCATCTCGCAGATTAGTTTCGAACAGCCCGCTATCGCTCTGGGCTCCGCTGGTAATGATCGTCTTTACAGCAGCTGCGTATGGTATGAAGTTAGTTGTGTCATCCTGAGGGTTATTACCATATCCGCCCGACCCTTTGCGCACATAACTCTGAGTGAGTACCAATGCACAATTCACGCTGGCATAGGGCCCTACGACGCAGGGTATAGAGACCGCCACCGACTTGATGCGACGAAAGCTGTGGCCCGGGCAGTCCAGATCAAAAAGGGCTTCTGCTATTTCGAATTCACTGCGGCCTGACTGCCGCAGCTCGATGAGTTTTAGAGGGAACCAATCTCTGAGGCTTATGTGTTTCGTGATCTCATATTCACGTGTGTTGGCCTCGGCATAGGCCATCTCGAGTCGCTTCAGATCGAAATAGAGTTTTTCACCAGCAAACAGACCTTCTCTTCCGGCAAGATAGCTATTTTGAACGAACCTCAAATCCGAGTTTCCGACCTCATACTGAAGCGCATTTTCAGCTTTCTTGGCCACATCAAAAGCAAACTGAAAGCACTTCGCATGCAGGCTTTGCGCCTCGCGCTTCATCCAAAGGTAAAACTCTTCAGTGGTTGTTTTACGCCGGTCGCCCGACATTAGATTTTGTTCATTCGTCAGAAATTCCAAAACATCCTTAGATTGTTGAATTTGAGTGAGATGGTGTTCATGTTCGCGCTTGGCAATGTATTCTCGTAGTTCGGCAGATCGGTACTGCTTATAAATTTGTGTTAGTTCGCAAGCTGCGAGTTTTCGTTGAAACGCCCAATCTTGTTCACGACGCGAGTAGGAGCCCATTTTTCCGGCCAAATTTGCTTCATGGCTCAGACGCCCAGCAACGCCATTCGCAACGTCGGTTAATCCTCGCATGAATGCTCCTAGCTGCGTTCCTCCAAAATTGATTCCAACTCCAAGACCTAAAGGTTTTGCTGCCGCTTCTGCGTCGGGGATCATACTCAAAAATGCTCCGGTCGCCTGAATAGCCATAGCTACTTCTCGAACGATTTCGGTCGCTTCGAGGAGATCGATCTCATGCGCCTCCTCATCAGAAACTTTATGTCCGCCATCGCGAAAGCTTGAGCCAATCTGAACATTGGGATCATCTGCCGCAACGTCTGGTTCAACCAATGTTGAGGCACGCTGCTCAAACAGTTTACGATCAAATAACGGATAATCGGGTAGTTTAATTTGATTATTATCAGTGCCAAGCAGCCTGTCGTAATGCCGGAAGCGTTGGAAAGCCGTCTGAAGGTTGGCTTCGATTCCTTCTCGGTTTTTTATTGCTTCTTGCCATTGAGCGTATTTGACCGCTTCAACTAACCCGAGCATCCCTACCTCATGCCGGGCACGAAGCACACTCAGAGTTTCGCCATCTTTTTTCTCCAGGGCCGATAATATTTGGCCACCGAGCGATTTGACCTCCTGGGCCATTTCAAGCGCTTTCTGGAGAAGAAATTGGAAACGAACTGGAGATAAGGCGCCCGCAGAGCCGTCAATGATTGCCCCGATGTCCACGCCGGCTGCAATCGCCCGAGCAAGCATGGCGGGATCAATGGGCGGAGCAAATAATGGCAGTTGACGAAACACGCCTTGCAAATTGAGGCTGTTTCGGATTTTGAACAGCCGGTCACCCACCGTGTCCCAGTAACCGATATATTTCTCGTTTCTAGGAATACAGAAATACAGGCTGCGTCCCACGCTTTCCAGAACAGCATGTTCCGGCTTAGTTTCAGTAGCTTCTGCTGGGGGGAACAAATCGAAAGCAATTTCCGCTTCCAACGCAACCGCCGCGTTGCCAAATTCATCGAGTTGATTCCTGAGGCTTGCATAGGTTTGTTTTTTTACGGAACCGCGCCGGGGTATGGCTTGCGGACGCGGCCCCAAAATATTCGCGGCGAGAACGTAGATCTGCATCGCTTCATTAATGCTTTCGCGCGTATCCTGACGAAAGAGGGAATCTCCCCAGGCAATCAGATTATCGAGATACGCCATTACCGTGGCATACATATAGGCTGTGGGTCTTGTTCGAGCCACAAGGTGAGGTCGAAAGGGTTTATCGCGCCAGGCACCGATTGCTCTAACTGTTGCATCGCGTGCCACGGCATTGTCACCGGTGGCCAAATTAAACATCACTTCTTCTATAAGTTCGACTTCATCAATTCTGAAAGGCTTGAATTTCCAAAAACGCTTTGGTCCAAGCGCCGGATTAGAATTATCGAGTGGATCGAATATATGATGAAACCACCGTTGCGCTTCTGCGTACCTGCCGTTCTTGCCAAGATTAAGTGCAATTGTGAAAGGCAAGTGATAAAAAACCTCCCAGTTGTATACCGCATAGGCACCAGCTTGGTAGTCGAAATCGAGGTCGTCGACGGGTAAACCTTCATCTTCCAGGGCCGAGTCCGCCTTGCGTAGTGCCAAGACAGCAACGGGTGAATTTTGAAGGAGGGCCGGATCAATTTCAGGGATGGGACTACTGGCACCGTAATCCCTCATGAAATAGGTACGCCTCAAGTCAACATCGGTGTCGAGCTTTTCGAGTCCATCAATGTCGTTCAAAATCAGCTCAGCCATGAGTTTCTGGGCGTAAGGGTGTGTGTGGCCGGTAAATTTGTACAGTACACGCCGAGCATGGTGTACAGTGTGTTGATATTCGTGTTCGCTTTTTATTTTTGTCCAGTAACCCAAAGATGCTTTGTAGGAATCGATATACCCGTGGAAATAGCGACTTTTCATCTGAGTACCCCTTTTAAATTGAATTCCCTGATGGTGCGAACAAGAGCAGGCTGAAGTCCTTCACTCACGTTGGCTACCATCGACGGGGATATTGTCTTTGCTAACTGAAGGGAATTTGCATCAAACGCTTCTGAGTGAGCTAATGGACTAATCGTTCCTTTTGGTGTCCGAATGACCGTACGCGCATCGAATAAAAATTTACTTACATTAAGAGGTATCTTAATAATACTGGCGGTGCTCGGCGCAATATCAACCGCATTGGGAATGATGATATGCAATGGAATATAAATTTTCGGTTCGACGTATTCGCTAGTGGTAACGATCCAATCAGTCCATTCATGGACAGTAGTTTCAACAACATAGGGCTCTACGAAAAATGTGTGGTCTCTCGTTGAGGATTCATAGAAGAAGGGCGCGGCTAATGCTGCAAGCGAGTTGGGTGGAAATGGATTCTGTAGCCAATACACTCCGTGATGCCAGCTGCCGTCATTCCAATATAACTCCTGGGGATTACCATTTTCATCGAAATACACCACATGTTGCGTTTGCATTGCTTCAAATGAATAGCCCGCCAGATTGGAGCCTGCCTTTGGGGCTGAAGTAACGGTATTAGTTAGAATATGCTCATGCCAGCCGTTCAGCCACCAAAGCTCAACTACTTGATCGTTTTCACCTCGATAAACAACATGATGTTCTGAAAATCCCTCTGTAGCGTAACCGACAGGATCACCCTTTGCCTTCGTCGAGTTCGCACCAATGGGATTGTAATTCCACAAATCTGAATTTCCCCACAACTCGTGAATTCGGTCGTCGATCCCACGATAGACCACATGATGTGTCCCGTGACTTTGAAATGTATAGGCTGCTGGATTAGAACGGGGCGCTGGTTTGACGACGCCGACTATTGATTCGGTAATGTTTTTATGTGACCAATTTTGTCCATAAAAATCACTTTGAAGCTCGTGAATGTCACCGTCATCACCAAGATAAATTATATGGCGACTCAAAATGGTTGTGATACCGGACTCGGTTTTCGTTACAACAAACCCAGTCGGATCACTGTTTATCTTGGGAATCCCTGGTAACAGCTCTTTCGTATCCCAGTTACCCAAGGGTGACCTAAGCGTGACAAGCAATCTTTCGTCCTTGGTTCTAAACACTATTCCACGCTGAGGGAGAAATACTCCTCCGTAAGGTTTACCCTCTGGATGCCCGTCTGGATTTGACGCTTGATAAACAGTTTCCGCTTGCCAGCCTGTTCCCATCTGTTCATTGTCGTCCATGATTGAATCAAGTTGAGACCAAACTAGCTCGTATACCTTCGTGGCTCCAGCATATGCAATGCAAATCATGCCACGATCATCGATGGCGTAGCCGTAGGGGTCGCTTACTGCGGGCTCGATGTCGACAGTTGGATCAGCCCTTTCAGCATCTGCACTTGGTGTCTGATAAAACCATCCATTTCTTGTCCAGAAGAGATCGTAGATGCTGCCATCACTGGAGCGATATACCACATGCTGGGCGTTCTGCGGTCCAAAAATAAAGCCGCTCGGCCTCCCTACTCCAGACGGCGGAATTTGAGATGGAACGGGGAGAGTATCGTTGCTAGGCACAAGTAGTTTAAAGTCGCCGCCTCGTTCCAGAATGGTGTAGCTGCCACTTTTGACGTCATTACTCCCGGTTTGCGAGTTCTGCTCCACCGCGGAAACGAACTGGGCTTGTAAGGAATTAGAACCTTTCCATTTCGAGCCAGTTTTTTTAATATTGGCAAATGGCGGCGAGGGAGGAGCGTCTGCCGATAGAATTGAGGCTGGAGGGGCCAGCTTGCTGTAGAACCGGAAACGATGCCCCTTGCCTTCGTTGTGTTTAATATGAATTTCGAGGTCGTCATCCTCTATACCTTTAGCGTTTTGTATTAACACTGCACGTACGAAAAAAGCTTCCTTATCGCTATCAGTCGTGGCTTTTAATCCGTCGAAATCCGTCTCTACGAACCCAGAAATCGACGATCGGTTCACCCACTTACCACTAATTTTTTCAACCCAGTGAAGTTGAACTTTAACCTTAGTTGTCGAGCGCAACTTGCTGGCTTCAACCGAATCTGCGCTCGGTTTGAATGTTGTCGGGGTATTTGGATTCTCTTTAGTCTCCTCAAAAAACGCAGTCCAAAATAAATACATCCTCCCCCGCCACAAAGTAAGCACCAGATGCGCGCCTTCAATTCCGACATCAATGGGCTCCCATGGCGTCCACATACCGTGGCTGACCTGACGATAAAAATACTTGTGCGGCCCATGTGGCGTACGTCCTAGTACGTGTATGATTGAACTGTCGGCACTGGGGCCTGGCTCAAAATACATGGTCAGCATTTCAAGCCGCGCAATCTGTTCGAGACCTTTCAGATAGTCGAACAAAGCGGTTCGAACGAGGTCATCATTGACGTCTCCCTCCAAAAGTTTGCCTTCCAGCTCCCTAAAGATGTGGCTTTTATCATCCCGAAATTCCGGATCGAGCCAATTCTCTGGCCAAATAAACATTTTACGGTTGACTTCCCAAACGCGGTATCGACGCACCCATTCCCATCGCTTGGCATCGATTATTTGTGGATCAACGCCTTCAGGCTCGAGATTCATTAAGCAGCGTTGAACGAAAAGCTGCACTGACGAAATTGCCGCCTGAATTCGAGATGCCACTACAACTGGCTCCATGCCTGGATCAAGCAACAGATATTCAAATAGCTTTTCGGGCGTGTCGCCATACTTCGGTTTTTCACCCTCCATCACGTGTGTGAGATGTGAGACCAAAGCGTCGCGCTGCTTCTTTCTTAAAGAGTCGTAGATCGGTTTAACCAATCGCCGCCAAGCTGAAGGGCTATACCGTCCTTT
This sequence comes from Methylomonas sp. 11b, assembly GCF_000515215.1. Lineage (NCBI taxonomy): Bacteria > Pseudomonadati > Pseudomonadota > Gammaproteobacteria > Methylococcales > Methylococcaceae > Methylomonas > Methylomonas sp. 11b. Next base: position 799,399 of record NZ_KI911557.1, read on the forward strand.
AAGGGACGAGCGAACCTTGCGCGCTACCACATCGTCGATAGGTGCACTCGCGAACTGAACGACATCGGCGGGTTTTAGACCGATGCGGGTAAAGCACTTGAGCGACTCGATCGTCCTGCGTAAAGCGGCTGGATCAGCTAGAGCCGGAACCTCAAAAGTTTCCGACCTAATTGTTTTTGCGCCGATCGCATAGAGTGCGGGTTCTAACCAAGCCACTTTAAGACCTGTTAGCGCGGCCACCGCTTCGTGTAATACCTTCTCTCTGTCAGCAATGGGGTGATCGGTGTCCAACGGCGGCCTAGCGGCCGAAAGAACCGCCAAGATTCGTTCGCTTCGGCCAAATTCTTTCCGCACGGCGGCAAGTTCGAGCCAAACAGATAATCTACTTCTGATTTCTCGGGCTTTAGCATCGGATGTAACCTCTTCAATCGGCAAATCATTCAAATTCAGCGCCTGCGAAACACCTCTGAGGTAAGAAAGTTCAGTGTCTGTGATTTCTAGTGACTTCAGGAGATCAAGTGTCGCTCGAAGACGCCGCAGGGAAGCCGTGATTCGACCAGGCTCACTAAAACCATTTTCTATAAGTGGTTTTCCGGTTTCATCCAATAACGTATTGCTGAGTAGGTTGCTGATGAGCCCATCCGGTGCCGTGAGCTGAGCCGCCAATGTCTGGACGAGTAACAGGTTTTGTTTATCGACCAGGATCTTTTGTTGCTGCAGGTCAGGAGAACCTTCATGCGACAAGGCTAGAATTGCAATACGAGCAGGGTCGTTATCAGGACTGGGTTCATCGGCAATGCCACGGTAACGGCAAACTCGCTCAATGAACGCAATTTCAACACCCGTTTCCCGTATAAGATCCAACTCCTTTACAAATGCCAGAGTTTCGTTCCAGGGAATGTCTTTGGTAACTTCGGTCAATGGAGCCGTGTCAATGGCAGACAATGGCTTTCGTTCCGAGAGGCTCAACAATGCTAAGAGTTCAGTAATTGAAACCTCAAGTCCACGCGCCAAAATTGCATGACGCATCAGTATTGAAAGGTTTGCGATCGACAGATTTCTATTGTTTACGCCTGCCGCATTCAAAATCGGCTCAATCTCGTCTTCTGAAAGTTGAAGGGCTTGGCGAATTCCATCCACATGATCAGCAATTGGAACGGTTTCAGTCAGCACATGTCCCAAGCGTTTCTTGAATACCTCGTGATCCAAAACAGCCCGCCCCATGAACAAGCGCTCATATAGGCACGAGATCCCAGTCGTTGGTATATCGCTCCAAAAAACCAGGATCTCTTCCCGCGTCACCCGATCTTCAAAGCTTTCCCTAATTTCCTCGACATGCGCGAGATAGCAGAGCGCCGTTTTTATCGCATCCGGCCAAGTTTTGACGGTTAACGAAGACACCGAGGGCATTACCGCCATCAAAGCACGATCTAGTTCGTGGATATCCCAACCCAGCTTTTTATATAAGCGCACGAAAGCATTCAGTTTAAGAAACCTGAGTGATAACTCCCCTTCAACATAGCTGGGTTCCTGATCGAAGGCCAAACTTGTTAAAGAAAAGTCGCAACCGACGCTCGGTGATTGCAAGAGTAAGGTTGAGCGCCGAATATCGCCTGTTCGCATAAATCGAAGTTCATCGACCTGAATGCCTTGAGCAGATAACGATGCTTCCAGCTCGCTTCGGCTGGCGGGGCTCAACGGTGTGCCTTCGCCGAAATATCGATCGAGCAAATGAGCATCAACACCCAGCCTATTTAACGAGATCAGGACCTCGATTTCGGGATTGATGAAACGTGTTCGGATCAACTCGACTAGCTCCTCGTAGCTCACACCCAAGCGTCTGGCCAGCGTCTTCGCGTTGCGAAGCCCTTTTTCGGAGGGCCGAGTAACACCGTCGACTGTCTCCGTTGCAACAAGTGCATCAGCCGCGGACGTGTAGCCAAACAGCAAATACCATTCATCGCTTTTGGTTAGCGCTGAAATATCCGCCGGCGAAAACCCGAGCCGCTCGAACCAGACATCCATCCAGCCGTCAGCGCGTGCCGCCGCAGAGGCGGAGAGCGAAGATGGACGAACTAAAAGTTCGCGTAACCGCCACAACGGGATGCCAAGCTGATTCAAAAACGTACGGACCATTTCAATCGGTAAATCAAATGGAAGCGTAATCGGATATACCAGATCGCGAAGACCGGGCTTGCCCTTATCCCCAACGTATGCACTCCAAAGAATATTTTGCGGTTCTGCTAACAAGTCCTGACTTGAAGCTTCCCCGACATCGTAAGCCTCTATTTCAGGCGCCGACTGATCGGCCATCATCAACTGCTCGAGTATTTCATTAATAAGGTCGATGTGCGGGAGCGCAACGTTGGTGTTTTCACAAGTCAGTGCGATATTTTTGATATCCGGACGACGCGCGTTCAAAGCGTCGAACGGCTTGCTTTTGGTGTAATCGACGCCAATACGTACTTTATAAGCACCTTTAATGGTTGCCCAAGCCTCTTCATCCGGGTCGATGAAAGCGAGCAAATCGACAAGATAGGCAGCAGGGCTCAACACGGATTGACACTGATTGCATTCGCAGTAGTCGACGGAGCCAAATAACGTCTCGAGTGTTGGGAAAAGCCCTGCAAGCTTCTTCCGTGTAGCAACTATTTGATCGTCCCGCTTACTAGTGTCATCCGGGCTTGATCCGGGTGCATAAGAAACGGTATTGAGGCGTTTCAGCCCGTCAAACACGTTGAATACCGTTGCGGCCTGCTGTTTTGCCTTCCAATAGATACTTTTTCTGATGTCCAAATCGCCCGCTTTAGGTTGGGTACGGAAAAAAATTCGGATCCGTTCATGGAAGGCATCAAAATCGTGTCTCGCAATTTCTGTTGCCGACGAAAAACCGGCCGCCATGAGGGCATTCATGGACTCATCGTCTGGGCTAACGCTATACAAGGAAGATAATTTGCGAACCGTGGCAAGCGCACTTTCCTGCATTTCCGGAGCAATCTCTTTCCATACTGCCGAACTATTGCTCGCGATAAAATTGCTTAATGGCGTCTTGCCCAAACGAAATCCCAGGTTGGTCGCGTTTTTCAAAAACCGACCAACATTGTCTGCGTCAGGAACTGCATCCATTTTTGCGGTCGCGATACGATCCACAGTCACTGCGTGCGTATCCATTTGTCGTACCCGCCGAGACAGTTCGGAGGCATAGGCATCGACCCTCTGTTCTAATGACTGTCCGATGATTACGGATGGCACAAGCCCACTGAGCTTATTCTCATCCCCCGAAGATAGTTCGTTCAATAGATCCTTCCATTTGCTTTCTTCGTAGTAGCCAAGCTCAATCAATTCTAGAATGCTTGCCGAGATCTTTGTATTGAGGTTCGCAGATAGCTCCGCATTATTGAACGTCAAATAGGCGAGTTTTCCCTGAATTTGTAGCCGTTCTAAACCGGCATCCGATACACCGACAGCTTTGGCTCGTTCCCAGATATTTTTAGTTGCCTCTTCTTTAATGACACTTGTGAATAAAGCCTTGTCAGCATCGGATAATTGCGCGGAGCTGACAAAATCCTTTGGTGCCGATACCGCACCAGATATTCGATTGTTGAATTTGAAGTTCCCCGCAAACTCTCGAAATGCAGCAATGTTGCTGTCGATGCTTGCGGCGTCCACCATTCCGGCTGCGGATGCTCGTCTCAATACATTTGCTACGGTCTCCGTCCGCAATTGGGCCAATTTGCGTGGATCCATCGGAAGACCTGAACGAGCCATCGCATACAAACCTTCGGCTGGAACATTAATATGATCGGATAGGCTAAAAGCCGTTGACGCGAGGGCTAGCGCCCCAGGGTCCCAGCCAGTCTTGCCGGCAAGGAAACTGAAATCCGTTCGGCCGTCTCGCTCAATCGCATTTTTGAAGCCGATCATCTTCTCACCCGCATGCGGGGCAACTGCTTCCGTTAACCGCTTGAATTCAGCGGCTAGTGGCTGAACGGCGCTCGGCGCAATCAAGTCGATTCTTTCATCCGCCGCCAAATCAAACTTGGTTGCGGAAAGTTGTACCTCGCGATTATTGCTATCGATCGCATGAATTTCCAGGTTCGAAGCGCCAGATAAGACAGTGCTGTATTCCCCCGATTCTGTCGTTTCGATATTTCCAGCGACCAATGTCAACTCCCCGCCCAGCCCTCGTTGATAGAAATTGAGTTTCACCTTGCTGGCTGGAAGACCATGCTCGAGGACAATACTGCCGCTCACGACTTGGGTAGGCGAAGATGAAACACCACCGCCCGGCGACGGATTCGTTGGTGGTGAATTGGGAATCATGACATCAGGAATCCGCACAGAACCTAAGGCTGCTGCAGAATTTGCCGCTGAGATACCAGTGACTAATGTCGAACCAATGCCGACATTGCCAGCAGCGATTCCGGAAGGCATAGTATTAGTGGTAACAGCAGACTCGGCTATTGCCACTGTGCTTGGTTGCTTGGCAATAGCGGCCGCCGTCGCCGCATCTACCTGCCCAGTTGTTGGCAATTGATTGCGCGTTTGAATTTCTAAAACTGCATTGCGAGTGGCTGGGCCGAAAAAACCGCGTCCTGCTTCAGATTGGGGAATCGTCAATCCCTGAGACAGAAGGGTTTGATGTAAAGCGGAAACATCGTTCCCCATCATGCCAACTTTTATGATTTTTTCAGCCATGCCGCTCTCCAGCTATTGTTATGAGTTACCTTTACCAGCAGCCTGTGTAGTATCTATCTTGAGCCGCACGATGGCTTGGTTTTCCCGTATCCTCGGCACGAATGCCTCAACAATCCTAGCCTTATAGATAGTCTCCGTTGTCGTTACTGCCGGTAATAAGGCGAAGTTCGGATGTTGATCCCCACTGCCAGCCGTTACGCAATCAATGGTGGGACCATCCAGTGAGGCGATGAGCGCTTCGTCTCTTGGTAAGGTGGTAGTCCGATGAATATGACCACCGATTAGAGTGGGTTCGATCCGATCCTTGGGTAGAACCAGCGAGCCTTGGGTGGGCCGATATAACTCCTCCCAAAGCCCTTCACCCAGAACAAGATGGTAAGTGGTGTAATAACCCCGCGTCTCAAGCTGCAAGACCGCTTGGTATACGGCAGCCACTAAACCCTCGTTAAGCGCGGGGCCTTTCACTAAGATTGGGTTCTCATTACCGTTGTTTAAATCCTTTTCCGCTTGTATAGCGGCTTGGCGGAGACTTACCGGCACTGGGTTCGTAACAGCTTTACCGGGATCAACACCTGGTGGTTTTAATTTACTAGGGTCGTCATTCTGTTCTAAACCGACGAAAAACAGGAAATCGTGCCAACGAGCCAGTGCACTGGCGGCACGCGTAATGGTAGTAACGATGCGATTTTGCATGGCCGTTTCGCCCGTTAGCATTTCGCCGCTTAGGTTACCGAACTCATTCATCTGGGCCAGGGTGAAGTTACAAATTGCAAAGGGCTCGAATAAGTTTAGGGTTTCATTGTCGATGACAATTCGCTCACCGTAGTCGAATCGATTACTGGGAATCGTTCGGGTCATCTGATCGATCATTGTGTGCGGCGCAAAATGACCCGCTATGGAATTCATCGCGAATCGTTCTCGAACGATTTTCATCGCCAGATTCATATGTTCTTGGTCCCAATTAATCGTCATGTCCATGTTCATCTCCTATTTAGTGTCTAGATCAAAGTTTCTACAGTCTTTACATCTGCGGTCATCCCCATCTGCTCGATTCGTTCAATAGTGTTTTCCTCATTAGTATGTGAAAGAAGTCTTTCGGCATAGATTTACAAATTCACCTCTCAGTATTAGTAAGATTACCGGATACCTATCCTTACTTTGCCAGTAGCCCAGAACATTCCTGCAATCGCTCAATACCGCCGAATTTCTGCAGTTGCTCTCCTCCAATCCGGTCGATATTGGCGGTATCGAATTTCTGACCGGGTTGGGCGGTGTTGGGGAACAGCAGGTAGACCACGTCGCGGTTGCCGATGCCTTTGCGGGCGCGGCGGACGCCGAAGCGGTCCATGAAGGGATCATTCCCGAGCGCCTGGTGCAGGGCGACGGAGCCTTCGCCGAGTTTGTTTTTGGGGCCGGTGCGCCGATGACGAAAAAGGCCGATTTACCATTGGAGCGCCGGTAGGCCACGCCGAAGTCGCCCAGCTTCGGCCCGGGGTTACCGGAACGTTGCCAGTTACCGGGGATAACCGCGAAGTTGACGGTGTTGGAATCCAGTTGCGCCTGCGGGGTGCGCAGATTTTCGCCGGGCTGGTGCAATGCGGTGGTCGAGACGAAGTAACCGGCCTTGGGGTCGGTTGGGCCTTGAATGATGGGAATGCCTTTGGCATCGGTGGCCATCGCGAAAAAGCAGATTTTGGTCGGTCCCTTGAAGTGTTCGGCTTTGGCTTGATTGAAGTCGGTCAGGCACTTGGGCTTCCAGGTGCAGTTGGCGCCGACGCTGACGCCGTTGCAGATATGGGTAATGCCGATGTCGTCCGGGTGGTAGGAATCCGGTGCGCCGTCGGTATTAACCTGCATTTGCGAGGCGAAGGCGATGGCTTTGGTATCGGGGTCGCTGAATACCTTAAGCTCGCCGATTTCTTCGTGGGTAAAGGTGAATTTGGGGCTAAGCGAGCAATCAGCCAGTGCCGCGCCGGTTGCAAAGCAGCCAGCCCATAAGGTAAAGATTCCCGTCAGCACGCTCCTATAAGATAAGTTCTTCATCGTCTTTACCCCTGGTCATTGTTGCTCATTATTCCGTCTGGTCCGATAGTGGCCTTGCCGTACCGCTCGCCAAAATCCTCACCGTTACCACTAGCCGCTGTGCCTGCCCAATTCGGCTGATAAACACCATTTTTGACGTACCGGTGAAAAGTCGAATGCGGCCAATCGATGACTCGTGATAGAAACCCGTGCTTTACCGGGTTCCAATGCACGTAATCCATGTGCCGTGGATAATCCGTTTCATCGCGAATCAGATGTTCCCAATATCGACGTTGCCAAATCCCCCGTTCGCCTTTGGCTAATCGACTGGTATTGATGCGTTCGTTTTTTGGGATTTGCCGGGAAAACCCCGCTTTGATCAACATCCATCGGGTCGGATAATCGCAATCGTCTTGTGGAAAGGTAAAAATGGCATGCAGATGATCCGGCAGAATGACCATCGCATCGATGTGAAACGGATGTGTCGTTTTCACCTTGTTGATTACCATGCGTAATTGGTCCATATAATCCACCAGTAAGGTTCGCTTTCGTCCCGCCAGATTCACCGTAACGAAATACGTTCCACCTTTAATATCCGCGCGCCGATATCGCATGTATGACCATCCATACAAAACCACCTCAACGTAGGTTGGGGTGACGAAGGAACCCCAACGCAATATTCAATACCGAGAGAGTGTTGGGGTTCATTACATTCACCCCAACCTACGCGGGCTCGAAACAACCAGCGCCGAACCACAACACCCGTATTCACGCCGGGAGGAAACAACCCAGCTCTTTCTCTATTTTTTTGTTGGTAATTTCACTCCTTGTGATACTAATTGAGATCCTTTTACTTCAACATGTGGCATTTTCTTTTTTTCTAACTCCTTATTCAAATGATACGGAGTTGACACATCTTTAACCGATGTTGTGCCAACTAAATCAATGCTGCCTTTACCTTCAGGAACATCTTTTACTCCTGCGGATTTAAGAATCTCAACTACAACAGAAGAACATTGATGTTTCGGGGTATAAGTTCCTGGGTCTGCCTTCAATTTGTCAATCTCAACCTTGATTTTTTCGGCGGTCGCTTTATCGATTTTCCATTCGTAAACTAAATATATATCGTCTTCTTTAATTGGATGCTCTACATTTCCTTTCGCTCCCCCTGACAAAGCATCCGCAGCCCCTGGACGATTTATTGGTCCGTAACTAACAGTGCTTAAAACTTGCCCGGCATCGTTCTTGACGTACAGTACGACATGACCTGGATTTTTATCAGAACTCGTTTGAACTTCGCCTGTAAACGGATCTACATCGCTGACGTTTATAGCAACGAAAACAGATATTTTTTTTTTGAGTTCTGCTTGTTCGATCTCTTCCTTTGTTGGGGTTTCCAAAATTGTTCTTAGATGTACAGGCGGTAACCCTCCCCACATCTCAACTACGTCAGGATGCTCAAGACCATATTTAAAAGCATCTTCAAATGAAGTATCTCTCCAATAAATGTCCCAATCATTCTTTGGAGTAGTTCGATTTTGCTTTAGGTCTTTTTTTGTACCCGCATCTTGATTCTTTTTTTTCTGATCAGCATGTGTTTTTTCTTTACCATTTCTATCTAAATAACTAATCGAGTTATTTCCGCAATATAAAAAGAGATTTGCGCCATCTTTGTTTCCGCCCGGGTCGCAATTCGCCCACCTCCCCAACCAAACCGCATAATACCTTGCCCCATGATAACTAAACCCAGTCTCCTCATCCCGTTCCTTTCCGGTATACCGATACCGCTTCAAACTCAACTCTGCAGGAGTTCGACCCGCCTGATAAGAAGTAGAGCCATAAGGCAAATATTCCTCATACGAAATCAAACCTCCATTGCGATCCATTTCCAGGGATGCTGAACCAAGATGGTTATTAAGCTGATAACGAAGAACTAAAACTGAATTTCCTATAACCTCTCCATTGCCCACTGTCTGTGTCTCTACCAGCGCAATGCGCTGCTTGTCATCCATCACATGCTGCGTCTCGCGCTCCAGAATTACATTCGCTCCATTACCGCCATATTCCCGATAGATTTCAAATCCACCCAGGTATAAACGCTCATTCTTGCGCGAGCCATTGGCTAGAGCAGTAATTTTGCGTACCCGCTGCCCGCCTGCGTCATACACATAAAAAGTCGTTTCCGCATTGACGCCGTTGACCACCTGTTTTGCACTGGCGCTCAACTGATCCTTGAAATCCCATTGCATCTTCGACAGATGCGACATCGAGCTCATATTGCCGTGGGCATCGTAGCTATAAGGTTCCTTAATAGGCTGACCGCCGCTGGTTTGCACCGTAGTCAGGCTTAACTGATTGCTGGCTTTGCGCGGTTTGATATGAACGCCGTCTTCGATAAAACTAGCTTGGTCGTATTCGTAAACGCGAGTCCAGCCGCCATTCACTGCCTGGTGAATCATCCGCTCGAAATTGCCGACCGCATCGTATTCGTAAAGCTCGGTATAGTTGCGCAGGGCTTGCAGGTCGTTGGTTTGCGCCGCGCCCACGAAGGGATAGTCGCGATAATTGCCGTTGACCGGGGTGAACTGAAATGCCGATTGGCCGATGTGTTCTCGTCCGCTGGCTTCGAGCAAACGATACAGCGCGTCGTAGCGGTAACGGCATTCCGCTTCCACTTTTTGGTTGGCGTGGAAAACGGTTTTCAGCGCCCGATCGTTGATCTGGGTGATGTTGCCGGCAGGGTCGTAGGTGTAATGCAAGTCCTGCACCACCGCCGGGTCTTCGAAAATCTGCGAAGCCATGCCGCTTTGGCCAGGCGTGCGCGTGGTGTGCAAGCGGGTCAAGCGGAAGGTTTGTTCGTCGTAGTCGTAAGTAGTTTGCGCTCCATTGCCGTAATCGATGCGCGTGCGCTGGCCCTTGGCGTTGTAGTCGATATTGCTGACAAATACGGTGGCTTGCGCTGCGCCGCGCAGGTTGACGCGAATTTCATTCAACAGATTGGCTTCGTTGTAAACCGGACGGAGAGTGCTCGGCGGTATCTGGCTGGTGTGCGGCGACAGCATTTCGACGGGTCGGTTCAACGCATCGAAGCGGGTGCTGCTAACGAAAATTTCGGATTCCAGGGCCGGATTGAACGACCAGTTTGGTGTGTTCTGGTAGTCGCTGGCGAATTGACGGCTGCTGCGCAGCAAATTGCCTTTGAAGTCGTAGCTTTCATTGGTCACGACCCCGGCGGTGTCGAAGTGTTTATGGACTTTGCCGCGCTGGTTGGCTTGCGTGCGTTGCGTTTCACTCAGGCCACTACCGGCATCGTCGCCGTAGACCGTTTTTTCGAATAGCAGCGGTTGGCTGAAATAGGTCCGGGGGGGCTGCTCTTCGGGATGATCGCCCCCTTGCACAAAGGATTTGACGGGGCGGCGCAGAGCATCGTATTTAGTGCGGAAGTTGTAGCGGCGGCTGTTCCAGGCGCGGATAGGCTTGCCGGTGACATCGTTCAGCATCCAGCGCTCGCCCGCCTCCAAGCTCGCCTGGTGGATGCGGTTGCCAAGCAGGTCGTAGTCATATTGCATGACGATACGGCCGAGCTTGTCGTCCGCCTGCACGATGGCATCGCGCACCTTGCGCTGGTTGCCTTCGATATCCAGGACGACGCGGGTAGCGTATTTTTCATCCTTGATCGCGCCGTTGCGCTGGTAACGGTTATGGACCACGGTCAGGAAGGGTCTGCCCAAGGTATCGAAATGGGCCACGGTGGGTGTGTTTGCGTGTTGGGATGCTTGTTCCGCCGCACGGCGCTCCTCGGCACCCCTCTCATCGCCGATACGCTGCTGATGCCAGGTTTTCCAGGTATTCGGCTGGGTGGCGAAGTAAGGCTGCACATAGCCCTGGATATCCGCATCGGTGCGGGGATCGCCGGTTTCGCTGCCGTTGGCGGCTAAGGTATCGTTGACATCAAAAGTGGTCTGCTGCCAGGGATCGAAAACGACCTTTTCGTAGGTGTGGTTGGGATGCAGGGTGGCGACCACGCGTTCCAGCGGGTCGTAGAACAGAATCGGGCTGACGCCGACCTTGACGCCGAATTCGAAATGATGGCGCTGTTCCGGAAGCTGGCTGAAGAAGGGTTCGTACTGACGAACAGGTTTGCCCTTATTGTTAAAGACTGTCCAGCCGCTGCCCACCCAACGCGGACTGACGACCGGGCCGCTATCGATCAACGGGCCTGGTTCGGCCTGGATTTTCTTCTGAATCTCGCGACCAAAGCCGTCGGAATAGCAGAAGCTGATTTGAATCTTGAGCCCCCTTTGCGGCAGCGGGTCACTGGCGTGGGTCTCGCGGGCTAGGGTGGCGGCATAGACCGGCAGCCATTGCGAAGGATCGTCGGGATGGGCCTCGCGGGTTTTCTGGAAGCGATGGAGATCGTAAAGGATGCGCGTCGTCGCTCCTTTTAACAGGTTAGAAGCTGGATCGTGAGGATCGGTGGCGTCGTGAAAGTTGTTGATCTGTTCATCTGTCAGATCTGCTTCGAAGCCGGTTAAGTTGTCGCCAACGGTTTCATTGGTCTTACCCCTCACGGCAGTACCCACCACCATACCGAGCGTATCGAAGGCAGCTTGAGAACGGTTGCCGTTGGGATCGACGATTAAATCCGGCTGCAAAACGCGATAGTCGTGGTGGGCAGCTACGGTATTGCCGACGGCGTCGTGGGTTTCGACGACCAGAAGATCGTGTTTGTCATAGCTTGCTATAGCCCCTTGGCCGAAAGGATCGGCGAATTTCCTTGGGGAATAGAAATGCCGTTGTGCTTCGGCCCGTTCCTGCGCGGCTGTGTTGGCGGGTTTGGCGACGTCTGCATTGGGATGAAAAAAGACTCGCCCTGCCGGTATCCACCAATTGCCGTCGCTGTCGCTGCGGGTGGCGTTGGCATCGTTTGCTGCTGGGAACACACTCTGAGAACGCAGCATTTGGCTGCTGACATATCCGCCACCATCGCCGCCCTGACTGATCAGCACTTCGTTAGCGTTGGGCAGCAAATTTTCCTGGCCGCGTTGATAGACCTGTTGCAACAAGCCTGGCGTAAACGCTAGCTTGTAGCTTTCGCCGGGTAAGGCTTTGGCCGAGATGGAACCCAGCGGCAGAAGCGCGGATAGGTCATCCTTGCGATAGAGCGTTCTGACGTGTTCGATGAGCCGGCGCTGCCGGCCTGCGCCGGGAAGCAATTCGTAGCTCGTTTCCTCATCGAAGCGGTGCTTGAGTCCCTCTGGCGTCTCGGTGACGAAGTCAGTGAGGGTGAAGCGGCCGTTGTTTTCGTCCTTGGGTTTGTAACCCGTCAGCTCGTAAGTGCGCACCTCACAAGGAAGCGACGTGCGATAGCTGTCGGGTTCATCGATGTTTTGGGTGACTCTGTTTTCCGTATAGGTCACCAGCGTCGTGGTCTGACGCTCCTTATCGAAGGTTTCCGTCAAATCCGATGATTTGCGGCCATATCCGATCGCCACCGACTTGAGGACGTTGCCAAATTTGTCGACTTCGAGTGTGAGGGAGTGGCTGATTCTGGGATCTTTGGGGTTGCGTTCGTAGTGATAGCTGAGTGCTTCCCGCGGATGGGTGAAAAAAACGCCATGGCGGTTGCTTCGCCGATGCTGTAGGCATTCGATGGTGAAATTCTGTTCGGTGATGGTGTAGGGATGAATCTGCTTTTCTGTGCCGTCCAGGGCGTAGACTTCCTGCCGCAACATGGCGCCTTTGAGCGAACGGCAGGCCTCGCGTTCTTCTTCCAGCGTCAGGTCTTCCGGCAGGATCGTGTCATCCAGTAATAGGGCCTTGGCTTCGCCGTCGGATAGTCCGGGTGTCCGGTAATATTCACCTTTATCGACGCTATCGAGGAGGCCGGCGAAGAAATTCGAAACGCGATCGCGCCCCAAATAAATGCCGGTGTGAAACCAGGTTTTTGTTAAAACCGGTGGAACGTGGGAGTCTTCGGCCAGATTTGTGGTTTGATTCAGCGTACCGGCTTGGGAGAGAGCGGCAAATTCTTCCGTATCCCACTGCTCGACCATGCCAAAGCCACGGAACTCACGTTCCGCCCCATCGAAATAGCCGTGGTGATAGGCATAGCGCGTGACAAAGCGGTTACGGCTGATGTGGTCGTAGGTCTCGACCTTTTCGACCACGTGTACCGGAAATGGCAGCTTGCTAATCCAGGGCCGGCCTTCCATTTTGTCCAGGAGGTAGAACTTGGTAGATGGTGCGTAGTGGACGCGGGTTTCGGCGCCCAGGTTGTTTTCGGATTTGATGAGCAGATGTGGCTTTTGGCCGCCCATCAAATCGATGTAGCGCATGGGCTGGCGGGCATTTGCGGGCAGCGGCGATGACCAGACCAGGCAGGCAGTACCGTTGCCAAGCAAATCCATTGCCTGAACGGAAGACAGGTTTTCGATGGCCGGGAGTTGCGGCAATTCGACAGCATTGCTCCAGCGGTTGCCGGACTGGTTGAAGTACACGTGGACGCCGTCTTTGTGCAGGTAGAGGATGTCCGTGGGGCCAGTGCCATCAATATCAGCTAGTCGAATCCGCCGTGGGTCGAATTGGTCGCAATGATCGAAACAGGGCGACGCGTCCATAGTCACTTTGGGGCCGAATAACCCGTAGCCGAGGTTGGGCCAGTAACACACTTCGCCATTGCGAATACGCACCAAATCAGCAAGCCCATCGCCGGATAAATCAGCCACAAAGATGGAATGGGTGTCGTCAGCAAAAACTAGATGAGGGCTTTTTTCTTCGTCAAATGAGTTCGTTACCTGTTGTGCTGGCCCAAAACCGTCTTCCGCGAGCGATGGATACCATGTGAACGCATGATCTTCAGTGACCAGAATGTCGGCATGACCGTCACCATCAAGATCAATGAAGCGGAGATTGGGGTCACGAGTATTGATATTGGGCCATGAGCTGAATGGACGAAAGCTTTCCCAGTCGGCACCCTCAGTTCGCTCATAAAAGCCTTTGACCGGTCCCTCCATTTCAACAACATCTACCTGACCGTCGCCAGCTAAATCCATTAATTGGGCGCCGCTTGCCAATGACAACGATGGCTTGGAGGCTACTAGCTCTATCGGAGCGAAGCAGGCTTTGATCTGTGGCTGACCATTCTCGCCAGTTTCCTGATGAATAGGGCTAAGGTTTCGTTTGTAGTACCAAGCTCCTGCCTGTTCGGTCAGTATGCCGGAAAGGCCTTCACCATCCAAATCAACCCATTGGTATTGGGACCCATCAAGCCCGAAGGGTAAATTCTCAAGACATGGGTTGTCTATCGCTTGAACTGGGTGTTCGGCAATTGATGCTTCGTCTGGAACCGAGCTGTAGGTAAAGGTGAGTGAAGGAAGCGACTTTCTGAGGTAGCGATTCGGTATGTCGGATGTGCCTTGACGACGGTATGCCGATTGAGTGACTTCCGTCATAACTGAGGCGACTGGATTTTGTTTGTAAGTGAATGTGGTGGAGCGTATTAGGCAATCGGCGATCCCTAATTCATCAGGGAAATGATGAAACATCAATACCCGTCGGCATATCCGGTAGGTTCGAACTTCAAAACCTGACCGGTAGGACGAAAATGGGTCTAATCTGGCTGGCCATGCTTCAGAACTATTTATCGAAGCAACAACGAACTCGTGAGCTTCATTGTCTGTGGAGAAGGCTTGATAGTGGCCTTCCTCGTAGTCGAAGATGGCTTCGAACATCCAATCGGCATTTTCCCTAATTTCATCCTTAGGAAATAGCGGGCATTGTCCGTTTTCATCCAGAAATGTTTTGCGATTGCTGTAAAGAATCTTTTTAAGATATCTATTAACAGTGCGGCTCTGATCGTCCACTTCACCACGGTTTAGTTCATGGGCTTGCGAAGCATCAATTCCCCGACCATCTTCTTTCTGGTACCTGTATAAAATTCCGTTGCCTTTATCATCGTAGGACTCGCAAATTAACCATGTGAAAATTCGCGCTTGCTGATTTGATTTAACTTGTGGATCGAAAATACGAGACTCGTCGGTCCTACCGTAAAAAGTGACAATATTGTCTTTGCTGATGGATCGCCAAAACGTATCTGTTGGATCGGATTTATTAGTCCAACGTTCTATTCGTGCAAAAAGCCCTTCAATTCGGGGGCGGTATCTAAAGATGGAATAAGTGGGATCAGACTCTATATTTACGAAATGCGTGCCATCGGCTTGAAGCTCAGGAACCAGATCTTCCGCTCCCGAGAGTATAAAGACGTCAGACTCGGTATCGTCACAATAACGCGGAAGGCCTTTATCTGTTTTGCGGGTAATAGAGGGAAGTGCGAGACTCCATCCAAGCCCGAAAGGACCGTTGCCTGCACCGGAATCGTAGGATAGAGAAAGTTGAGGACCAAAGCCTGAACGACCAGGAGATGTAGCAATCGGAACACTCATTGAACCGCCGCCGGTGACCGGATTGGCGGTAAACTTCTCACCCATGCCGCGAATTGCGCCACCACCTTTGGGCAAGGAAATCGTAGGCGCAGCAGAAGAACTCTTCTCTGAAGGCTTATTGTTATTATTGCCTTGTTGCTCTTCCATCTATCCCTCAATGACGATAAATGTTGCTTAAACTCTTTTTATCAAATTTCTATGATAACGTCCAGATTAATTCTACTCAGTCTTGATGTTACGTTTTCATTCTTACTGAATGGCTGCTTTTGCAGATTTGAATGACTGGTCTTGGCTAAGTGGAATGTCGGCTAATGGCCGGTTGGGTGAGGTCGCCAACGGCGGCTTTGTAGACCTCCCGTCGCAGAATCTGGATTTGGCTGACTGGCCGCTTTGGAGAAACGCGACCGGCTCTTTTGGGTCGTTTTTTTACTTTCAACCTCCATAATCTGTTAGACCTTCATAGATCCTATCCGGGCGTATTTAGCACTACGCGAACGCGCAGCCAAGACTATTAAACGAACATCAATATTTACTGCGAAAACGCCCTGATAAAGCGCTCCCGTAACTTATCCATACCCAACACGGGCGCATTGTCGGCTGGCAGCATGCCGTCTGTCCAATGCCAAGCATCTACCGCAGCCATCAACTTGGAGTCGCGGCTGATCAAATGCACCAGCACGTCGTGACTATCCGATTCACCAGTAACGAACGGCGCCGGTTGGTGGTCGCCCAACACCAGAATCACCAGATTATCGTCGCCGTAGGTAATGGCGTAAGAGACGATATTCGCCAGCGCATATTCGATGGATTTGCGATATTGCTCGCGGATGCGCTCGGTGTTTTGCCAGACTTCTTCCGGGGTATCGCCAACTCGGGCTTGATTGAAAACACTGCCGTCGCCAACCTGGTCCCAATCCACTAATTCCGGCAACGGTGTCCAAGGCGCGTGCGACGAGATCAAGGCCAATTCGGCCATCAATGGTTGCCGGGCACCGGGTTTGCGCTCCAAGGCTTGCAGGGACGATAGTGTGTATTGGTCGGGCATGGTGATCCAGTTGAAGGTTTGGCCTTTGTAGCTCAGGTCTTGAGCCGCATAGATGCGATCGTAACCAAAATACTCACCTTGCGGCCAATCCATCGTATGCGCGGGCTGTACCGCCACGGTGCGCCAGCCGGCCCGTTGGAACAGGCGATTCAACGATGGGCGCTGGCTCATTACCAAGCGGTCGTAGCGGGTCTGACTATTGATCCATAAACCGGACATCAGGGTGCCATGCGCCAGCCAGCTGATACCGCCGTAAGTCGGCGAACTTAGATAAGCACTGCGAGCGGTTAAGCCGCTTGCGGCCAAAGCGGCGCTGCTTTGCTGTAACAGCGGACGAATATGGGCAGCATAATCGGCTTTGTCGAGCACCGTTCGGCCATACGATTCGACAAACACCACCAGCACATCCTTGCCCTTCAGCTTCTCGAACAATGCGCTGTCCGGCACGGCGGCATAAGGATCGCTATCAACGACATTGTTGAAACTTTCCAAATCGGCCATGCCGGTCCGGATGCTGGCAACGTGCTGGGCCAGTAGATCGTAAAACGGCTTGCCGGCATAAGGCCAGCCAGAAAAAACGCAAGTACTCCAAACTAATAGACTAGCGCATAAGACAAACCCACTGATTCTCGCCGAACCCTGCAGCAGCCTCTGCACCCGACGCAGGAGCGTATTCGTCAGCAAAAAGATCCCAATCAATAGCGCAACTATCAAACCAGCAACAACGATTGCGCCGCTTTTACCGATGGCCCCTTGCAGCAAATGCATGCCGTCTGCTGGAAAGCGGGAATCTAGCACCGGGTTGAATGGCCGATCGAAAACCTGATATGCCGCGATGTCGGCCAATTTCATGATGATCCCGGTGCCGAGCAGGCCGACGGCAAGCCAGCGAATCAATACGGCTCCCCTGCCCCGGACCAATAAGGCCAGGCCGAGCACTATCGCTTCCAACGGTAAGTAAGCAAAAGCCGCGGGGGTAATCGCGCTGAGGCGATTGGGCATAAGTAAAGCCACCATTACATAAAGTAAGGCGCAGCTATTGATACCGGTTGCAAAGTGAGCTGTCCGCTGATGATTAAAAACCTTGTGATCACCTAGCATTTAGACTCCCACTGCGACGCGTTTAGGTCTGGGCGGCAAAACAGGTGTCGAGAAAGAGAACTTGAGTTTATGGAGACGGGCATGTTTAGTGAAAAGTCAGGATTATTGTTTGAGATTGAAAATGCTTGAAAGCAAAAACAACGCCAAACTGGCATGGCTTCTGCTGGAGATTCTATGGTTTTCGTCAAGCTGCATTGTTGAGGCAAGCAATTTTCTGAGCGTCAAATCGGGCATCGGCTTGTTGCCAAAGCGAGAATGCGATGCGTAATAATTTTCTGGCGATAATCACTAGCGCCTGAGTTGCCGAGAACTCTCTGGCTCTTAACTCTTGGTAATAGGGTTTCCACACAGCCGTTTTGGCGGCTGCCTGGGCGCAGTTGTATAACAGCCGTCTCAGTTCACCCGGTCCCCGTTTGGATACGCGTCGGCGGCCCCGCTTTTGGCCTGAGTCACAGGCTCGGGGATCCAGCCCGACAAAGGCTACTACGGCATCGCTGCGGCTTAACGGGACCCGATCAAACAAGACAGCCAGCTGTGTTGAGGTTTGCCGGCCAATACCCGGTATGCTCTCAAGACGTCGGGCCTCGGCTTTCAGTGCAGGCTGCAAAGTTAATAAGTCATCCAGTTGCTGATCGATATGCTTGAGCAATCCGTCCAAGGCGACCACGGTATCAATGAGTGGCGCTTCAAGTTCCTTCACGCTTCGCAAGGCTTTTTGCAGAGCTTGACGATGCTTGACGACCGTCGCACGGCGCCGTTGCAGTAAAGCCACTTGGTGCTGCATCGCCGAAGCAGGTTGATAGGGACGTAAATGACCCCGTTCAGCGGTGATAAATCGCCGGATCATTTGGGCGTCCACTCGATCCGTCTTGCCCCGTCTGCCCAAACCCAGGGCATAATGGCGCATATCCCGTGGGTTCAGCACATAGACGACCATGCCCATCAATACCGCTTGCTCTGCCATGAGTTGATGATAATCGCTGGTGGCTTCCAGGCCAATATAACTCCCGGTCGGTAACGTCTTCAGCCAGGCATCGATGGCCTCTGCCGTATTGGCAAGCGTCAACAAACCCTGCTCTGAATCTATCACCAGTTCATCTTTTGCTACATCGATACCGATCAACATTTCGCTTGTCATACGTCCTCCACCTGTTGAAAAATAAGAGAGTCGGGGTGGTGCGTCTGCCGAGTAAGCTTGTGCACAAATCGGCGGTCTAACCGCTAGATTCTTCATCGACTCTGGAAGACGCGATGGGATGATTTCTCAGTGAGGTCTGTCTTAGCAGATGCTTGTCGATGTCCCTCCATCCCGACAACCAAAGTCTCCCCGATTCTCTTAACCTTTACCATACAAGCTTGTCGAATGATCTGATTCAGTAATTGAAAAACATGCAAGCAACCGAAAACACCGCCTTAAATTTACTGCAACACGAAGTGCGCACCATCGCCATATTGGGCGTCGGTGTGCTGCTGATCGGCTTTGGTTTTTTCGGTCTTGAGGAGAACTGGATGCTCGCTGGCCAATGGATGATTTTGGCGAGTCTGATTTGGGCTTATGTCTGCCGTTGCGTGTGGCAGCGCTTAGCATTGAATCGTGCCAAAGCAGAGGCACCGCTCTACGTTACTTTAGGCTGGGGAAATCGTATAACCATCTTGCGCGGCGGTTGCATAGCGCTGACCGGCGGCTTTTTGTTTATGCCGCAAACGCTCACCGCGACTATGTGGCTACCGGCCTTGTGCTATACCCTCGCTGCTATCCTGGACCGTTTGGACGGGTTCGCCGCGCGCCGTAGCGGACAGGTAAGCTTGCTTGGCAATGAATTGGACATTAGCTTCGACGCGCTGGGACTGGTGATTGCGCCGCTATTGGCGATCGGTTTGGGCAAATTGCAGTTCTCTTATCTGCTGTTAAGCGCGGCTTATTATGTGTACCGCTGGGGCTTGCAACGCCGTTGTTTAGGGGGTTTGCCGCTACACCCCTTGCCGGAAAATCCGCTGCGTCGCACCTTGGCGGGCTTTCAAATGGCTTTCGTCGCGGTGGCGCTTTGGCCGCTACTTGATCCTGAGTTGTCCGTTATCGCCGGTATTGCCTTCATGCTACCGGTGCTGTTCGGGTTTGCGACGGACTGGTGGGTGGTTTGCGGTGGGTTAACGCCGCTGGCTTATGGGCGCTTGGCAGAATGGAGCGAACAGTATTTTCAGCCGGGCTTGCGTGTCTTGTTAGCCTTGCTGCTGTTTTTGCTGATAGCGGATGCCAACGATCCGGCAGGCAATGTCACGGCATATGGTTTGTTGCTGGTCGCAAGCCTTGTTGTGCTTGGCTTGGCCGGACGCTTAGGAGCGCTGAGCGTGCTGATATGGTTTGGCTGGCATTATCCGCCCGCTAGCCATCCAGTTGGCTCTTACCTGGTGATTTTTACTGCCAGCTGGATTTTGTTGCTGGGCACTGGCCACTATAGCCTATGGTCATGGGGTGACGCATGGATTCAACGCTATGACGGGGCCTGATGACCTGGCATAGAGCGCTGCCAATTTTGTTGTGGGTGCCAGCGTTACTGATGGTTGGCGCGGTGCTTAGCCAATTGCCGCTCGCCACTATCACCCTGACCATTGGCACACTTTCTTTCAACCAATGGCTGGCCTGGATAGGGCTGAATCTCGCCATTATTTTGCTCGCTGCCCAGCGTTGGTGGGTGTTGAGTAACGTGCTGAAATTACCGGTCGGTGTTGGTCAGTTACTGATGATTCGCCAAGCCGGCCAAGCCGTCAGTTTCATCACGCCCGGCCCGCAATTCGGCGGCGAGCCACTGCAGATTTTCTGGCTGCACAAGCGCTGCCATCTGCCGCTGCACGGCGCGTTGCTGACATTGGGTCTGGATAGGTTTTACGAGCTTTGGATCAACTTCAGTATCCTGGTCCTGGCGGTGCTTTTGTTGCTGGCTTCGCCGGTCGGCGCTGTCACCAACTGGCGGGAAATCCTGCTGGTACTTGCCGGTATCTTGCTGGCTTTATCGTTGTTCGGCTGGTTTATTTTAAAGCGGCCGGAACGGGTATTAGCCTGGCTAAACCGCCTGGCCCGGCGCTGGCAGCATCATCCGCGCTTGCAACACATAGAAACGCATTGGCACCACTTGGGTAGCGACTTAAAGGCAACCGTCGCTTCAGGTAAGGCCGCACTATGCAAAGCCTTTCTACTCTCTCTGTGCGGGTGGGCTGGTTTGCTATTGGAGTTATGGCTACTGCTCGGCGTATTCGATCTTGCCTTGGATATGTCTACGTTCCTGGTCATTTTGGTGGCCATGCGCCTGTCTTTTTTATTACCGTTGCCGGGCGGGATTGGGTCCTTGGAGGCGGCGCTGTTTTGGGCGTTTCAATACTTGAGTTTGCCGGCTGATGCGGCGATTGGCTTGATTGCCTTAATGCGCTTACGCGATGCCATTATTCTCATAGGCGGCCTGGGTTGCTTGCGCTTGTTACAGGCAAGTAGGTAGCGCAAGTGCTTATCTAAAGGCAGGGTATCAGCAAGCTCTGTCTGTATCGCAACAGCTCGCACGCATTCATGCTGCTCAACGACGGCATTTCCTGGTGAATAAATACGGCACGATTAGTGCAGTTTTAGGGACGGGAACCTTGCTCAAGGTATCCGTTTTGATAACCCATAACTAGAGAGAAAATGCATGAAAAAAACTAGCTTTGTTGCCGGCCTGCTCATTCTGAGCGCTAACGCAGCCCTCGCTCAACAGGCCCCCAGCGACGCCCCTAAGCCACCGTTAGGCTTTTTTGTCACCAGTGTCGGTTCTGGCAAGGGTGCTGATCTTGGCGGCTTGGCGGGCGCCGATGCGCATTGCCAAAAACTGGCGACTGATGCCGGAGCCGGCAACCGTACCTGGCGCGCTTATTTGAGCACCCAGGCCACCGCCGACCAACCCGCCGTCAACGCCCGCGACCGGATCGGTAACGGGCCTTGGGCTAACGCCAACGGCGCGATTGTCGCCAATGATGTCGCCCATCTACACGGCGACACCGTGGAACTGGGCCAGTTGGGTAACAACGTACACCGCACCACAAACCTCACCGAAAAAGGCGCGCAAATCAACGGCGTGGGCGCCACACCAAACCAACACGACCTGATCACAGGTACAAAACCAGACGGTCGCGCCTACACCGATGCCGCCGACCACACCTGTAAAAACTACACCAGCAGTGGTGAAGGCAGCGTTCGTGTCGGTCACTCCGACCGCACCAACCGCGGCGCCACCGGCGGCAATGTCTCCTGGAACTCCACCCACGACAGCAAAGGCTGCAGCCAGGAAAACCTGGTCAGCACCGGCGGCGCGGGCTATTTTTATTGCTTTGCGGCGGATTAGGTTGGTTTGAGAGGGTGGGCACGATTAGCGTGTGCACCGTGTAGCTTATTGGATGGGCTGACGAAAGGAAGCCCATCGTTCGCGAGTGATACGCTTCACTCCGTTCGGCTCAGCGGCTCTGCTCAAAATACAACTGAGCTAGCCTACGGTAATAATAATCAAACTTTTAAGATGTCCTGAGCGGCTAGTATTACGGAATGCAGATATTTTAATAGAGCTATTACTGTCAGCATAATCGTTTACAGCATTTGCACTAAGGCTTGATGTGATTAGAGATATTGATTTTTGATTTCTGGCATGTTGATTCAATTCAAATACTACCGGCCGTCCAAATTCAGGAATAAAAACCCGTCCTTTGTAGGTGTTGCTGTTATAATTAGAAACTCTGCCGAAGAATTGTTCGGGAACTTCTGTGATTCTAGTTTCGAATAGAAAATCATAACTTTCTAAAGTGAGCTTTGTATTAATTTGGAGTTTTGGTCGGTCAGGCAAAGTGCAGTAAATGTTTGCAGATTCTGCAGTTTTGTTCTTATAAATTGGTCTGTGCATTTCCCCAATTGCTGTAGAACACTTTTCAAGAAGGGAGTCTGCTTGACTTTGTGTTACTGGCTTTACTTTTATATTATATTTTTTTGCCTCTTCATATAACTGACCAAGAGATTTGTTGTAATCGACATGAACTCCAAGCGATTCTGAAACGACATAATCGTATAGTGAGTAAACAATATGCCCAAGAGGAGAGTTGTTTTCCAGCGTTGCTACATTATAAATGCCCATACCAATAAAAGAGATAACTGCAGTGGATTTCCAACTTCCTTGCTCAGCAGGAAAGGCATATATTTTTGCCCCCTTCAATGAAGGAGCCTGTGTAATAATTTCGCTATTAAGAACCAAGTGGGTAGTAAGAGCGATCGACCTTTGAAAGCCCGTCAAAGCCTGGGCTACATCGTAATAATCAATTAAGTTTCGATCAGAGTCGTTACCTTCGAAAGACAATGTAAATTGAATATTTTTTTGAGGATCATGATGCATTTTGCTTTCCAAGCTCTGATAATAATGATTAATGTTCTAACTGAACAAAATGATCCAGAATATAGAGTAGTGCGTATCGTAAGTCAAAATAGTGTGTCGCCCGCATGGAATAAAACGGAAATGGCTTGAGGATAGTGATGGGTTTCGCTGACGCTCTACCCATCCTACGAAAACAAACCCAGTTTAACAAAAAATCCTATTCGAACTAGACACACTATAAAACCACGAAACTTTGTTTTGCAAACATCCAAGCAACTGGACCGTAGGATGGGTAGAGCAACGCGAAACCCATCAAATAAACCCATAACCACCATTATCCCAAGTTTAAATCATTTTCCAATCCCGCCACTCCGCCCCAATTAGCGGGAATAATCCCTCGCTTAACATATCGATGAAACGATGAATAAGGCCAATCCGCAGCGGTTGTGACATGACCATGTTTTACTGGATTGAAATGAATGTAATCCACATGTCTGGCAAAGTCATTCTCGTCTTTTATTCGGTGTTCCCAAAATCGTCTTTGCCATATTCCTCTTTCATTTTTACGAATACGGCTATGGGAAATTTTCTCACCAATTTCAATATGCCTGGAAAATTCTGATTTTATTTGTCGCCAACGTAAACTGAAATCATCGTCACCCTCAGGTAGGGTCCAAATGGCATGCAGATGTTCCGGCAATACTACAATTGCTTCCACTGTAAATGGATGCTTTTGCTTAACAGTACGGAAGGATTCTCGCAAAATCTCAATATGCTCCGTCAGTAGTGTTTGGCTTCTATCGGCCAGATTTACCGTAAAAAAGTAAGTGCCACCTTGGACTCGATGGCGACGGTATTCGGTCATTTATCTTTTTTCGGGGTAAGTTTGAAGTTAGCGATGGGTTTCGCTTTGCTCTACCCATCCTACAAAGCCCATTGAGTTTAGACCAAGCCTAACCCAGTGAGTCATGTCTTGAAATGACAAAACTTTGTTTTCCAAGCACCCAAGCAACAGTACCAGGACCGTAGGATGCGTAGAGCAAAGCGAAACCCATCAAACGACTCAAAACCACGAGACTTTGTTTTCCAAACACCCAATCAACAGTATCAGTATCTCCAGCAACAATTATTTGCCAATCTGGAGTATTAAAGTCAGTCTTGGCAGGGCTAAAAAACATGGCATAAATAATGGTGGGAGTTTTCTTATATCAAGAGTTTACAAAGAAAATACTATGTTTCGTACCGAACGATTTTTGTCCGTGGCTAATCCTGATACCGGTCTTCCCGCGTGGTATTTTTTGACTCGGGAAGGCCGGAGAGGGCCGTTTTCCTCTAAAACCAATGCCCAGGTGGCGCTGCATCATTACATCGATGGCTGCGCCCGACAGGGACTTGCCAGCCGGCGCACGCGGTTGTTGGCCAACGGCTAATCGTTTATCGACTTTGCCCGGCCCTGACTTGACCGGATAAAAAAGCACGGATGTCGGCGCAAGTTGTCTCCCATTTTGGTTGGGCGGCGTATGAATGCAGTGCATTGGCGCCCAGTTGCGCCAGCAGATGACGATTTTCATGCAGGATCTGCAACACATTTGCTAAGGCGCCATGATCTTCAGGCTGGATCAAATAGCCGTTTCCCCCTTCACGAATAATCTCCCACGCAGCGCCAGACCTTGTGCCGATCACGGGCAAGCCAAATTGCAGGGCTTCCACATAGACAATGCCGTAGCTTTCATAAGCGGACGGCATGACTAGTAGCTGATTTTGCCGATATAAAACGGCTAGCGCTTCATCTTGCACGGGACCGAGCAAGGACACGCTTTGGTTTAATCCAGCATCGCGAATCAGGGCTTTAATTTGCGCGACATAGCCGGGCTCCATATCCAGCCGTCCGGCCACGTTGAGCTGGTAGTCCTGTGCCGGCAGTTGGCTAAGGGCTTTTATCAAAACATGCAAGCCCTTGCGGCGGATGACGTTACCCACCAGCACTATTCTTAGCGATCCGGGCTTCAGCGCGCGCTTCAAAACGGCTGCCGGGCTTATATTGTCATGGGCAAAATTATCACCGGCGGGCACTGCGATGCAGTGCGGCGGTAAAGCGCCGGCCAACAGCTGACGGATTTGAGTTAGGGTGGTCTGGCTGTTGGCGATGATGCCGTCCACGGTTTGCAAATAACGGCGTTCAACAATCCGGTAAAGCCAGGCGCTGTGCCAGGGCGCTTGGTCTATGCTAGCCAGCAGGTGCACCAGGGCGATTAGCGGAATGCCGAGTTGCTTGCTGATGCGCCGATTCAAATAAAACACGGCCGGATGAACCATGGCGTCCTGAATCAGAACATCCAACTTGGCTGCAGCGATGTTTTTCAATAAATCGCCGTGAATATTCTCTGCCAACAACCGCCAATAATTGTGCGGCGGCAGATTGATAATGCTTACCTGATCACCTCGGCTTCGCAGGTAAGACACCAGTTTGCGGTTATACAAATAGCCGCCACTGACGCTGTCCATGTCGCCAACGACGAGCAAGCCGACATGCACGGTGCTTACCGGATTAGAAAGCCAAGCGGTAAGCCGCCCAGCACGTCGCGTTTTCCCAGAGTTTTACCCGCAACCTGCCGGTTCCCGGTGGATTAATCGCGGCCGCGATTTTTTCACAGATAATGCGGCTAAAGTGCTCGATGCTGGGGTTTAAGCCGGCAAACTCCGGCTTATCGTTGAGCATTTGATCACGAAAATCCGCCACGATGTCATTCAAAGCCGCTTCGATGGCGACGATGTCCACCAAATAACCATGCTGATCCAGTTGCTCGCCGTCGATACACACTTCCGCGATGTAATGGTGTGAGTGGGGTTGGTTTTCACTGCCCCAGTCGCCGCCGATTAAATAATGGTTGGCGATGAAATCTCGACTGACGGCTACGCTGTACATATTATTTTTTCCTTGGGTTCTTTGGTGACTACTCCCCTGTTTGAAAAAATAGGGGAAGTAAATAGCGTTGGAGTTTTAATAAGTAAATATGGCTTGCAAGACTTGCTGCGGTTCCTGATCCAGCCGCTTGTAAATGTCTGCGGCTTGGTCGATTGGCATGCGATGACTGATCAGCGCTTGCGGCTTTAACCGTCGAATCATTTCCCAAGCCTCTTGGAAGCGGCGGGCTTTATCCCAGCGCCCGGATAATTCCGGCGCAATGCTGCTGACCTGACTGCTGATGAATTTGATGCGATGGCGATGGGCCACGCCGCCTAATTGCACTGGCGCGGACTTACTGCCATACCAACTGCCAATCACGATGCGCCCGGAATAACTGCACAAGTCGATGGCCAGATTCAAAGCTGCCGGCGCACCGCTAACTTCGTAGATTAGGTCGGCACCGGAGTTCGGCGTTGCCGATAACTCCACGGGCAAGCGTAAAGCGTCTTTCAAATCGGCAATTTCCCTATCTGACTTGGGATCGAACGCTTGACGCACGCCCAACCATTCTGCGTAATTACGGCGTTTGCTGATCTCGTCCAAAGCCAGTAACTGCGCCAAGGGGAAACGGGCCAATACACTGGATAACAACAAGCCAACGATGCCCTGCCCTAAAACCGCAACCCGTTCCCCCAACGCCGGACTGCCGTCCAGCACCAGATTAACGGCTGTTTCCATGTTGGCTAAAAATACCGCCGCTTCCGCTTCGATATCGTCCGGCAAAACGATCAGTTGATCTGGCGTGGCAATAAAATGGCTGGCGTGCGGCTGAAACGAAAACACGCGCTTATCTAACCAAGCGGCATCGACGCCAGCGCCGATTTGTTCGACGTGGCCGACACAAGCATAACCATATTGCAAGGGATAAGAGGTTTGTTTCAGTAAGGCTGCCAGCGAGGCATCCAACGCAATATCGGTGGGCAATTGTCCCCGGTAAACCAGCATTTCCGTACCGGCGCTGATTGCGGAGCAAACACTCTTCACCAGAATTTGCCCCGGCTGAAGTGGCGGCAACTGATTCTCACGGATTTCAACTTCTCCGGGCTTGGTAAACCAAAGCTGGCGGGCTTTCACGCTAGTGCCGCCTCCCGATAATGCAGATTTCCCCACATAATCAAATCCTCGCCCAGCATCTGCGAATGTAGTGGACGAATTTGCGGCAACTGGCTTTTACAGACCAAATCCAGATTGCCGACGCCCTTGTATCCGCCGACCAAAGTCGGCGCAATGGTCAAAACCAACGCATCGGCCAGCTGTGCTTTTAAAAATGCGGTGATGACCTGACTGCCGCCCTCCACCATCAGCGTCCGGATGCCTTTTTCCCAAAGTCGTTGCAGGGCTGCCGACAGATCAACGCGCCCATCATCGTCACCCTCTAAGGTGATGATTTCGGCGTTACCGTCAAATTCGCCATCGGGTTTTAAACAGGTTAACAGCCAACACTCTTTGTCGGTGCGTTGGCACAGGCGAGCGGTCGGCGGTGTGCGTAACCAGCTATCCAAGACGATGGGTTGCGGGTTTTTTCCGGAACATTCGCGCACCGTCAATTGCGGATCGTCAGTCAGCACCGTGCCGATACCAACCAGAATACCGTCGTGCAGACTGCGGAGTTGGTGGGTTAAACGCCGGGATTCGTTACCGCTCAAACCCAGGGTTTCTCCAGCGCGGGTAGTGATGCTGCCGTCCCAGCTTTGTGCGTAACTCAGCGTAACAAAAGGCCGTTCGGCTGTTTCGGAAAACGCGGTTTGGGCGGTCAGCCAGCGCTCAATCTGCTGGTTCACAATCATGCGCGGTTCTCACGCTTACCCTAGCAGCGGCAGGTTTGACCTGCAATAGATGATCCATGCGCCGAGCTTTGGTCAGCAAATAGCCTTCGTTGTCCGCATTGACTGTGGCTTCCAAAGGAAAACGGGCATTCACCAGAATACCTTCGCTTTCCAAGGCATGAATCTTTGCGGGATTGTTGGTCATCAGGCGTATCGAATGGACACCGAGCTCTTCGAGAATGCGGGCCGCCAAGGAATAGTCTCTTTCGTCGGCGCCATGCCCTAATAGCAGATTGGCGTCCACCGTGTCGTAACCCTGGTCTTGCAGATTGTAGGCGCGCATTTTTTGCAATAAGCCGATGCCGCGCCCTTCCTGGCGTAGGTAGACTAAAACGCCGGCGCCTTGGCTGGCGATCAATTGCAGCGAGCGATCCAGTTGTTCGCCGCAGTCGCAGCGTCTGGAACCCAGCACGTCGCCGGTAAAACATTCCGAATGGATACGCACCAAGACGTTTTCGGCGTCGGTGACGTTGCCCATCACAAAGGCCAGATGCTCTTTGTTATCCAGGGTGTTGCTGTAATAGCAGAGTTGAAAGTCGCCATACGCCGTGGGGATACGGGTGCTGGCAAGTCGGGAAACGGTAGGTTTGGACATGGTGTTTTCTGAATGCTTAATCCCTTTAGTAACTCAATTTATGTGCCAGCTCTCAAGCCTTTGTTTGGCCTAGTATTTAGATTATCCGCCACAGACACACTGCTGCCTCACGCACAGCAATTGTTGACAGCCTGTTGTTTAAACAACTTACCGGAAGCAAAAGACAGGCAATATTTTGGTTGAAAGCCTTTAGCAAATTTATCAAGGGTGGAAGTTACTCAATCGCCTGACCGCTTCCTGCAAGGTAGCGTCATCCTTAGCAAAGCAAAAGCGAATCAAACCTTCGCCAGCGGCGCTTTGATAAAAGGAACTGCCCGGGATGCTGGCAACACCCGTCTGTTCCAAAATAGCTAATGCTGCGGCCTTGGCTGTGGGATAACCGAAATGGGCGATGTCGGCCAATACGTAGTAAGCACCTTGCGGCACCAGCGGCGTCAACCCAGCAGCCTGCAGGCCGGCGCAAATGATGTCGCGCTTGCGTTGATACTGTGCTCGCAGCTGCTGAAAATAGTCCGGCGGCGCCTGCAAGCCCGCCGCTGCGCCGTATTGCAAAGGCGACGGCGCGCAGACGTAGAGTAAATCGTTAACCAAATTTATCGCCTGCGCCAATGCCGGTTCGGAGACCGCATAGCCCAGGCGCCATCCGGTAATGCTAAAAGTTTTGGAAAAGCCCATGATGCTGACGGTACGCTTGGCCAGATTGCCGACGCTGGCCGGGGAAATATGTGGCACGCCGTCATAGGTGATGTATTCGTAGATTTCATCGGAAATCACCAACAGATTATGCTGTTCAGCCACTCTCTCGATGATTGCCAACTCGGCGACACTGAATAACTTACCGCTGGGGTTGCTGGGCGTGCAGACCACAATTGCTCGGGTATTGGGTTTTAAAGCGGCACGCAACTCAGCTTCGTCGAGGGCGAAAGTCGGTGGCGTCAAGGTTAAAAATTGCGGTTCCAGGCCGTTGAGCAAAATCGTATTCAGATGGTAGCCGTAGTAAGGCTCCATCAGCAAAATGCCATCGCCCGGGTTCAATAGCGCCGTTAAGGTGGCTGCGAATGCACCCGTCGTACCACCGCTAATCACGATTTGGGTATCCGCATCGACTTCCAGACCATTGTCGCGCTTCAGTTTGGCGGTAATCGCCTGCCGTAATGGCGGCACGCCTTCGGAAGGCGTATAGGTATTTAGGCCGTCTTGAATGGCCTTGATTGCACCGTCGCGCACCAATGCCGGGGCCGGCAAATCGCCCAGCCCCTGCCCCAGGTTAATTCCGCCAACGCGTTCGCATTCGCGGGTCATCAAACGGATGTCGGATGGCTGTAAGTTGGCGATCCGGTTGGCAGCTGGGAAAGTCATCGGCAAAATTTTTAAAAGTCAGTTAAAAAAGAAGCGCCATAGCGGCGCTTGAAGTTAGGAGCGTGTTGAATAGATTAAAAGCGCCGCGACCGGCCGAATTGCAAGGAAAACTGGCTCATCGACAAATCGATTGATTGTCCCGGACTCAATGGATTTGGGCCGGTGATGGTTTTCTGCGGCGAATACATGAACGCAAAACTGAGTTCGTCTTGTTTGCTAAGCGCGTGACTTAAGCCGCCGGTCAAGTGCCATTCCTGCACCCCAGGCGCCAGAATATTGAACAGCACCTCGGAACCTTCGATGGGTTGTTGCCCATAACTTAGGCCGCCGCGCCAAATCCAATCCGGGCTTTGCTGCCACTGCACCCCGGCTTTATAAATCGTCATGTCGTTCCAGCCAAAACCGCGACCGTCGGCATACCCCAGCAAATTGCCCTGGAAGGTATTGCCGACCGATTTAATCTCGCTGTAGCGGATATGCTCGACATCAAAGTTGGTGGTCAGCGCCTTGGTAACATCCCAGGACAAACCGACATTAAAGCTGTCCGGAATATCAAAACCACCGCCCTGGGCAAATAAGCCCGAATAGCGTTCAAACTTGGACATATAAATGCGGCTTTTGTAAGACGCACCCAGCCGCAGCCCTGGCAGCAACTCAGCCAAACCGCCTATCCGAAAACCGGCGCCGAAAGAATAATCGCGCCCCTGATCCGATAAATGATCCGGTTCACTGGAAAAACCAAATTGACCGAATGTATTCAGGCCTCTGGCCTTGAAAGTCTGCGCTGCAAAAATCGGCGAAATCCCCAGCGCATATCGGCCTTTGGCAAACGAATGCGCGTAGGTGCCGACGATAAAGGCCTGCGCCATGTCGATGCCTGTACGACCGGCGCCGAAGGTACCGTTAGCCCCGGTAAACAAGCCATTACCGTTGACCAGTGGTTTGTAATCAGTGTTCATGCCGCCATTGCCGTACATGGCCAAACCGAGGGTTTGCGCAGCGTCTAATTTGTAACTCCAACCCAATGTCGGCACCGGGAAATACTCGCTGTCGCTTTCGACCGACCCGGTCCCTAACATGCCGCCGCCGTTAACTCGATACTCGCGATGCGGACTGAATAATTCAAACTCCAAATCCAGACGATCGCCGACATACGCCAGACCAGCTGGATTAATCGCGGAAATAATCGCATCCTGCGCAAAAGCGGTGCTCGCCCCCGCCAAGGCCTTGCTCCTGGCGCCGTAGCTGTGGGCAAAATAGCCGTTGGTTGCGTTGGCTGGAAATGAGGCAGTAACTGCGATTACGGCACCCAACCATGGCAGAAAGGTTTTTGACAACGTCATGTAAGGTTTCCCAAGTGAAAAGCTTGAGGAAATTCTATCCAGCGCCAGACTCTCTTTAAAAACGATATATTTCGATGTCTATTTCAGAAATTAGCATAACGACGGCAATCCCCACCCAAACCGCCGAGCCCCTAATTTCGCATGTTTAGCTAACACCCCCGCATCGCAAACTCCTAAGCCTTGACCTGCCTCTACACAAACATCTAAGCAACAAACATTGCTAGCTCAGCAGCAATCTCCCGTCGATTCCAACACATCCACCAGCAGATCCTTATGAATTTTAAGGATTGCAGTTTAGCGGCATGACATTTGCTTCGTGGTCCAATAACCACGATCAAGTAGCTCATCGATGATCGTCATTTAATTGCTTATGAGCCTACTGATCGAAAAACGGCATGGATCAAGAAACTTTGGGCAAAACGTGTGTTGACCGGAAAAAACATAGCTTGACCGACGCCGAATCCCGCTTTAGCAGAATCTATTTCAAATCGACAGGAGTTAACATGCACAAATTGCTATACCGAACGGCTGGTTTAACAGCGTTTATCATCGCCGGTTGCAGTTCGCTACATCAAAATAGCCTCAAATTAGCCAGCGATGCCACCGGCGCCACTCAGGTCAAAAGCATTGAATTTAGCGGTACCGGTCGCTGGTATCAGTTCGGACAAGCGCCGAGTCCCGATTTACCCTGGCCGCCCTTTGCGCTGAAAAACTACACGGCCGACATCAATTACGAAACCGCCAGCGCCCGCGTGCAAATTAGTCGCTTGCAAGAGATAGAGCCCGGACGCAATCGCCCGCAACCGACCGAGCAGAAGGTTGATCAATACGTCAGCGGCGCCTATGCCTGGAACGTTGCCCCGCCTGCCGCAGGCGCCAGCAGCGCAACTCCTACCATCACCGCGCAACCGACAGCAATCGAAGAGCGCGCTGCGGAAATATGGGCCACACCACAAGGATTTTTAAGAGCGGCGCAGACCCATCAGGCCACAATCGAAGAAAAAGGCAACGACACCCAAGTGTCCTTTACCTTGGACGGCAAATACCGCTACCAGGGCACCCTGAACGCCAACAACCAACTGACGAATGTGAAGACCTGGATTGACAACCCGGTATTGGGCGATACCTTGGTAGAAACTCAATACAGCGACTACAAGGTATTTGACGGTGGGTTGTTTCCCAGTCACATCGTGCGTCTGCAAGGCGGCTATCCGGTATTGGATTTGAACGTAACAACCGTAAAAGCCAACCCGACAGTAGACATTCCGGTACCTGCCGAAGCAGCCAAGAAGCCGAACACTATCGTCGCAGCTAACAAACTAGCGGACGGCGTTTATTATTTGACTGGCGGTACGCACCATAGCGTGGCCATCGAACAACTTAACCATGTCGTCTTGGTAGAGGCACCGCAGAACGAAGAACGCTCACTCGCTCTGATCGAAAAACTGAAGGAAACCATCCCCAATAAGCCGATCAAGTATGTTATTAACACCCATGCACATTTTGATCACAGCGGCGGTTTGCGCACCTTTGTCGATACAGGGGCCACGATCGTCACCCATCAGCCCAATCAAGCCTATTACGAAAAAATTTGGTCTGCTCCCCACAGCATTCGCCCCGATAATCTGGAGAAGTCCAAAAAAACCCCAAACTTCATTAACTTTGCCGGTAAGCAGGTAATTTCTGATGGCAAACGTAACATCGAGATTCATTCCTTGACTGGCAACAGCCATAACGACGCCTTTGTCGCGGTGTATTTGCCCAAAGAGAAGATATTGATAGAAGCGGATGCTTACACGCCGCCAGCCGCCAACGCCCCAGCCCCCACCTCTGTGAATCCTTATTCTCTAAACCTGTATGAAACCATTCAAAAGCTTAAATTGGATGTTGGCCAAATAGCTGCATTGCATGGCCCCCGTGTGGTAACCCTTGCGGATTTGCGAGTGGCGGTTGGCCTGACCAGAGTGGCAAGATAAATCCAGCCATTCCAGTTATCTTGCATTCCGGCGGCTAATGACTGACCGCTCGCAATTCTCCGACGCTGAATCGCTGAAACAGCGTCGGAAATTCGCTTATTCCCGGCAGAGATGAATTTAAAGCCACGGGTGTTATTGCTTGTCGACGCCTTAACTCACAGGCCGAGTGAGTCCCCGAACAGGCCCAGGACTTACGCTGGCCGGCATCCATACCATCCGTTCGCAAACTTTACCTACACGTATCCCAGCATGAACCAACAAAATTCCGCTTTATCTTCGTCGAGCAAGCGCCGGCCCTGGCTGTGGACCGGCACGTTACTGGTTGTGAGTCTGGCCGGCGCCGGCGTCTATTTTCAGCATAGCGAAGCCGCCCAGGATACCAAAGCCGAGCGCG
Source organism: Methylomonas sp. 11b (assembly GCF_000515215.1). Classification (NCBI taxonomy): domain Bacteria; kingdom Pseudomonadati; phylum Pseudomonadota; class Gammaproteobacteria; order Methylococcales; family Methylococcaceae; genus Methylomonas; species Methylomonas sp. 11b. Next base: position 832,548 of record NZ_KI911557.1, read on the forward strand.
GCGGAGGCAAAGGCCGGCGTTTTTTTGAGCAACAAGACGCTCCCGCCGTCGTCGCCACCCAGTCCGCCGGCAGCGGCGATTTTCCGGTTTATCTGAACGCGCTCGGCACCGTCACCGCGTTGCGCACCGTCTCCGTCAAACCCCGCGTGGACGGCGAACTGGTCAAAGTAGCGTTCAGCGAAGGCCAAATGGTCAAAGCCGGCGATTTGCTGGCGGAAATCGATCCGCGGCCCTTCCAAGTGCAATTGCAACAAGCCCAAGGCCAGTTGCTGCGCGACCAGGCGCTGTTAAAAAACGCCGAACTGGATCATGCCCGCTATGAAACCTTGCTGGCGCAGGATTCCATCGCCGCCCAGCAAACCGTCACCCAGGCATCACAGGTCAAGCAATATCAAGGCAACGTGGAAATGGATCAGGCCTTGGTCGATAGCGCTAAGTTACAACTCGGTTACGCCAAGCTGACCGCGCCGATCTCGGGTCGCGCCGGCCTGCGGCAGATCGACCAAGGCAATATCGTTCGCGCCAACGACGCCAACGGTTTGGTGGTAATCACCCAATTACAGCCGATCAGCGTGGTGTTCACCTTGCCGGAAGATAAATTGCCGGAGGTAGTAAAGCGCTATCGCGACGGTCAGGCTATTAAAATAGAGGCCTACGACCGAGGCGGCAAGCTGAAGCTGGCGGAAGGCAAGCTTACCGCGCTGGACAATCAGATCGACCCGACCACCGGCACCATCAAACTAAAGGCGCAATTCGACAATCAGGAGCAAACCCTGTTTGCTAATCAATTTGTTAACGTGCGCATGCATCTGGATACCTTGCACGGCGTCACGCAGATACCCAGCAGCGCCTTGCAACACGATACCCAGGGCGCGTTTGTGTACGTGGTCGATGCCGAAAATATTGCCCATTTGCGCCGCGTCGAACCCGGCCCCAGCGAAGGCGAAAAGGTGGCTATCCAAAACAACCTGGCCCCCGGCGAACAACTCATCCTCACCGGCATAGACCGGGTCAAGGACGGCGGCGTGGTGGATGTGGCCGAGAAAGACGGACAAGCGGTCGCCGCCAAACCGGAATTGCATCCCAAGCCGGAAGACGAACCCGGCAAACGTAGGCGGCGCGGATAAGTCATGAGTCTTAGCGATCCGGGCAAGGCCGGCTTCAATCCTTCGCGCCTATTCATCCTACGGCCCGTAGCCACCTCCTTGTTGATGGTGGCTTTGTTGTTGGTCGGCATACTGGCCTATCGGCTGTTACCGGTCTCGGCGCTGCCGCAGGTCGATTACCCGACCATCCAGGTTACCACCCTGTATCCCGGCGCCAGCCCGGAAGTGATGACCTCCATCGTCACCGCGCCGCTGGAACGGCAGTTCGGACAAATGCCCGGCTTGACTCAAATGAGCTCCACCAGCTCCGGCGGCGCGTCGGTGATCACCTTGCAGTTTAACTTGCAGTTGGATCTGGACGTTGCCGAACAAACCGTGCAAGCCGCGATCAACGCCGCCGCCAACTTTTTACCCGACGATTTACCGCAAGCGCCGATTTACAGCAAGGTCAACCCGGCCGACACGCCGATTATGACCCTGGCGGTCAGCGCCAAATCGCTGCCCTTATTTAAGGTAGAGGATCTGGTCGATACCCGGCTGGCGCAAAAAATCGCCCAATTGCCCGGCGTCGGCATGGTCAGCATCAGCGGCGGGCAAAGGCCGGCGGTGCGCATTCAGGCCAATCACAAAGCACTCGCGGCCTACGGCATCAGTCTGGAAGATGTGCGCAGCGCGATTGCCGCCGCCAACGTCAATCAACCCAAAGGCTCAATCAACGGCCCAACTCGCGCCGCGACGATAGACAGCAACGATCAATTGCGTTCGCCAGCCGAATACCGCGAGCTGGTGGTGGCTTACAAAAACGCCGCGCCGGTCAAACTGGCGGACGTCGCCGAAGTTGTGGACGGCGCCGAGAACGTGCGCCTAGCCGCCTGGGCCAACGACAATGCAGCCGTCATCGTCAACATCCAGCGCCAACCCGGCGCCAATGTGATCGAGGTTGTGGATAGGATTCAGGAACTGCTCCCCAAGCTTCAAGCCTCACTACCGCCCGGCATCGAAGTCAAAGCGTTAACCGACCGTACCGTGACGATCCGCGCCTCTGTGCATGACGTGCAATTCGAATTGCTACTGGCCGTGGCGCTGGTAGTGATGGTGATATTCCTGTTCCTGCGCAATATCCCGGCCACCATCATTCCCGGCATTGCGGTGCCGCTGTCTCTAGTAGGCACCTTTGCGGCCATGTATCTAGCCGATTTCAGCATCAACAATTTAACCCTGATGGCACTAACCATCGCCACCGGCTTCGTGGTGGACGATGCCATCGTGGTGATCGAAAACATCTCCCGCTATATCGAGCGCGGCGAAACGCCGTTGCAAGCGGCTTTGAAAGGCTCCGCGCAGATCGGCTTTACCATTATCTCGCTGACTTTTTCGCTGGTGGCGGTATTGATTCCGCTACTGTTCATGTCGGATGTGGTGGGCCGGCTGTTTCGGGAATTTGCGATTACGCTGGCGGTGGCTATCTTGATTTCAGCAGTGGTGTCCTTGACCCTGACACCGATGATGTGCGCGAAACTGCTGCGCCCCAGCACCGGCACCGGCACCGACAATCATAAAGAAGATGAAATCGGCGACGACTGGTTCGGCCGTTTGATCAAGGCCTATGGCCGCAGCCTGAGTTGGGTGATGCAACGACAAACGGCAACCTTGCTGGTGTTTTTCATCACCGTGGCATTGACCGCAGCGATGTATATCTGGATACCGAAAGGCTTTTTCCCCAGCCAGGATACCGGCATCATTCAAGGCTTTTCCGAAGCGCCGCAAAACGTCTCGTTTCCGGCTATGGCCGAACAACAGCAAAAGCTGGCTAAATTGATACTTGAAGATCCGGCCGTGGAAAGTCTGTCGTCATTTATCGGCGTCGATGGCGTCAACGCCACGCCCAATAGCGGCCGGTTTTTGATCAATTTAAAACCGCACGATCAACGACCGCCGGCCAGCGACATCATCACCCGCTTAAAAACCAGACTAGCCGAATCGCCCGGCAGCGTGTTGTATCTGCAACCGGTGCAGGATTTGACGATGGAAAACCGGGTCAGTCGCACCCAATACCAATTTACCCTGGAAGGCGCCGACATCGACGATTTGAACCGATGGACCGGCAAGCTGGTAGATGCCTTGCAAGGCCGGCCGGAGTTTGCCGACGTGGTCAGCGACGTGCAGGACCAGGGTCGCCAAGTGTTTGTGAAGATCGACCGCGCCACCGCCAGCCGGCTGGGTGTCAGTACCGCAGCTGTGGACAACGCCTTATACAGTGCCTACGGTCAACGCCTGGTCTCGACCATTTTCACCCAGGCCAATCAGTACCGGGTGGTATTGGAAGTCGATCCGTCCGAGCAAACCGGCCCGCAAGCCTTAAACGAATTACGCATACCTTCCACCAACGGCATGCAAGTACCGTTGTCGGCCATCGCTGAACTGTCGGAACGGCCGACCACGCTGGCAATCAGCCATCTGGATCAATTCCCGGTGACGACTGTCTCGTTCAATCTGGCGCCCGGCTATGCACTGGGCGATGCGGTCGCCGCCGTCGATGCCGCCAAAACCGAGATCGAATTGCCGTTAGCCATCCGCAGCGAATACCAAGGCGCCGCGCAAGCCTTCAAGGCCTCGCTGGGCAATACGCTGTGGCTGATTCTAGCCGCCATCGTCACGGTCTATATCGTGCTGGGCGTGCTCTATGAAAGTTACATTCACCCCATCACTATTCTGTCCACCCTACCCTCGGCCGGCGTCGGCGCGTTATTGGCTTTGCAAGTCTCCGGCGGCGACCTGGGCATCATCGGCATCATCGGCATCATTTTGTTGATCGGCATCGTCAAGAAGAACGCGATCATGATGATCGACTTTGCGCTGGAAGCGGAACGGAAGCAACATCTGCCGCCCGAGCAGGCCATTTTTCAGGCTTGCTTGTTACGCTTTCGGCCGATTTTGATGACCACCTTGGCCGCGCTATTGGGTGCCTTGCCGTTGATGCTGGGTAGCGGCGTCGGCTCCGAGTTGCGCCATCCTCTGGGTATCACGATGGTCGGCGGCTTACTGCTTAGCCAATTGTTGACGCTGTACACCACGCCGGTAATTTATCTGGCCATGGACAGGTTGGCGCGGCGGGTTAACGCCGGTCTGGGGCTGAATCAAGTGGAACAAGCGGCAGAGGACCCAAGCCAACCATGAACCTGTCCGAATTATTCATCCGCCGCCCGGTCGCCACTACCTTATTGACCATAGCCATTGCCTTATGCGGCGTGCTGGCATTTTTGAATCTGCCTATCTCCTCGTTGCCGCAAGTGGACTTTCCCACCGTATCGGTGCAGGCGCAGATACCCGGTGCCAGCGCCGAGACGATGGCCGCGACGGTCGCCACGCCGCTGGAACGCGCACTGGGTCGGATCGCCGGGGTTACGGAAATGACCTCCAGCAGTTCCCAAGGCTCTACGCAGATTACGCTGCAATTTGATCTAAACCGCGACATTGACGGTGCCTGCCGCGACGTGCAGGCCGCGATCAACGCCGCCGCCAGCATGTTGCCCAGCAATATGCCCAATCGACCCAGCTACCGCCGTGACAATCCGTCTGATTCTCCGATACTGATTCTGGCACTGACCTCGGACAGTTTCACGCGCGGCCAGATGTACGATTCTGCCTCGACGATTTTGCTGCAAAAAATTTCGCAAATCCCCGGCATCGGCCAGGTACAGATCGGCGGTGCCGCCTTGCCGGCAGTGCGCGTGGAACTGAACCCCAACGCCCTGAGCAAATACGGCATTGGCTTGGAAGACGTGCGCAACACCGTCGCCCAAACCAACGTCACTCGGCCCAAGGGTGTAATAGAAAATGCCAATACCCGCTGGCAGATTCAAGCAAACGACCAGGCCCGCAAGGCCGAGGAATATCTACCGCTGATCGTCGCGTATCGTAACGGTGCGCCGGTGACGATTGCCGACTTGGGCGAAGCGGTCGATTCCGTGGAGGATTTGCGCAATACCGGCTCCAAAAACGGCAAGCCCTCGGTGCTGTTGATCATCCGCAAGCAACCCTTGGCCAACGTCATTCAAACCGTCGATCAGGTATTGGCCGTGCTGCCACAGTTGCGGGCGGCATTGCCCAGTAACATCGATCTTTCGGTGGTCGTGGACAGATCCCTATCCATCCGTGCCTCGATTACAGAAGTCGAACATGGCCTGTTCGTCGCGGTGGTATTGGTGATTCTGGTGGTGCTGGTGTTCCTGCGCAATCCGCGCTCGGCGGCGGTACCCATCGTCGCAGTGCCGGCCTCCCTGCTGGGCTCTTGCGCGGTGATGTATTTCTGCGGCTTCAGTATCAACAACCTGACTTTGATGGCCTTGACCATATCCACCGGCTTTGTGGTGGACGATGCGATTGTGGTGGTGGAAAACACCAACCGGCATATCGAGGAAGGCGTCGCGCCGTTCCGCGCGGCGCTGTTGGCTGCCAAGGAAGTGGGATTTACGGTATTGGCGATGAGCGTGTCACTGGTGGCGGTGTTCCTGCCGATTTTGTTAATGGGCGGCGTGCCGGGTAGGCTGTTTCGGGAATTCGCTGTAACCTTGTCGGCGGCGGTACTGGTCTCGCTGGTGATCTCGCTAACTACCACCCCCATGCTGTGCGCGCGCTGGCTGGGTAAGGAATCCAAGGAACATGGCGCCGTCTATCACGGCATAGGCGCAGCTTTCGATTGGATACAAAACATCTACCGGATCAGCCTAAGTTGGGCCTTGCGCCATGGCCGCATCATGCTGAGCTTGTTGCTGGCGACCATCGCTTTAAACATTTATTTATACGGCGCTATCGATAAGGGCTTCTTCCCAACCCAGGACGGCGGCCGCTTGTTGGGCGAAATTCAAACCGATCAGAACACCTCGTTCCAAACCCTGCAAAAGCAGTTCGCGCAAATCTCCGAGATTTTGCAAAAAGACCCGGCGGTTGCGAATGTCGCCGGTTTTGCCGGTAGTTCGCAAAGTAGCAACAGTGCGCGGATTTTCGTTACCTTAATTCCCCACGAACAACGCGACGGCGTCGAGGTGGTGATGGAACGCTTGCGCAAGGCGGCGGGCCGGGTTCCAGGCGCCAGTTTGCATATGTTTCCGGCTCAGGAACTGCGGATAGGTGGACGCATGTCGTTTGGCATGCTGGATTACACCCTGCAGGCCGACGACCTTGATTTATTGCGAGCGTGGACACCCAAGGTACAAGCCGCGCTGGCTCGGTTGCCGGAATTGAGCGACGTCAGCACCAGTCAACAGGACAAGGGCGAACAAATCGGCCTGACCGTCAACCGCGATCTGGCCGCGCGTTACGGCGTCAGTCAGGCCTTGATCGACAACAGCCTGAACAGCGCCTTCGGGCAGCGTCAGGTGTCGGTGATTTACAATCCGTTGAACCAATACCGGGTGGTGATGGAACTGGCGCCGCAATACTGGCAATCACCGGATAGCCTGAAACAACTCTATATCAGCGCACCGGGCAGGGCCGGCTCCGACGGCACGCCGGCACAGCCCAAGCAAGTACCTCTGTCGGCGCTGGCCGGCTTTGCACCCAGCAACGCACCGTTGTCGGTTCATCACCAAGGCCAGTTTGCGGTGACCGAATTATCGTTTAATTTAAAGCCCGGCATATCTATGTCCACTGCCGATGCCGCTATCAACCAGGCCTTGCGCGACATCGGCTTGCCGGCCGCCATCACCGGCAGCTTTCAAGGTTCTGGTAAGGCGTTTCAGGAAGCCTTGCGCAGTCAACCCTGGCTGGTCTTGGCCGCGCTGATCAGTATTTACATCGTGCTGGGCGTACTTTACGAAAGCTTGATACATCCATTGACGATTCTGTCCACCCTGCCCTCGGCCGGCGTCGGCGCCTTGCTGGCCTTGATGGCTTGCGAAAAAGAGTTCAGCATCATTGCGCTGATCGGCGTGATTTTGCTGATCGGCATCGTCAAGAAAAATGCGATCATGATGATAGACTTTGCGTTGCTGGCCGAACGCGAGCGCGGCCTGGATTCGCGCGAAGCGATCTTTCAGGCCTGCATGCTGCGCTTCAGACCCATCCTGATGACCACGCTGGCCGCGCTGTTCGGTGCTTTGCCGCTGGCCTTGGGCAGCGGATACGGTGCGGAATTGCGCCAGCCCTTGGGGATTTCCATCGTGGGAGGCCTGCTTTTCAGCCAGCTTTTGACTTTGTATACAACGCCGGTTGTTTATTTGTACCTCGACCGGTTCCGGCTGTGGATGCACGGCCGCTTTTCCAACCGCGCCGCTAGCCCAGCGCCACATTCCATCTAAACCGATAGTCATGCGTTTAAGAATAAACCCACCGTTGCTTGCTTCCTTACTGACCTTGCCGTTGGCTGCCTGTACGGTAGGCCCGGATTATGTGCGTCCGCAAGCCAATATCTCCGAGGAATTTAAAGAAGTGAAAGGCTGGAAGCAGGCCCAGCCGCGCGATACCGGCTTGCCCGGCAAATGGTGGGAAATTTTTAACGACCCCAAACTGAACGAACTGGAAGAACAGGTCGCCGCCACCAACCAGTCCATCATCCAGGCCGAAGCCCAATATCGGCAAGCCCAGCATCTGGTGCAATCGGTGCAATCGTCCTTGCTGCCGGTGGCGACATTGACCGGCACCTTCAACCGCTTCCGCGCCGCCACCGGCCAGAACGTCGCGGTGGGCGGGGTGCGCAACCTGTTCGGCCAGGCGGTCGGCGTGGCCTGGGAGCCGGATTTATGGGGCAGCGTACGCCGCCAGGTGGAAACCAATACCAGCAATGCCCAGGCCAGCGCCGCGACTTTGCATGCTTTGATACTGTCCAGCCAATCGGCATTGGCGGACAGTTATTTTCAAATGAAAACACTGGACGCCCAAAAAGCCTTATTGGATGAAACAGTGACGGCTTTTACAAAAACCCTGGAAATTACCAAAAACCGCTATGCCGTCGGCGTGGTAGCCAAGGCCGATGTGGTGCAAGCGGAAACTCAATTGGAAACCGTGCGTGCCCAATCTATCGATCTGGGCGTGCAGCGTGCCAAGCTAGAACATGCCATCGCGGTACTGATAGGCAAATCGCCGGCGGAACTGGCGTTGGCACCCGCGCCTCTGGACGCACAGCCGCCGGGCATTCCGGTCAGCCTACCGTCTGAACTGCTGGAGCGCCGCCCGGACATCGCCGCCGCCGAACGCAAAATTGCCGCTGCGAATGCGCAGATCGGCGTCGCCAAAGCCGCTTATTTTCCGACGCTGAATCTGGCCTCGACCAACGGTTTTCAGTCGCCGACCGCCGACACCTTGTTTACGATGGCACGGCGTTATTGGTCCTTGGGGCCGGCCGGACTGGCGTTGACCTTGTTCGATGGCGGGGCCAAAAATGCCCAGTATAAACAGGCGATAGACGCCTACGACGCTACTGTCGCCGGATATCGACAAACGGTACTTACCGGCTTTCAGGAAGTGGAAGACAACCTGGCCGCATTGCGGATACTGGAGGAAGAAACTCAGGTGCAGGACAAAGCCGTGGCGGCGGCCAAACAGGCCTTGGCGCTAACCAATAACCAGTACCAGGCTGGTACCGTGAGTTATATAAACGTGATGACTGCACAAACCGCCGCTCTAGCCAATCAACAAACTGCTACGCAATTGTTGGGGCAACGTTTGTCGGCTTCTGTGATGCTGGTAAAAGCTCTCGGTGGCGGCTGGAACGAAACCCTGGTGCCCACCGAAGACGAAGCCGACGGCGACCGAAAATGGACGGATTATTTGATTTTGCCGCTGGTGGAATAATCGCAGGGAAGATCAGACGCAAGACCACCATTGCACACTACTTGCAGTTGCAACAATGGCGGGGTAAACCTACAAAGGCTGTTTTGCTTGGTAAATCTCTGCCTGCCGACTCAAGAAATTAATTCTAAAGGGGATAAAAACCTGCTTATCCCCCGCACCACCCTAATCCAAACACCCCCCATCCGTTGACACCCTTCGTGGTTGGTCTACATTTATCGGCAGTTCGGTTTAGCCGTTAAGCTTTCAACAACCGGCCAAGGCGGACATCAATTGAATTCACGCCACTATTAAATAATTGAGCATAAGGAATCTTAATGAACAAAGAAGCGGCGAAGGCGCATATTCTGAAAAATTTAATGCCGGGAGATTCTCTAGTCGGATTTTTCATCGCCCAGCAACCTTTCAAACTTTGGTTGTTTTTTATCATCGGCCCTCTGGCTGTATTGAGCATGAAGCAATATTTCATTGCCGTTACTCAAAAAGGCATCCATTTTCACCGTTTAAACTTATTGGGGAAATTTGCAAGCGACGACTTTTTTGCCTTCAATGAAATTGCCACCGTGAAAATCGGCAAGGGCATGCTGCAAAGGCCGATGAAATTTACATTTAATAACGGCCGAAATATCTACATTAAAGCGCAGCTAAAAGGCGTGGAAAAAGTAGCCAAGCTTGACGAAGCCACGCAAAAACATATTCAACAACACATTGCCGTCGTTAAATGATCTTGTTTTTTATTGTGACGGCAGCCTATACCGCGCTGCTGCTGTTTTACAGACCATCGCCGAGCAGCCTGAAAGACGCCCCGCTGACTTTCTTGGAAAACTTTAAGCAAATTAAAGCGGCGTTGTTTTCCGGTTTGTTGCTTTTTAGTATTTTTCTAGTTACCAGCGACTTTGGCTTTAATGAGATCGATCAGCGGCTTTATCGTTTATTTGCATTGAACAATATTTCGGCAGCGGCGATTTTATGGCCGCTGCAAGCCATCACGCATTTATTTATCCACATTAACTTTCCGCATGTGCTGACCAATGTAGCCGGCCTGGGCATCGCTGCGGCGTACGAACGGCAAGTCGGCTCGGGCCGATTTTTAATGGTGTTGCTGGTAGCCGGCTTGTCCTCTATCCCCTCAATCCTGTTCTATGCCGAGCCTATTGCGATCTGCGGTATTTCCGGCGGCGTATTCGGTTTAGCTGCCGCTTACTTCACCGACCAGGAGGGTCTGAGCATCAAAGAGTGGCTGTATGCGGTACTTATCTGTGGCGTGTTTTTGGTGGTTTTGTCCTTCGGAAACAGCATGGAATATAAAGCAAACGGTCAACTGCAATTTAAAATCGATCATTACGGTCATGCCCTGGGTGCGCTGGGGGCTATCGTTTACTGCCGTTTTAGACCTAGAAAAACGGCCGACAAGCCTTTGCCAAACTATTGACCGGCCCTATTTATCTCGGGCATTCCGTTCGGACTGAGCTCGCCTAAGCCCAGGGCGAACGGTATTTAAGGGCCGGGTTAATAACAGGATGGCTTTGAATTTATTCCGGTATTCGTCCGTAAACAACCGTCGCGGCATGATTTGATTAGCTGTTGATTGAAAAACGGCAACAGCCCCTAAAAGGTAACAACCACATCGGCACCAAAGATAAATTGGCTGTCCTTATTGCGTTCGTCGTAAGCATCGACGCCTTGCGACCAGTCGTAGCGGGCTTCAGGTCTAAACATCAACCATTTCGCCGGTTTCCAGTTTAGGCCGACTGTCGCCGCATAGTAATTGGCAGGCCCAGTCGCCAGTACCGCACAACTCGGGCACATTTGGCCCACCCGGACGCCGTCGTCATCCCTAAACCATTCGCCGCGCAGGCCCACGCCCACCGTATCCGACAGGTCGTATTTCAATTGGGAATGGATGCCGTACCATTCGGCGTCGGCGAAGTTGTTCAGCGGGTGTTGTTGTTCGATACCGTGGTCGTGCTGCAACACGTAATGCCAGCGTTCGGCAAAGTTATGCTGGAATACCAGACTGTAAAAGGTGCGGTTATCGCGCTTGTTGATGCCGGTCTGGCGCTGAAATTCGCGTAGATTGTTGTTGCTGTTGACGTCGCCGGTAATCAGCGTCGCGGTAAACGAGGTTGCTGCATCGTCGCTGGTCCAGGTTGCGCCGCCCAGAAAATTCCAGTTTTCCATGTTTTTGTCGAAACCGTCCCAGGCGCCGTTGCCGTCCAGTACACCGTTTAGTTTGGTGTGGCCACCGGTCACCGCGCCCAGTGTCACGCTGAGATTTTTATGGACCGGATAAGTCGTGGTCATGCCGAAATGGGTAAACGGCTCGCCGTACTGGAAGGTATAGGGGTGAGTGTAGAAAAAATTGTCCGGCGACAAGCCGGTCTCGTAACCCATGATCGTATAAAACCGGCCAATACGCGTGGTCAGGCCCTTGCCTATCGGCGTAAAAATATCCAAATAGGCATTTGGGATCGCCAGTTTGTAAAAGCGCTCGTCGGAACCAATTAATCGGTTATCCCAATGGCCGCCGCCGTAGGGATTGATAGTATTAAAACGGGCGTCGCTGCCGTACATCAGCGTCAGTTTGCCGCCGACGTCCCAATGGTCGCCGCCGGTATCGACGTCGCGGATCAATTCGCCGCCGAACTGGTGCAAATTGAATTCGTTGGCCCGGTCGGCAAACACCACGGTGCCGTTGTAACCGTCGCCGGGGTCGTTGGCGTTGTAAACAATACCGGCATCGGCCCAACTATGGACGCGCAAGCCGGCTGCTTTCATCCAGGGCAAATCGTTGATCATGGATAAGCCATTTAACAAACCGGCGCGTTCCTCGGCCGGCAATGGCGACATCGCCAACAATAACGGTGCGGCGTACAGCCATTCGCGGATTCGTAAAGATGAGTGTGGCATGGTGTTCTCCTGTCGAAAAATGAATCGTCGAAGTTTTTCGGACGCAAGCGCGGCCGGCAGCCGTTTAGTCGGGACGGGCAAGATAGGCGCGCCAGCCGCCGTAATCGGTAATGTCCAGTGCCTCACCCACGGCGGCCGTTTCGCAGACGAAGCCCTGCACGCTAGTGCCGTCCTGCAATTGCACGCTGCCTATACCCAACGGCGGCGGTATTTCGGCGACGAATTCGCCGTAACGGCTGACCGGTAAGGCCCAGACCTCGACGGCAATTGCCGCGCCGGGTTCGGCGCGGACCATACCGGGCCGCTTGCCGTCCGGCAACGCATATAGCCGGTAGGTCGAGGCGGTGTGCGTGCGTTGCAGTAAGACGCCGCCGCGGCCGGTCAAAAGATGGTTTAGCGGCAGGCCGGACAGATGCGCGCCGCACACCGCGACCCGGATGAAGCCGAAGGTGTCTTCAGTGCTCGCGTCGGGTAATTCGGAGCTTAAGGTTGCGGAGACGCCCAGCGCATGCGGCGCCAATTGCTCGCGCCGTTTCGCCAAAGCCAGCAAGGCCCGGTCGGCAAAGGCCGGCGCGCACAAGGTGATGCCGAACGGCAGGCCATTGGCGCGAAAACCAGCCGGCAGCGCAATGGCGCTTAGGTCGAGCAGGTTCATGAAATTGGTGTAATAACCTAATCGACTGTTCAATTCGAGCGGATTGTCTTCGACTGCCGCGATCCGGTAGATGGTGCCGGTGGTCGGCGTGACCAGTACATCAATTTGCCGCCAGATCGCATCGCTTCGCACCTTCAATTCCTGCAACCGGTAAAATGCTTGCCAGGCATCGGCCGCCGACAAGTCCGCGCCGTTGGCCAAAATGGCGCGGGTAACCGGGAATAGCGCTTCCGGGGAGTTTTGCAACAGCTCGCCGGCAACCAAATAGCGCTCGGCCAGCCAAGGCCCGGCGTAAAGCAGGCTGGCGGCGTCCAGCAAGGGCTGGATGTCCACTTCGACGGCGCTGCCGCCTTGCCGGACTAGTTCCGCAACCGCCTCGGCGAATAATTCGCTGGCGGCAGCATCGCCGAAAAATTGCAGTTGCTCCGGCTTAGGTACACCGAAACGGAAGCAGCCGGCGAAGCCTGGCGGCACAGGCAAGGGTTGGTCGGGACGGTTGTAAGCATCCGCATCGTCGTAAACGTTGGCGACCCGTATTACCCGTTCCGCGTCGGCGGCCGTCAACGTGAAGATCGATACGCAATCCAGGCTGCGGCAAGCCGGCACCACGCCGGAAGTGCTTAACAAGCCCTGCGTCGGCTTGACGCCGACCAGATTATTGAACGCCGCCGGTACCCGGCCGGAACCGGCGGTGTCGGTGCCCAGTGCAAAGCTGGCCAACCCCGTCGCTACCGCGACCGCCGAACCCGAGCTGGAACCGCCGGCGATGTAAGCCGAATCGAAACTGTTTTGGCACACACCATACGGCGAGCGGGTTCCGACCAAACCGGTCGCGAACTGGTCCAGATTGGTCTTGCCGACCGGAATCGCCCCGGCGGCGATCAATTGCCGCACCACAAAAGCCGATTGCTGCGGCTGGTAGGCGTAAGCCGGACAGCCTGCGGTAGTGGGTAGACTGGCCAGATCGATGTTGTCCTTGATCGCAAACGGAATGCCGTACAAGGGCAAGTCGTCCGGCGATTTGTCCGCCAACGCCGCAGCATAAGCCCGCATCTGCGGCAGCGATAAACGGCTGATCCAGACGCCGCGCGCCGGCGCGGATTCCAGGCGTTGCCAGAGCATGTCCACCAACGACGCCGGCGTCAATTCTCCATCCCGGTAAGCTTGGCTGAGGCTAGCGATGCTCAGTACCTCGGGCAATTCGGTCCAAGCCGTCATGCGTCCTCCCCGGCCTGCAGCACCAGCAAATCTTGGCCGGCGCTGATCTGGGCGCCTTCGTTGCAAAATACTTTCCAGACCGTGCCGTCTTCCGGCGCCGGCACCGGAAACTCCATTTTCATCGATTCGACCACCACCAAGGCGTCGCCTTTCCTGACGCTATCGCCGGCCTGAACCAATACCTGCCAGACATTGCCGGCGATATGGCTGGCCACGGCCCGGGCGCCGGGCGGCAAGTCTAATTCGGTATCGATGGCCGCCGCCGCGACGGTCTGGTCGTCGGCATAAACCTGGCCGGCTTGCTCCCAGCGTTCGCGTTCTGCGTCGAAGGCCGCTTGTTGGCGGCTTTTGCATTCGGCAATCTCGTCGGCGTGTTCGCGCAGAAAGTCGTTGTATTGGCGCAGGCTGAAGGTTTCCTCGCGAATATCCAGCTTGAGCTTGCCGCTGAGCACATCTTGTCGGTAACGCAGCAATTCCTCGGCGGATACCGGATAAAACCGAATTTGGTCGAAAAAGCGCAGCAGCCAAGGCTTGCCGTCGCGAAAATCGGCGGTTTGCCGGTAGCGATTCCACATCGGCACGGTGCGGCCGACGAACTGATAGCCGCCCGGGCCTTCCATGCCGTAGACGCACAGGTAAGCGCCGCCGATGCCGACTGCATTCTCCGGGGTCCAGGTTCGAGCCGGGTTGTATTTGGTCGTCACCAGTCGGTGGCGCGGATCGATCGGGGTTGCCACCGGTGCGCCGAGATAGACGTCGCCCAAGCCCATCACCAGATAACTGGCGTTGAACAGGATCTCCTTGACCTGTTCGATGCTGTCCAGGCCGTTGATGCGGCGGATGAATTCGATATTGCTCGGACACCACGGCGCATCCTTGCGCACCGACTGCATGTATTTTTCGATGGCCAATTGGGTGGACGGGTCGTCCCAGGACAGCGGCAGATGGACGATGCGGGTCGGCACTTCCATGTCTTCGATGCCGGGCAATTCGGCTTCGGCCTGCGCCAGAATCCGCATCAGTTCGTCCAGCTCCAAGCTTCGATCATAATGCACTTGCAAGGAACGTATGCCCGGCGTCAGGTCAACAATGCCGGGAATGCCGCGCTGTTGCAGGCAAGTCATCAAGGCGTGCACCCGAAAGCGCAGATTCAGGTCCAAAATCAATGGCCCGTATTCGACCAGTAGGTTGCGGTCGCCGGCCTGGCGGTAGGTGACGGCTACCTGATCTTCTCTGGCCGGCGTTGCGGTGACGATACAGCTTTCCTGGGCATCCGTTTCCGCTGGCAATTCGGGCAAAGCCGCATCGGCAGGATTGGCTATGACCCGTTCGACCTCGGCATCCAGATGTGCAGCCTGTTCGCGGTTCAAGCGGATAAAGCGCACGGTATTACCTGGCTTCAGTTGGCCCAGTTTCCACAATTCCGCAGCGACCACCGTAGCCGGACAGACAAAGCCGCCCAGACTGGGACCGTCCGGACCGAGTATCACCGGCATATCGCCGGTAAAATCCACGGCGCCTATCGCATAGGCGTTGTCGTGGATGTTGGACGGGTGCAGGCCGGCCTCGCCACCGTCGCTACGCGCCCAACGCGGTTTCGGGCCGATCAGGCGAATGCCGGTACGGTTGGAGTTGTAATGCACTTCCCAATCGGTCGCGAAGAATTCGGCGATGTCCGCATCGGTAAAAAAATCCGGCGCGCCGTGCGGCCCGTAAAGCACACCGATGTGCCAATGCTCGGCGTAGACAGGTAGCGCGGCCGAATTCGGCACGACTTCCTCGGTCATGGCGATTTCCACCGCAATCGGCAACACGTCGCCGACCCGCAGCACCCGGCCGCCGTGGCCGCCGAACTGGCCCAAGGTAAACGTGGCGCGGCTGCCCAGATATTCCGGCACGTCGAAGCCGCCTTGGATCGCCAGATAAGTTCGGCAACCCTGGCCGGCAATAGTACCCAGTTTCAATACGTCGCCGGCGGACACTTGAATGGCTTGCCAGAATGCCACCGATTCGCCGTTCAACTCGGCTTGCATCGCCGCGCCGGTCAAAACGATGCGGGTGGCGAAATTGAAGCGCAGGCAGGGACCGTTGATCGCCATTTCCAGACCGGCCGCGTGTTCCGGGTTGCCCAAAATCCGGTTCCCTAAACGAAAGGCCAGCATATCCATCGGCCCGGACGGCGGTACGCCTACGTCCCAATAACCCAGGCGGCCCGGATAGTCCTGGATCATGCTTTGGGTGCCGGCTTCCAGCACATCCAAGGTGCGCGGACGATAAGTCAGTCCGGCTAGATAAGCGGTGATCTGCCGGCCGCTGCGAAACACGTCGTCGGCGACGATCTGCCGTAAATAGGCCAGATTGGTTTCTATACCGGCCAAACGGGTGTTGGCCAGTGCGGCGTGCATCTCCGCCAACGCCTGTTCGCGGTCGGCGGCGTGGACGATGACCTTGGCCAGCAACGGATCGTAATGCGGCGTGACTTCCAAGCCGTTTTCCAGCCAATGGTCGATCCTGACTGCGGCCGGAAACCGGCAATCGGTCAACAGGCCGGCCGAGGGTTGGAAGTTTTTGTTCGGGTCTTCGGCGTAGACCCGAACCTGCATCGACCAGCCCCGCGGCGCGTGCCGGTATCGATCCAGAAACCCGCTATCGCCGGCCGCCAGCCGCACCATCCACTCGACCAGATCGGTGCCGGTGACTTGTTCAGTGACACCGTGTTCGACTTGCAGCCGGGTGTTGACCTCCAGAAAATAAAACTCGCCGCTGTCCTGGTCGTAGACGAATTCGACCGTGCCGGCCGAACGGTAAGCCACCGCCTCGCCCAGTGCCAAGGCATGGTTGTAAAGCGCAGCGCGCGTCGCCTCGCTGATGCCTGGCGCCGGGGTTTCCTCGATCACTTTCTGGTTGCGACGCTGTACCGAACAATCGCGCTCGCCTAAATGGATCACCCGGCCCGCGCCGTCGCCGAATATCTGCACCTCGATATGGCGGGCGCGTTCGATGAATTTTTCCAGATACAGGCCGCTGTCCTTGAAATTGGCCGCGCTCAAGCGCTGCACCACGGCAAACGCCTCGCTCAGTTCGGTATCGTTGCGGCACAAGCGCATGCCGATACCGCCGCCGCCGGCAGTGCTTTTCAGCATCAACGGATAGCCGATGTCGGCCGCCGCTTGCAAGGCCTGGGCGATATCCGCCAGCAAGCCTGTGCCCGGTAGTAACGGTACTCCGCAGGTTTTGGCAATCTCGCGGGCAGTATGTTTCAAGCCGAAACGCCGCAATTGCTCCGGGGTCGGGCCGATAAAGACGATACCGGCCGCCGCGCATTGTTCGGCAAATTCGGCATTTTCGCTCAGAAAGCCGTAGCCGGGATGGATGGCCTGGGCGCCGGTGGCCTTCGCCGCTGCCAAAATCCGCTCGCTGCGCAAATAGCTGTCGGCCGCCGCCGCGCCGCCGACGCAAACCGCTTCGTCGGCATCCTGCACGTGGCGGGCGTGGGCGTCGGCTTCGGAATACACCGCGACGCTGGCGACCCCCAATTGCTTTAAGGTCCGAATGATGCGGCAGGCGATTTCGCCGCGATTGGCGATCAATACCTTGTTAAACATGAATCCTCTTCTGGCGG
This sequence comes from Methylomonas sp. 11b, assembly GCF_000515215.1. Taxonomy (NCBI): domain Bacteria; kingdom Pseudomonadati; phylum Pseudomonadota; class Gammaproteobacteria; order Methylococcales; family Methylococcaceae; genus Methylomonas; species Methylomonas sp. 11b. The sequence continues at coordinate 849,847 of NZ_KI911557.1, forward strand.
GCCGTCCCGCCTTGCTTTGCCAACGCCGGGTCGTCCCGGCGCGGATTACGGGTCAATCCCAGATCAGCAGGCGCACCGGCGTCGGGTTGTAGGCGTTGCACGGATTATTCAGTTGCGGGCAGTTGGAAATCAGCGCGATGACGTCCATCTCGGCCCGCATTTCCACGTATTTACCCGGCGCGGAAATGCCGTCGGCAAAGGTCAATTGACCGTCTGCCGTGACCGGCACGTTCATGAAAAAATTGATATTGCTGGCGATGTCGCGCTTGGCCAGCCCGCAGTCGGCGTGGCCGATGGCCAACAAAAAGCTGTCGCGGCAACTGTGCATGTGCTTCTTATCCAGGGCATAGCGCACGCTGTTGCTCTCGGCGGCACAAGCGCCGCCCAAGGTATCGTGGCGACCACAGGTGTCGGCCACGATGGTCAGCAGCACGTTACCCTCGCCGGACATCAGCTTGGTGCCGGCACTCAGGTACAAATTACCTTGGTGGCGTATCGTGTCGGTGGCGCTGTAGCGTTCTTCATGGTCGGCGGCGCTGTAAAACAAGGTGTCGACGGCTTGGTTGCCTTCCAGATCCAAGATGCGGAAGGTCTGGCCTTGTTTGATGGTATATAGCCAGGGTTCGCCGGCCGGCAAGGTGTAATCGTAAAGTGCGGTGCTCGGGTCGAGCGTGCTTTCGACGATGGGCATAGGTTGGTTCTCGTAAAATCGGTGATTACAGGAAATAGCGTTCGGTATTGGTAAAGCCGCGGCTGTTTTCCGGGCGGAAATTGCGACATTTATCGTCCTGGTCCGGCAAATCGCCACGGTAAGCCTCGAGCTTTACCGATTTGGGCTGGTAATGCGGATTCGGGTCCAGTGGATGCGGGCAGGTGCTGAGCAGCACCAGCGTGTTCAGTTCAAAGCGCAGCTCTACTTGGTTGCCGGGGGTGGAATGTCCAACTTGATATTGCAGATTGCCATCGTCGTCGGCCGCGATCTTGCTGAAGAAGTTGACGTTGGCGACCAGGTCGCGCTTGCCCAAGCCCCACTTTTCCAATTCGATCAATAAGCTGTCGCGGCCGTTGCGATACATGGCATTGCGATGGCTTTGGTAACTGGCCGTGCCGTATTTGGCCAGCACGTGTGCGGCGTCGGATACACCGCACACCGTGTCGTGCCAGCCCAGCGTATCGGCGGTAATCGAGCACAACACCCGGCCCATGTCCGAATAGCAGACAAAGCCTTCGCTCAGATGAAAGGTATGTTGGGCCTTCAGCGTGTCGGCCATGTTGTAGCGCTCAGTGCGTTCGTCGTCATTGATAAACAAGGCCGCCAGATTGGCGCCGCCTTCGCAATCGGTCAGGCGCAAGCGGTTGCCGCGCCGCATCCGGAACGAGGTATGGGCGCCGGCCGGCAGATTTTCGCTCCACAGCAGGTCTTCGTTATTTATAGAGGCTAAGCTCATCGTGGTCTCCTGAATCGGTTATAGCGCCGGGCTCTGCCCCAGACGCTCGAGTAGTTCGTAATTGGTTTGCATGCCGGAAGTCTCGCGAATACCGGCCAATATCTGTTTTTTCAAGGCAATGAAGTCCGGATTCTGTTTCATGTCCTGGTCGCGGTGGTCCGGCAACGGTACCGTGTGCACTGCGGCGATGCGTCCCGGCCGGGGGGCCATCAACACCACCCGGTGTGCCAGATATATCGCTTCTTCCACGTCGTGGGTGACGAACAGCACCGTGGTTTTTTCCAGGATGGATACATGCAAAATCAGATCGTGCATCACTTCGCGGGTCTGGGCGTCCAATGCGCCGAACGGCTCGTCCATCAACAAGATGCGCGGCCGAGCCATCAAGGCCCTGGCGATGGCCACCCGCTGCTGCATGCCGCCGGACAGTTGATTCGGATAGGCGTCGGCGACGTGGCTCAGACCCATCAAGCGGATCAAGGCGTCGGCCCGGCCTTCGGCTGATTCAACATCGCCCAGCGTCGATACGTCCCGATGCACTTTTAATTGCCGACAGAACTTGATGTTGTCGGTCACGCTCAACCACGGATACAGGCTGTAATGCTGGAATACCATGGCCCGGTCAATGCCGGGGCCGGCGATAGGCAAACCGTCGACGTTGACGCTACCGCCGCTGGCTGGCTCCAGGCCGCCAACGATGCGCAGCAAGGTCGATTTGCCGCAGCCGGACGCACCGACCAGCGTGACGAACTCGCCGGGCGCAATGTCGAGATCGGCATCCTGCAAGGCGACGATGTCCGCGCCGTTGGCGGCAAAGCGTTTTTGCAAGTCGCGGATTTGAATGATGGGAGTCGTCATCGGCGCTATCTCCGGTACAGCCAAGGGAAGCTGCGGCGATGCGCCCAGCGGAAGCATTGGTCGGTAGCCAGGCCGAATAACCCAATCAGAATGATGCCGGCGAAGATTTTGTCGGTCTGTAAAAAGCGTTGCGCTTTGAGCACGGCAAAGCCCAAGCCGGAATTGGCCGCGACCAGTTCGGCTACCACTAGATAGGTCCAGGCCCAGCCCATTGTTACCCGCAAGGTATCCAGAATCGCCGGTTTGGCCGACGGCATGATCACCCGCATCACGATTTCGTCGCGGTCGGCGCCCATGGTCTGCGCCGCTTCGATTTGCTCCATCGGCACCCGCCGCACGTCCTCGGCGATCATCAACAGCATTTGAAAAAAGGTGCCGATGAAAATAATCGCGATCTTGGCGCCCTCATCTATGCCGACCCACAGCATCACCAACGGGATGAAGGCTGCCGCCGGCATATAGCGGATGAAGTCGGTCAACGGTTCAAACAGGGCCTTGACCGGCGCATAAGTGCCGACCAGTACGCCCAAGGGCAAGGCCAGCACTGCCGACAATAGAAACCCGGCCACGACCCGGTAAACGCTGATGGCGATGTCGCCGAGCAAATCGCCGTCGCGCAGCCATTCCCAGGCACTGTCCAACACCAAAGGCGGCGTCGGCAGGAACACCGGGTCTATCGCGCCGCCGGCGGAAGCCCACCACCAACCGAGCAGCACCGACAGTAAACCGCTCATTGCAATCAGCCAATGCGCGCGCCGTTCCAAACTGCCGCGTATCGCCCACAATGGTCGGCGCGGATTTAAATTGCCAGTCATAGTTGCCACCCTGCGTTAGTGAGCGGCGAGCGCTTCGGCCACCAATGAGGCATCGACGCCGACCGCCAAATCCGGCACGCTGTCGATCAAACGGTTATCTTTCAAGAAGGCGGCGATGGTTGGGCCGACGGCTGCCAACGAGTTCGTTTCGCCGGCAGGTCCCAAGGCTTTCAAGTTGTCTTCCAATGTGAAGAAGCGGGTGCCGGGCAGAAACACTTTGTAGGCGTCAGGTTTCATGCCGACCACTTTGGCCATAACGGTAACGGCTTGGTCGGGCTGCTCGCGGATAAAGCGTTGCGTATCCTGCCAAGCCTTGATCATGCCGACCAGTTCGGCACGGTGGGTTTCGATGGCTTTAACCCTTGCTACCAATAAGTCCGGGATCAAGCCGGGCATGTCTTTGGAAGTGAACAAGGCAGAACCTTTGCCGCTGCTTTGGATATTGTTGACCCAAGGATTCCAGACCACGGTCGCGTCGACCCGACCGCTCAGAAACGCCGCCGCCGCATCGCCGGCCGACAGGTTTACGGTTTTAATATCGTTGAATGTTAGGCCGTTCTTGCTCAGCGCCGTGGCAAGCACGAAGTGGGATATCGAATATTGCTCGAGGGCGATGGTTTTGCCTTTCAGGTCGGCGAAGCTTTTGATGCCCGGATTGACTATCAAGGCGTCGTTGCCGTCGGAATTGTCGTTGACCAAAATGGCTTTGATCGGCACGTTCTTGCTGAGCGGCGCCATCGTGTCGGACCAGGTCTGGCAGTTGGCATCGAGTTGGCCGGCCGATAGGGCCGAGATCGAGTCGGTGTAATTGGCAAACCAAACCAGTTTGACTTTGGCACCGTATTTTTTGAAATAGCCGTTCTTCTCGGCGACATACCAGGCCACCCAGCCAGGCCAATCGCTGACGCCGACCTTTACCTCGGCGAAAGCCGGTTTAGATAAGCAAAACAACGCCGCAGCGAGAACAAGCGCAATTAATCGGGACAGGCAGTGGGAGAAAGTAGATGTCATGAGTAGCTCCGGTCGGGTTGAAAAAGCTACACGTAGAGGCGGACCGGTTTGTTAAACCGTCTGACCTCCCGGGCTTTTATCCCGCCGTGTAGCTCCCCGAAAGAAGCCGGCAACTCTCGGTCGCTGACGTTCGAAATCGAACCGGAACCCTAGTCACCATTTTGATAAGGCGCTTTTATGATCGCGCCTCACGTGTTGCAAAACTATTCAGCAAGCAATATGCCATATTTAACTCTGCATACAAATCAATAATATACATAATCACACCGATTGCAAAATCCAACCTTTTGCGTTTTAGTGGTGCAATCACAGACAAAATTAGATCTAAATTGGTGCACAAGATTCTGATCAAAGTAGCTTATTTGGATCTTGGCTGGTTTGCGAAATGCCCTCTTTTAAACAAAAACCTTGACCTTTAAAGCTGCCATATTTCCCTTTGCCCGATGACACAAAATGACCGATTGCAAGCCGTTACAATTACCTGTTTTTTTCAGAGGCATAGTAACGCGCGATGCCTTCCCGAACGTCATTCCGTAATTCATCGTCGTCCCAAGGCTTGTTGTGGAATTTGTATATTTCGCCTTTGTTAACAGCCTCGGTAATAGTGTTTAGGTCGGCATAGCCGGAAATAATCATTCGTACCGTTCGCGGGTGCATGATTTTAACGCGCGACAAAAACTCCGTACCGGTCATATCGGGCATGCGTTGATCGCAAATAATCACCATGACAGGATGATTGGCCAATAACTCTAGTGCTTCTCCACCACTGCCGGCCGTCAAAATTTCATAATCATCCCGCCACAAGCAGCGCTTCAGCGCCGACATGATATAGGGTTCGTCATCCACGATAAGCACCTGCGGTTTTTGCTCATCCGAGGGGAATCGCAGTAGTGTTCCAGCCTGCAATAACTGCCGAATCTCAGCGCTGGGCAAGGGCCGGCTGAAATAATAGCCCTGTAGCTGATCACAGCGCAGCCTTCTCAGGTAAGTGGTTTGCCCCTGGGTTTCCACCCCTTCCGCGATGACGGCGAGGCCCATGCTGTGCGCCATCGCGATGGTGGCTTGCACAATCACCGCATCGTTGGCATCGGTGATGACATTGTCGATAAAGCTTTTATCTATCTTGAGCTTGTCTACCGAGAATTGTTTGAGGTAGGAAAGCGAAGAATAGCCGGTGCCGAAATCGTCAATCGACAGATGGATACTCAGGTCCTTCAGCTGTTTCAGCAGCGTCAGGGTCTCGGCTACATTCGTCATCAACAAGCTTTCGGTAAGTTCCAATTCAATATAATGGGCCGGCAAATCGATGTCAGCGAATAACTGCTTTAGCACATCGACCAATCCACCCGCCTGCATTTGTATGGCGGAGACATTGACAGCAACGGTAAACCCCTCAGGGATTAGACCGGCATCGCGCCATTCCTTGGTTTGCAACACGGCCCGCTTGATAATCCAATCCCCCAAGGGCACGATCAAGCCGGACTCTTCCGCCAAGGGGATAAATTTATTCGGCGGCAAAAATCCTTCACGCGGGTGATTCCAGCGCACCAAGGCTTCCAGGCCAATGACTTTTCCGCTGGTAAGATCGACCTGAGGCTGGTAGTGAAGCTCAAATTGTTCGCGCTCGACCGCGTGGCGCATGTCGTTGGTCAGCGCAATTCGGGTCAGTAACAGCTCATTCATGTCCTGTTTGAAGAAACGAAAGCCAGACGCTTTATCGGCTTTGGCGTGATTTAAAGCTATCCCGGCGCGCTGCACCAATTCGCTGGCCGATTTAGCGTCAGAGGGATAAAAACTGATCCCGATCTTGGCTTCCAGATGGATTTCATGCTGGGCTAAAACCACTGCTTCCGTGACCGCCGCTCTCACCGTTTCAGCGAGTTGTTCGGCTGCCGAGGGGCCGTTGATGTCCGAACAGGCAATATTGAAATTATCCTTGGCCATGCGGGTGACAAGGCCTTCGCTACCTGCGGCCTTAACCAAACGATTGGCAATGATTTTCAAGGTTTGGTCGCCAATTTCGTAACCGTAGGTATCATCGATCATGTGGAAATTTTCAATATCCAAACGCAAAACCGCAATATCGTGATGCTGATGCTCGGCTTGCGCGATGGCTGACGACAACAGGTCTTCGAAGAAAAATTGATTCGGCAAACCGGTGACCGGGTCGTAGCGCGATAATTGTACGATGCGGTCCTGCATCTGCCGAGTTTCCGTCAAATCGTTGATGATGGCCACAAATAACGGGGGTTGATCATCGATTAATTCCAGATGAACTTCAACCGGATACTCGCTACCGTCTTTACGTCGATGGATGGTTGAAAAATCGCAGCGACTCTTGCTGCCCGCACGCAGCGGCGCGCACAACAGTTCAAACGCTTCCAAGGTTAACTCGGGTGTTATGTCCAACGGCGTCATCCCTTCGAGCTCTTGGCTTGAATAACCAAGATTGTCCCGCCCGCCCTGGTTAACATCAATAAACCGCAGGGTCCGGCTATCGAAAATATGAATTTCATTGGTGGAGCGGGCCAACACCTGGCTGAAACGGGCGGCCTTTTTCTCGACACGCTTGCGTTGGACGATGCGCCAGAGGGCATTGGCTATCAGTTGAACCGTTTCGACATCCAGCCCGGTATACTCGCTCGATTTGTTCCCTACACCGGTTAACATCAGCACTTTGCCATTCTCGATTACCGGCACGGTAATCAGGCGACGCAGTTCGGGTTGCGTTTCAGAAAAACCTTGTTCAGGGAGATGAACCGGGTAATCATTGAAAACGGCCGGTTCGCGGCTTCTGACAGACTCGGCCAAGATACCGGCCTGAGCCAGAGCAATGCACTTCTCTGGGACTCTGTGGCCCTTTGATTCCGGAGTGCCATGGGATTGAGCCACCAGCTCCATACTGTCTTCGTCAACATTGATGAAGTACACAAAAGCCAGCTGGCTAGAGGTCAGATCCTCCGCCAGAACCATACCCCACTGCATGAATTCCATTTCATTCAAGTCTTCCGATGCCTTTGGCAGTTCCAACAAAGCTTGCGCACGCCGGGCCTGTAAAATCAGCTTTTGTTCGTTCTCTATACGCTGAGTGACATCAACACCAACACCATCCCAAACCACGCTGCCATCGGCTTGCTGTTTTGGGCTGGACTGAAAAGCAATCCAGCGCTGGCGGCCGCCGGGCGGATTGAACAACACGCTGCCTTTGTAGACTTTTAATTCCCTTAAGCATTCGGCTTCCGCTTCCCGGTATTGCTGAAGCGACTCGGGCGCCATTTGCGCAAAGAACGGATTGATGTCGTCGATCAGTTGCGCGGGTTTCAGCCCGTGCAATTTCTCCACCCCGGCGCTAATGTATTGCAGAGCAGCCCGCCCGTCCTGCCAGATTTGGTAACGATACACATAACCATCGGGCAGATTATCGCCCATCACCCGCAATTGATGCTCCCGCTCCCGCAAAGCCTGCTCGGCTTCGACGCGTGCGGTGATGTTATTCAACAAGCCATCGAAGGAATCCACTTCGCCCTGTTCGTTACGGCTTAGTCGGGTAAATTCATCGATCCAGAGCCAATGGCCGTCACCGTGCAATAGGCGGTATTCCTGATGATATTCGTCCGGGCCATGAGCAATGTGTTCAGCGACTTCGGCTTCGATCCGAAACCGGTCTTCGGGCGGGAGCAAATCCAGATACTTCACTTTGCCCAAGCGCAAGTCCTCCGGACGATAACCCCAATCCGAGATATTGGCACTGACGTAACTCACCGGCCAATCCTCGGTGTTGCGCCAGGTAATCGCGACCACCGGAGACCGACAGACGATAGAGTCCAAGTGTTGCAACTCGGCGGTGTGCAGCTCAATCAACTGCTCGAAATGATGATTCAGGCGGCTAAGTTCCAAATGCGTGCGTATCCGCGCCCGCACTTCATCGATATCAAAAGGCTTGGTAATGTAATCGGCGGCACCAATCGAGAAGCCGCGCACTTTGTCCACCGTTTTATCAACCACGCTGACGAATAACACCGGTATCCGGTTACCTACGGCTGTTGCCTTGATGCGCCGACACACTTCATACCCGTCCATTTCCGGCATCAGGATGTCAAGCAGCACCACATCGGGCGGATGGGGACCCAACACTATTTCGACGGCTTTGCGGCCGTTGTTGGCTACCCGGATGCGGTATTCCTCCTTTAGGGCCTCGGCCAACTCGTGGATATTCTCCGGCATATCGTCAACCAACAGCAGTACCGGCCGCTCCGCTCTGATTAACATCTGTTCGTTTAAGGACATCAGCGGTTTGCGGCGATATTGGCGCAATTCCAGTTGCGTCAGTATCCGCTGTTTCAGTAGGTCGGGATTGATCGGTTTGGTGATGTAATCGGCAGCGCCCAACTTAAGGCCGGCGGCCTCGTCGGCGGTTTCCGACAAGGCCGTGACGAAGATCACCGGAATATCGGCCGTCATCGGATCGGTCTTCAGCCGCCGCAACACTTCGTAACCGTCCATGCCCGGCATTTTAATGTCCAGCAATACTAGATCCGGGCCTGGGGCGCGTGTCGCCAGTTCCAGCGCTTTTTCGCCGTTGGTGGCGGCAAGAATGGCGTAGTCTTCGCGTAGAATGCTCAATAAAGCATGCAGGTTTTCATTGACGTCATCGACGATCAAAATACTCGGTTTGCTGTTATTCGTCTGGGACATGTTAGTTTCGCTGATCTAATGATGGTCCAGCCAACAGGCGTTGTTGCACCGCAACCAACAGGGCTATGGCTTGATCTATGTTAAACGCATCGACCTCGGCGGCAATCTTGGCGAAATCGGCTTCGAATTCACTAGCGGCCGTACCCTGGCGTAAATCGCCGATCAACGCTTCGGCTGCGCCTAAATCAGTTTCCAAAACAGCCATTAGCCGGGTAATTTTAGCGTTCACGGCATCGGCGGAGAGCCGTTTTGTCGGCAAAGCGGCCGGCGCCGGCGGTGCGGCAAGACTATCGATGTCGGTCATCACTTGTTGCAGTAAGTTGCGCAGCTGCTCCAAGTTTTCTGCGGCCGGCCTTTGCTGTTGTTTAAGCCCGGCATCGATGCCGGCGACGCACTCGTAAAACGCGTTGGCACCGATATTGCCGGCCACGCCTTTCAAGGAATGACAATAATTTTCAGCGGCCGTGAGATTATCGGTCTGCAATATACGCTGTAATTCGTCAACTGCGTTGGCGTAATGTTCGCGAAAACGCCTGAGTTGTTTACGGTAAGCGGTTTCCTTTCCGCCGATGCGGCGAATACCCTCGCTGACTTGCAAACTTTGCAAGCCTAATAACTCTGGCGAACAAACCACCCGTGCCGGCGCGTCATCGACCAGATAAGTCTCGGCAAGAGCAACGGTGGAAACGGCAGGCAGCCATTTTGCCAAACAGGAAAACAAGCTTTGCGGTTCAACCGGTTTGGTAATGTGGTCATTCATGCCGGCCGCTCGGCTTTCCTCGGCATCGCGAGCCATTGCCAACGCGGTCATGGCGATAATCGGCAAGCTGGCGAAGCGCTCTCCCCCCGCTTGCCCGGCCAAGGCGCGAATCCGCCGCGTTGCCTCCAGACCGTCCATCACCGGCATCTGGATGTCCATCAATATGCAATCGTACTGGTACCGCTGCACCATCGCCAATGCTTCCTCCCCATTCACCGCCTCATCCGCCTCGATATTCATACTGCGCAGCAATTCGACAGCAAATTCGCGATTGATGGCGTTATCTTCCACCAATAAGACGTGGCGGCCAAGCAAATTCGGCGGTGCCTGAGCGGCGGCATACTGCGATTCCTGCCTTTCGAGGACGTCGCCCCGCCCCAATGCCGACAGCATACTATCCAACAGCGACGACGGCGAAACCGGCTTAATCAGAAAACCGTCTACTCCGGCTTGGTGAGCCAGCGACATCACGTCTTCGCGGCCGTATGCCGTGATCATGATCACCTTAGGTTGCAGCACAATTGCCGCATCGGCATGAATTCGCCTAGTGGCTTCGTCGCCATTCATGCCGGGCATCCGCCAGTCCATCAACACCAGATCGAAAGGATGGTCGGCGGCGGTTTCCAGCAAACGAATCGCGCTGGCGCCATCGCCGGCCAAACTGACATCCAATTGAAAGAAACGTAACATTTCCGCGAGAATTTCTCGGGAAATTTCGTTGTCGTCCACTACCAAGACGCGGATGCCTTTCAGTAAAGACCCGGTCTGATCCAACAATTCCCGGCGGCGCGCCTCGGCCTGTTGGGCAATTTGCAGTTGCACCGTGCAACAAATAGTCGTGCCTTGTCCGGGTTGTGAATCTTCCAGCCAGATCCTGCCGCCCATCAGTTCCACCAGGTGTTTGCTGATTGCCAATCCCAATCCGGTGCCGCCGAACTTCCGAGTAGTGGACTGATCGGCCTGGGTAAACTTCTGAAATATCCGCCCTTGCAGCTCCCGATCCATACCGATGCCGGTATCGCGAACCGAAATCTGTAAGATGATCGCGTCAGCCTTTCTGCTGAGCATCCGGAACGCCAATTCCACTTCCCCGCGTTCGGTGAATTTGATGGCATTGCCGCACAGATTGAACAGCACCTGTTTTAAGCGCAGTGGATCGCCTCGCAGGGTGGCGGGGATATTCACATCGTAGCGAATTAAAAACTCCACGCCTTTTTGCTCAGCCTGTAGTCCGATAGCGTCTGTGAGTTGTTCCAGCACTCTATCCAGAGCAAATTCGGTGGACTCAACCTCCAGCTTACCGGCTTCGATTTTGGAAAAATCCAGAATGTCGTTGATGATACCCAACAGCGAATGCGCGGCGCTCTGCGCCTTCGTCAAATGGTTATGCAAGGTTGAGGGTAAATCCTGCTTCAGCGCCAAATACAACATGCCCAAAATCGCATTCATCGGTGTGCGGATTTCGTGGCTCATATTGGCCAGGAATTGACTCTTCGCCAGCGTAGCGGCTTCCGCAGCCTGCCGGGCTTGTTCCAGCTCTACGGTGCGCGCCGCCACTAGCTCTTCCAGATGGTGGCGATAAGAATCCAGTTCGACCTCTACCCGTTTTTTCTCGGTAATATCCTCCTTGATGGCCAGATAGTGAGTGACGGCACCGTCCGCTTGCCGAACCGGCGTAATCTGTGCCCATTCGATGTATTCGCTGCCGTCCTTGCGGCGGTTAATCAATTCGCCGGACCAGCTTTTACCCTGGGTCAGGGTATTCCACATTTCGTCGTAAGTGGCTTGACCGGTGTGTCCGGATTGCAGGATCCGCGGATTTTGGCGGATGGCTTCCTCGCGACTGTAGCCGGTGACCGTAGTAAAATGCTGATTAACGTACTCGATTTCCGCTTGCAGATTGGTGATGACGATGCTGTTGGGGCTTTGCTCCACCGCAAGCCACAGTTTGCGTAGCTCCGCTTCCGCCTGTTTCAGTTCGGTAATGTCGGTAATCACTGCCACTCGACAGTTACGCTCGGAAAAATGGATGTCGTGCGAACGCACGATGATGTCGATCACCCGGCCGTCTTTGAGGATATGCTGCCACTCGCCGATATAGGCAAATCCGCGCAGTCCGGCAGCCAAGTTAGTAATGGCTTGTTTCTGTTGTTCCGGGAACAGATCGGTGAGTTTTAGCGCGGTGATTTCCGCTTGGCTGTAGCCATATAACTGGTTAAAGGCGTCGTTCACGGCAACCATGGCCAGCGTGCCGCGCTCGTAGATCAACATCGGTGCCGGATTGTGGTCGAAGAGATGGCGGAACTGTTGTTCAATCTGCTTGCGTTCGGTAATGTCGGACCAGATCAGGGACAAATAATTGCGGCCTCTGATTTCAATCACTTTTATGCTGACATGGACATTCAGCAAAGTGCCGTTCTTGTGGCGGCGTAAGGTATCGAATTGCGCACCGCCGGCTTGCATGAAATCGTCCGCTATCTGGCGCACCTGGGCGGCGTCGAATTCCCCCTGTATATCAGGCAGGCGCAAGCAAGCGAATTCCTCGCGGCTGTAACCCAAGTGTTGGCAGGCGGCATCGTTGAATTCGATGAATTCGAAAGTTTCAGCATCGATCAGGGTAATCGCGTCGGTGGCCTGCGAGACGATGGCACTGAAAATCCGCTCGCGATTTCTGGCTTTTTCCTCGATGATCCGGCGTTTTATAAAACTACTCACCCGTTCCGCCACGGCATCGAGCAAAAGTCGTTCTTCGCCCAAAAACTGATCGTCCAGTCCGGGCTGCGATTGTGGATGAGCGACCGAAATGCTGCCGGAGGCTACACCGTCGATTTGAATGGGTGCGGTCAGCAAGCCGGTAGGATGTTTGAAATTGCCGCTGAAATAGCTTTGGCCTTCCCATTCCATGCGGAAGGCAGTTGCTTCGGGACAAAGCCAGCCGGCAGGCAATAGGTCAACAACAAGCTGTAGCACCTCCGGCAACGGCTTTTCTAAATCCTCGGTGGCGCGAAAAACCGCGTGCAGACATTTTTGTTCCTTGATGCGCTCGTTTAAGGCGATCTGCGTTGCATGCAGTTGGGTAATGTCTCGGGCCATACCCAGCACGCCGATCAATTTGCCGTCGCTGGAATTAACCGGGGTTTTAATGGTTTCGTAGAGTACTTTATGCTTGCCGTCGTCATGGGTTACCCAGTCCTGATTGCGAATAGGTTCGCCGGCAGCGATGGCTCTAAAATCCTGTTCGCGGTAGGTATCGGCTTGTTCACGGCTAACAAAATCGTAATCGGTCTTGCCGACGATAACATGTTCGGGTTTGCCGAAAAGGGGTTCGAAACTCGGGTTACACAGCAGGTAAACGCCGTTGGGATCTTTCAGCCATATTTTATCGGGCATGGCCTTTAACAGGGTGCGTAGCAAATCTTCTTTGTCGGCCAAGGTTTCCAAGGCCCTTTGCCGCTCGGAAAAATAGCAGGCTAATGCCATGCCCACTACCGATAGCACCACCATGAAAAACCAGTAGTTGATTTCGTGATTATCTCCCAAGCTGGGATCGGCCAAGCCGGAGCGTCGCCAAACCAAGCCGAACATGGCCTGTGTCGCGGTAACGACCAAGATCAGCGTGGTAGCGCGGCTGCCAAGACGAACCGCCGCCCAACTGACGAATAGAAATATCCAGTAACTTTTCGCGTAAGCACCGAGGCTGTCGTGAAACCAATCGAGAAAAACCAACTGACCCACCAAAAAGTTCAGCGCAATGATCAGCAATGCTTCGCTGAATTGTTTAACACCTTGCACCTTACAGGAACTGTTAGCCCAGACCAGAATCAGCGGCGTAACCAATATCACGCCCAGCGTATCGCCCATCCACCAATGTAGCAGCGAGGAAAGAACGATCTCCTCGCCGATAAATCCGGCGACAAACAAAGTCAACACGCCTATTGCCGCTGTCAGCGAACAAGCGACAACGCCACCTAAACTTATCAGCACCAGATAATCGCGCAGAGTTTTCAGAGAACGGTCGAAGCCACGGACGCGCTGGAGCAACCAAGCGCCTGACCAGGCTCCGAAAGTACTACCGATCGATATGCTTGTCGCGCTCAATAACGCTTTGCCTTGCCAGACATTAAGCGCCAACGCCCCAACGAATATAGCCCAGACATAGTGGCGGCCGCCCAGCAAAATGGCCGCCAATGCCAGCCCGCTGGCAATAAAAAACACACTGGCGCTGCCATTAGGCGCGAAATACAACAAAGCCAATCTGGCCGTTAAGATATAAAGCCCGGCAGCAGCTATCCATCTCAGCCATGCAGGCGCCATTGCTTCACGCATAAACCCTCCTCCTGCGGAGAGTATAGCGACTGCCGAGGGGATTTCTATTTAAATAATCTCGCTGATTATTAGCCCGGCCCTTAGTCACGGATCCCGTTGAGCCTATCGAAAGACAGGCTGCATCCGGCTTCGAAAAGCCTGTCCGCAGCAAAGCCGAAGGGCTGGTCGAGATCACGATGCCAGTTGTGGCTGGCGATGTGGAGACGAAGGTACTCTTCCGCCAATCCACCTACCGACAGCGGCCATCAATCAACGACAGATACCGGCGGTTTTGGGGTAAATCCATTCACCCCTTTGCCGTTAAGCGTTAACGGCCCCTTGCAGGCCCGCCGGCGATGCTCATTTATAGGTTGGTTTACCGTCGCCAAAGGCGTTCAGCGAAACTTCGAAATAGAAGAAATTACCCGGCTCATTGGTGAAAGGTGCCCCTGTCGCTGTCGCTGATTGACGAACGCCGTTTTGCGATGTGGTGTAATCACCTGGCGTAAAACGCGCATAACTCAAACTCCAGTCCACGTAGGCGTTGAGTTTATGACGTAAGCGAATGTCGAACTCATGACCCAAAAAGGTCTTGCCGTTCGCACCGGTTAACCCGGCACGGTTCCAACCGCCACCATCGCTGGCCATCCAGTAGGCGTTATAACCGGTATCGATTTGCACGTCCTTGTAGGGCGTAAATTCCAAACGGACCTTGGGGGCGTGGATGTTATTCCAGGAAAAATAATCGTTACGCGACCAGGGCTGATTGAAACCGAAAAACGTATCCAAATTTTGGTTCGTTGTATCGTTAGCGCTTTTGTCGCCGGAGCCATAACCGTAATAAGCGCTGGCCCTGGGTTTCCAGTCGTGATCGAAGGTGTAACCCAACTCCAGCGAGTAAGCAATCGCGTCGTGCTGTTGTAATGTCTGAGTTCTCCGCCCGGTGGTCGATAACTTGCCAAACCGGCCAAACTGCTTGTTGATATCGGTATCGTAATCGAAACCGGTATCGGGTATGACACCATAGATTCGCAAACCTGGTGCATAGACATCCACATCAGCTTTGCGGCTGGCATTCACAGCGTTGTAAGGATCACCGTCCACCTTGTGCCCTAAGAAATAAGGCTGGATAGTAATAAATTCCGACCATTGCTTGATGCTCAGTACCGCACCGTATACCCAGGTATCTTCATCCGGCTGATCGAATTCATTCATGATCCGATCCACCGGCTGGAAAGCGAAGGTGTCCAAGTCCCAATTGTTTTGCTTTTTACCGAACCGCACCCGGTAACCCTCAAAGTTATTCGTCGTATTGCGGAACTGGTTGTTACCAATCAAGCGTCTATCCAACAATTCCAGGCTCTGGCGACCGGCTCTGATGCTCAAAGGCCGGTTGTGACCCAACGCGTTTTCGAAATACAACTCACCATAACCTTGAATCAGGTCAAATTCGTTAACGTCCGAATTGGTCTTGGCATACAGGCTGTTGTAACTGCGCGAGTCCTGCGCTTCTACCACAAAACGGAACGGATCCAGAATGTCATGTATGCCTATATAGGCGCGGGTTCTCAACAACCACAGATTATCCGGGTCGTTTTTGAAGCGGCTGCCGGTAGGCCGATAGTCGTTCTCGCGATATTCGTAACGGCTCCGAAAGTCCAAGCCGACATCAAGCCATTTCACGTCACGAAATTGCTCGAACTGGGTTTTGCTCAAATTGCGCACGTAGCTGGGTGGATCGGGCTCGGGTTCGACTCGGTAACCTTTGGTTTTTGCATAATAATCCTCGGCGGCTACCGAGCCTGACCACACCAACAACAGGCCCAAGGCGCCCGATGTCGACAACTTATTTAATGAGTGACGTTTCATATTGTTATTTTTGGGTTTTAGGGTTTTGGTTTCTTGCTTAAAAAACAAGTCTTGCCTTCACACGGCCCGTCCATAGAACGTGTTTCGCTAAGGGTAAACAGGCTGAGAGCCGTCTATCCGCCAGCTAGATCTTGGTTATTGATACGCGGATTCCTTTTGCTGACCGAGACGGAACCGTTCGCGTTTATCGATCTGGACGATCCGTCCATCGTGAATGACAACTTCGACCGAACCGAAGCGGATGTCCTGCAAAATCGCTGCGATTTGCAGTGCAATTTCTTTATTGTCGCCTTGCTTCAATGCATGACTGTTAAGTTCAATCGCCATATAGCCTCCTGGAGTATGGTGGGTTATCTTGGTGTTCTGCATAGGTATTACGGATAATTACCCATGACCGTTGGACAAATGGTAAAAAAACCACAAAGCGATTGAAAACGATATAAACAGAAATATATATCTGTTAATTGGATATATACGATGACGAATATTTGCTCTCCCATCCTGGCTGCAACCGCCGATATTCGACCATTTGTTATCTAAATAAAAGATTATCAATTCAATTTATATCATTTCCGTTGGCATTTAAGTTTCTCTATCCTGTCATCACCTACTGACTGTTTCCAGAGAAACACCATGACCCAAAGCAATATCATGCCGGGCTTTCGACCGGCACTGGCCTACACCTTGTTCTACCTCGGACTGGTGGTGCTGATCCCCTTGAGCACCCTGGTATTTAAAAGCTTACAACTGGGTTGGGGCGAATATGTGGACATCATTAGCAATAACCGGGTGGTATCGTCGTTCCGGGTCAGCTTCGGCACCTCGCTGATTGCCGCCTTGGTGGCGGGCGTATTCGGATTTGTCATCGCCTGGGTGTTGGTGCGTTATCCCTTTCCCGGCAAGCGCTTTTTAGACGCTTTAATTGATCTACCGTTTGCCTTACCGACAGCGGTAGCGGGGGTCATCTTGGCGACCATTTTTCAGCCCAGCGGCATGCTGGGTAAATGGTTGATGAGCTCATTGGGCGTGCAAGTGGCTTACAAGCCTCTGGGGATTGTGGTGGCGTTAATTTTTATCGGCATCCCCTTCGTAGTACGAACCGTCGAACCGGTGTTGCAAGAATTCGACACCACAATGGAAGAAGCCGCATCTAGTCTGGGCGCTAGTCGCTTGCAAGTATTTGCCCAGGTGATCTTTCCCAACATTTTTCCGGCACTGTTGACCGGCGTATCGCTTGCATTTGCCCGAGGCGTTGGCGAGTATGGTTCGGTGATTTTTATCGCCGGCAATCTGCCTTATGTCTCGGAAATTGTCCCGCTACTCATCATCACCAAACTGGAACAGTACCAATACGCCGGCGCTACTGCGATAGCTCTGACGATGTTGCTGGTATCGTTCCTGTTGTTGCTGATCGTTAATTTACTGCAACTCTGGGCGCGCCGCCGCTCCGGGCAAATTTAGGAGGAATCATGCACGCCAACGTTCATGTCATCGGTGACGCCACCGGCCAAGCCAACTTCAAAGCGTTACACGATCCGTTCTGGGTACGTTGGGGCCTGGTTGGCGTAGCGGTGGGTTTTATTGTGTTGTTTCTATGTGTGCCGCTGGGCTTGGTGTTATATCAGGCCTTCTCTAAAGGCTGGCAGGCTTATTGGACTGCACTGGCCCAGCCTGACGCCATCGCCGCCATGCAGCTGACGCTATTGGTTGCGCTGATCACGGTCCCGCTGAATACCGTATTTGGCGTTGCTGCGGCTTGGGCGATCACCCGCTTCGAGTTTTGGGGCAAAAGCTTGCTGACCACCTTGATAGATCTGCCCTTTTCGGTTTCACCGGTTATTTCCGGCTTGATTTTCGTGCTGATGTTTGGCGCCCAAGGTTGGTTCGGGCAATGGTTTTCCGCGCATGACATCAAGGTGATTTTCGCGGTGCCCGGCATCGTGCTGGCGACCATCTTTATCACCTTCCCCTTTGTGGCGCGCGAATTGATCCCGCTAATGCAGGAAATGGGTAACGAGGAGGAAGAAGCCGCGCTATCGCTGGGTGCCAGCGGTTGGCAGACATTCTTTAAAGTGACTTTACCCAATATCAAATGGGCCTTGCTCTACGGCGTGTTGCTGTGCAATGCCAGGGCGATGGGCGAATTCGGCGCCGTATCGGTGGTATCCGGACATATTCGCGGCGTCACCAACACCCTGCCGCTACACGTAGAAGTCAGTTACAACGATTACGACGTCATAGGCGCGTTTTCCAGCGCGTCGATTCTGGCCGGCCTGGCCATCGTTACGCTGGTTTTGAAAAGCTTTTTGGAATGGAAGCAGGCCAGGGTTTAAAGACGAAAGACGAAAAAACGCAGGCGTTCTATCGTCCGCTTAACATCCGTTATGAGATAAAAAACATGAGTATTTTGTTAAACAATATCAGCAAAAACTTCGGCAAATTTGCCGCCTTGTACGACGTCAGTTTGGAAATTCCGGAAGGCGAACTGGTAGCCTTGTTGGGCCCGTCCGGCTGCGGCAAGACCACCTTGTTACGCATCATCGCCGGCCTGGAAACCCCGGATTTCGGCCGGGTTCTACTCAGCGGCGAAGACAAGACCGAGCAACATGTCAGCCGGCGCGGCATCGGCTTTGTGTTTCAACATTACGCCTTGTTCCGGCATATGACGGTGTTCGACAACATCGCCTTTGGTTTGCGGGTCAAACCGCGCAAGGAACGGCCAACCGAAGCCTTTATCAGCAAAAAAGTGCACGCCTTATTGGAGTTGGTGCAATTGGATTGGCTGGCGGATCGTTTTCCGGATCAACTATCGGGCGGGCAGCGGCAGCGCATTGCTTTAGCTAGAGCCTTGGCGGTGGAACCCAGCGTGTTATTACTCGACGAACCGTTCGGCGCCCTAGATGCCAGCGTGCGCAAGGACCTGCGGCAATGGCTGCGCAATCTGCATCAGGAATTGCACGTCACCAGTATTTTTGTGACCCACGATCAGGAAGAAGCGATGGAAGTGGCCAGCCAAGTCGTCGTATTGAATCAAGGCCGTATCGAGCAACAAGGCGCACCGGCCGATATTTACGATCATCCGGCCAATGCCTTTGTTTCCAAATTCATCGGCCAAACCAACGTTTTCGACCTGTCGGAAACTGAAAGCAACTGGCTGCAACGTGCGGGGATTCTGGCGGAAAAACCGCAAGGCATCTTCGCGCACGTGCGCCCGCATCATATCGACATCGTCAAGGCCGAAGAACCTTTCGGCTCGCCGGTGACGTTGAAAGACTGGCAACATCTGGGCGCGACGATACGCGTCGAGCTGTTCAATCCGCAACATAACGGTTCCGGCGCAACACTGTTTGCGGAAATGCCTAACGAACGCTTCAAACAATTGAATTTAAACAAGGGCGACCGCGTGGCTGTGCATATCAAGCAGGCGCATTGGTTTAATTGACAGCACCCCTTCATAGCTCGGGCTATGCCGAGCATAGCCCCGAACAGGAATTTGACACGGCTCACGATTGTTGCCCCATCGCTCAAATCACCCCATGGAAAGACCGATATGAATCTAAATCAGCTTGAATTATTGCGTGTCCTGAAGGACACCCAGTTCAACCAATCCAAAGCCGCGGAAATTATGCATGTCGTGCAGTCGGCTGCCAGCCGGCAATTGCAGTTACTGGAGGAGGAATTGGGCTCTCCTTTGTACGAACGCCACGGCAAAAAACTGCTGGGCCTGACCCCGCTGGGTGAGCAGGTGATGGAACAGGTGGACAGGATCAAT
The DNA here is from genome assembly GCF_000515215.1 of Methylomonas sp. 11b. Classification (NCBI taxonomy): domain Bacteria; kingdom Pseudomonadati; phylum Pseudomonadota; class Gammaproteobacteria; order Methylococcales; family Methylococcaceae; genus Methylomonas; species Methylomonas sp. 11b. The sequence goes on from NZ_KI911557.1 coordinate 869,380, forward strand.
CAGGCCAAAAAGAACATCCTGTCGATAGCCGACGACTTTCGCGAGAATCGCAACGGCGCTTTACATATCGCCACCACCCATACTCAAGCCAAGTACTTGCTGCCGGAACCGGTGCAAAAATTCCGGGAAAAATATCCGGGCATTACTATCTACATGGTGCAATCCTCGCCCCAGGAGCTGATTGAGCAACTCCATCAGCATCGGGCCGATATTGCCATCTGCACCGAAAAGCTGGACGAGGACGAGAAACTGGTCGTCAAATCCTGCTACGAATGGCAGCACATTGCCGTAGTGCCGCGCCATCACCCCTTGGCGCAAGGCGATGTGACCTTGGGCCGGCTGGCCGCATTTCCGATTTTAACTTACTCGCAAGGCTATACCGGCCGTTCGACCATCGAAAAAGCCTTTAAGAACGCCGGTAAAGAGCTGGACATCACCCTGTCCGCCGCCGATTCCGACATCATCAAAACCTATGTCAGATTGGGTTTGGGCGTGGGAATTATCGCCGGCACGTCGTATGAATCGCGCAACGACAATGATTTGGTCGCCAGGGATTTGTCACACCTGATCCCGCGCTCGGTAACGAAAATTGCCTACTTGAAGCAATTATATCTGCCGACTTATTTGCAATATTTCATTAACGAGCTGCTTTCCAAAGCCACCAAGGAGCATCAATATTAAAATCCAGCAGGAATTTCGGTTTTTATTTCCATATTTATCATAAGAGCAGCCCTAAAAATTTTGACTTTGCGCTGCTTCACGCAAAAACAAAGACTTACAAACAACCCAACCACCGCAGCAAGCCCGTTGCAACGAGGTAAATCATATTTTTAGATTTATATATCTCAAATAGGCATTACACAAACCTAGGCTGCCCGCACCTGTATTGACAGCCTTCGTTTAAACCAAGTACTTTAAAAAAAATCGCTGACCGGACCGCCGGAAGCCAGTACGCCTGAACTCATAAGCAGGCTGCTGGCTTTTTTTTGGCCCGCAGAAAACCGACAGGGAGTAATACCGCCATGACGCATTGGTATCCAGATAACTCGCAATCGATAGGCAACACCCCATTAGTCCGGCTAAACCGCATTACCGACGGTGCGCCGGTGACTTTGCTGGCCAAGATTGAAGGCCGCAATCCAGCCTATTCCGTGAAATGCCGCATCGGTGCGGCCATGATCAACGACGCCCAGCAGCGCGGTCTGCTCACCGACGGCAAAGAATTGATAGAACCGACCAGTGGCAATACCGGCATCGCCCTGGCCTTCGTGGCCGCCGCCCGCGGTATTCCATTGACTTTGACGATGCCGGAGACGATGAGTCTGGAACGGCGCAAATTATTGGTGGCTTACGGCGCCAAACTGGTCCTCACCGAGGGCGCCAAGGGTATGAAAGGCGCAATCACCAAAGCTGAAGAAATTGCCGCATCCGATCCGGACCGCTACGTATTGCTGCAACAGTTTAAAAATCCCGCCAATCCAACCATCCACGAACTGACCACCGGCCCGGAAATCTGGACCGACAGCGACGGCGCTATCGACATTTTGGTGTCCGGCGTCGGCACCGGCGGCACCATTACCGGGGTTTCGCGCTATATCAAATTCAAACAGCGCAAACCGATCATTTCGGTAGCAGTAGAACCCGAAGCCAGTCCGATCTTGACCCAATTCCGCGCCGGCGAACCCCTGCAGCCGGCGCCGCACAAGATTCAGGGCATCGGTGCGGGATTTGTGCCGGAAGTATTGGATTTGTCCCTGGTTGACGAAATTGCCCTGGTCAGTAACGACGATGCCATAACCTATGCCCGCCGTCTGGCGCGCGAGGAAGGCATCCTGGCTGGCATCTCCTGCGGTGCGGCCGTGGCTGCGGCGGTGCGGGTGGCAAAGCGTCCGGAACACGAAGGCAAAACGATTGTGGTCATCTTGCCGGACTCCGGCGAGCGCTACTTGAGCTCGGCCTTGTTCGAAGGCCTATTCGACCCGCAAGGTGTGGCGCTATGACCTTAACTGAAAACGGCCAACGCTGGGAAATCGATGCACTGGTCGCCGAACTGCGCGAACTGCGTCTGCAATCCCTGGAAAACCGCCACCGCCGCGAACATCCGCCCAAATTGCCTTCGCGCAAAGTGTTAAGCCAAATCGTCGACAATTTGGGCGCGGTGCTGTTCCCAAACCGGCTGGGGATGCCCGACCTGACTGACGAAGGTATCGATTATTTTGTCGGCCACACATTGGATAGTCTGCTACGACAATTGCAACGGCAAATCGGCCTGGAATTGCAATTTGTCGCCGAACAGCAAGGCCTGTCCCTGGACACGCATAGTCAAGCGACAGACATCACTCGGCAGTTTGCTGCTCAATTACCTGGCGTGCGGCAATTGATCGACAGCGACATTCAAGCCGCTTACGAAGGCGATCCCGCCGCACGTTGCGCCGACGAAGTATTGGTCTGTTACCCAGGCATCACAGCCGTAATTCATCACCGGCTGGCGCATGTGCTTTACGAGTTAGGTCTGCCGCTGGTGGCGCGGGTCATCAGCGAAGTGGCGCATTCCGCCACCGGCATCGACATCCATCCCGGTGCGCAAATTGGCGAAAGCTTTTTTATCGATCACGGCACCGGCGTGGTGATAGGCGAAACCGCCGTCATCGGCCGTCGGGTGCGTCTCTATCAAGCCGTGACGCTCGGTGCCAAACGCTTTGACAAAGACGACAACGGCATTCTGGTCAAGGGCCACGCCCGCCACCCCATCGTCGAGGACGATGTGGTGATTTATGCCGGCGCCACGATTTTGGGGCGCATCACCATCGGCCACGGCTCGACGATAGGCGGTAACGTCTGGCTAACCCACAGCGTACCGCCCGACAGCCTGGTCAGCCAAGGCCAGAACCGCACCGAAGTATTTGCCGGCGGTGGCGGGATTTAAACGCCGACGGCAAATCGGTATTTTTAACACCAACATTAAAAACATCTGCAACGAAAACACCCAGTTAACAACCCACCACCCACTAAGAAAGGAAAATCACCATGTCAGACATTCATCAAGCCCATACCGCGTTAGGCGACGTCGCTGCGCGCACCTTATCCAACGCCACCAAAACCGTGCCCATGATGGGTACCATCACCCCTCGCTGGCTGGTGCATTTGATGCACTGGGTACCAGTCGAAGCGGGTATTTACCGGGTCAACAAAGTAAAAAGCGAAACCAGCATTGCCGTGGATTGCTCCAGCCTGGATGAAAAAGTCCTGCCGCAAACCTATGTAGATTACGAAGAATGGGGCCGTGAATATCGCCTGAACGCCGTCAACACCGTGCTGGACGTTCACACTCGCGTGGCGGATTTGTACAGCAGTCCGTACAACCAAATCCACGAACAGCTGCGCCTGACCATCGAAACCGTCAAAGAGCGCCAAGAAAGCGAGCTGATCAACAACACCGAATACGGTTTGTTGAACAACGTTGCGCCCGCGCAAAAAGTGCAAACCCGCAAAGGTTCGCCAACCCCGGACGACCTGGACGAGTTGATTGCCAGAGTCTGGAAAGAACCCGCTTTCTTCCTGGCCCACCCACGCGCCATCGCCGCGTTCGGCCGTGAAGCGACTCGCCGCGGTACACCGCCACCTACCATTTCCATGTTCGGTTCGCAATTTTTAACCTGGCGCGGCCTGCCCTTGATTCCGACCGACAAACTAAAAATCACCAACGGCAAAACCAATATTCTGTTGTTGCGCACCGGCGAAAGCCGTCAAGGCGTGGTTGGTTTGTATCAACCCAACTTGACCGACGAATTGAGCATGGGCCTGTCCGTGCGCTTCATGGGCATCAACCACAAGGCCATCGCTTCTTATCTGGTATCGCTGTATTGCTCGCTGGCGGTGTTAACTGAAGATGCCATCGGCGTATTGGAGAATGTCGAAATAGGCAACTACTATGACTACCAATAACATAGACTTAGCCGGTCTGGCGCAACAAGCGCTGAGCGGCGGCGCGGTGCCCGATGGCTTGCCGGATACCGCCGAACTGACGCGCTTGGCAAATCAGTTTTTCCGGGAAGTACCTAACGCAGGCGAAGCAATCGATACCGTGCCAGTGTCGGCGGCAACATCAGTTCCGTTCACCAATGTACCGGCAGGTTTCGATTCCCGGCCCGGCATCGACGACAGCGCGATTTCGGCCCTGGTGCAGCGCAGTTTTGCGTTGCCCGGCACCACGGATTTGCAAACCGCCTTGTCCACGCCCATGGGCCATGCGCCGCAACCGCCGACGACTGGCGGTTCAGCGTTTTATTTTTTAAACGACGTATCGGCATTGGCTCGCGCTGCGCAAATACCGGGCTTAGGCTCCGCGCATCCGCCCTTTGATGTGCATGCGGTGCGCAAAGACTTTCCGATTCTGCAAGAACGTGTAAACGGTTACCCGCTAGCCTGGCTGGATAACGCCGCCACGACGCAAAAACCGCAGGTGGTGATTGATCGGATCTCGGAGTTTTATCAACACGAAAATTCCAACATCCACCGCGCCGCGCATGAATTGGCGGCACGAGCGACCGATGCTTATGAGGGAGCACGACAAATCGTCGCCCGCTTCATAAATGCCTCGTCGGCCGATGAAGTGGTGTTCGTGCGCGGTGCTACCGAAGCCATCAATCTGGTTGCGAAAAGTTGGGGCAAGCAGAATATTGGCGCAGGCGACGAAATCGTCATCAGCTGGCTGGAACATCACGCCAATATCGTGCCCTGGCAGCAGCTTTGTGCAGAAACCGGTGCGGTGTTAAGAGTCATTCCGGTCGACGACAACGGCCAGGTGATTTTGGCCGAATATCAAAAACTGCTGAATGCCAAAACCAAGCTGGTGTCGTTTACGCAGGTCTCGAATGCGTTGGGCACCGTCACGCCAGCACAGGAAATGATCGAATTGGCACACCGGGCCGGCGCTAAGGTATTGTTGGACGGCGCCCAATCGGTGTCGCATCTGAAGGTTGATGTACAGACCTTGGATTGCGATTGGCTGGCATTTTCCGGACACAAAATCTTCGGTCCGACCGGTATCGGCGTACTTTACGGCAAGGCGGAAGTTCTGGAAGCTACCCAGCCTTGGCAAGGCGGCGGGAATATGATCGAAGACGTCACCTTCGAGAAAACCGTCTATCAGCCGGCACCCGCCAAATTCGAAGCCGGCACCGGGAATATTGCCGATGCGGTGGGCTTGGGTGCGGCGCTGGAATATCTGAACAAGATTGGCATCGAAAACGTAGCCCGCTACGAGCATGAATTGCTGGTTTATGCGATGCATGCCTTGCAAGCTATTCCCGGACTACGCTTGATCGGCACCGCGCCGGAAAAGACCAGTGTGGTCTCGTTCGTAATGGATGGCCACAGCACGCAAGACATTGGAAAAGCCTTGAATGAGGTGGGCATTGCAGTGCGCTCCGGACATCACTGCGCACAACCCATCTTGCGGCGTTTTGGTTTGGAAAGTACCGTAAGACCTTCGTTGGCGTTTTATAACACTTACGAGGAAATCGATAGGTTATCGGCAACCCTAAAACGGCTGCAGTGCACTTCTCGGCGGTTTTAGACTAGCATTTTGAGGTCAAGACATACAGTCTTGACCTCAAATACTCGCGCTGGACATGCCAACCTATTTCTTAGAAGCATTTACAACGTGAGGAAATGGGACCAAGCCGCTATAAAACCATATTGGTTCTGGCGTTATATCTGAGCGTATCGGTAACGCCAGTTGTCCTGGCGTTACCGAGCATTTACTGTCTTAACTACGGGTTTCCGTAGCCAGTTCCAGCACCGACTGCGGTCCGGCCGCCTTGCGTTTTTTCGGCTTAAAGGTTTTAACCAGCCTTTTCCAGCCGACCACCAGCGAACTGGCACCCAGCACCAAACCGAAACCCACCCAAGTCAACATCCAGACATCCCAAATCGGCCGTTGATAGAGCCAACCGAAATCCCAATGATGCAAGCCGGAATACAACCAACGAAACACCCGGCGACTGCGATCCAGCTTGGCTAGCAAGCTACCGTCTTGCGGATCCAGATAAAACCGGGTACCGGCTTCGTCGGCCAACTGCACCGCCACCACCGGCAAGGGTTTTTCCACCAAGCTTTGATTATGCCGCGGATAATAATAACTGTCGTAGTCGTCCAATAGTTCCTGGCTGGCGATGGGCGTATCTTCCGCCACACGCTGAATCGCTTCGGTTACCGAGACCTTATTGAATTGCTGAACCGCCCCATCCACCGCTTGCGGCAATCGCTGACCATCGCGGCTGTAGGCCAATAACACGGCTTCCCCTCCCAAGCGGCGCCAGCCCAGTTCAACAATGTCCTTGCCCTGGGCCGTGTTAAGCGGGCCGGGTTGCCAATTGCGCATCGCATCGGGCAACACCTTGCCCAAATAACGGTTCAGTTCTTGCCGCGTCGGGTTGGCTTCGGAAAATAATTTGCCGGGATTGGTATCGATAAATCCGCTCAACGCCCAGGACAGCGCCACGGTACCACCGATCAAACCGCTCCAGAAATGCCATTTAAACCAAAATTCGCGGTAGGGTTGCGTGCGGCCTTGTGAGTAAGTGGGCTTGCCATTAAAACCCGGCCGCCAGCGCAGCCAACCGATAATCAAACCAGTGATACAAGCGATAGTCGCGCCCAAGCCTGACCACAATTGCACATCGCGACGATATTGCCCTAGACCGATAGCTTCCAGAGGTTTGAACAAATGCAGCCAGTTGCCGGCGTAGTAAAACGCTCTATCGACGCGGGTCGAGGCATGCAGCACTTCGCCGGTGCGCGCCGAAATCAACAACTCGTCGCCAGCGTCGCTAGCCACCCGATGAAACGGCCGCAAGGCATCCTGATTGCGCAGAATGATCGGCGCTTCTACCGTTTCCAGTACGTGCAAATTTTGGTTAATACCATCGCGTTTGAACCAGTCATCGGCGATGCGTAACGCCTGCTCCACCGAGGTTTCGCGTAAGCTGCCGTCTAGCGCGGACAACGCAAAACGCGCGCCTTTGCTATCTTCCACCAACCAAAACGGCTCATCGTTTCGTCTTACCAAGCGTGCATCAGCTATCCCGACCACTTGTTCTACGCCATTGCCCGCCTCGGCTTTTGCCTGCATGCCGTGTTCCCCCATCGTTGCCGGCTTTGATTTATGTTGCGCGGCAAACAGCTTACGTTGCTCGGTACTGTGCTCCCAGGCTTCGCCCAGGCTCAACCAGCCCGCTTCCGGGGCCAGGCTTTCCGCATGCGCCAGTTGTTGACTGCGGCTTTGCGTGGTCGGCGTCGAATAGATGATCGCGATGCCGGTAAAAAACCAGAAAAACATGAACAAAGCCAACACCACCCCCAGCCAGCGGTGGGTTTCATATAACAACCAATTCAAAGACTTCTTCATTGCCGCCCTCTTAAACACCTTTTGTTGATGACACTATCCGTTGAAAATAAGCTTGCACTTCGCCCCCTATACCTTTCCTTAAACAGCTATTGACCAGCGCTTACGCTCTCCTGATTCTTTTCGCGATTTACAACCACAAGCGCTACCGATAAAAACGTTTCATATCGACGCCGTAAAAACGATGGGAATAAGCTTCCGGCCGCGTAATCGACTTGTTACAACCCCGATAGGTATTCGACCAGGGCATTCAATTCGTCGTCGTTTAACGACTTGGCGACCTTGATCATCACCGCTTCCGGGCTGTTTTTGCGTTCGCCCAGCTTCCAGTTGGTCAGTTGACTACGCAGATAAACCCGGCGCTGCCCACCTATCACCGGGTAAATGACGTTATCGGCAATCTTGCCTTTCCCGTTTTCGCCGTGGCAACTGGCGCAAGCCGGCAAATCTCGCGCCGCATCACCGTTCACAAACAAATTCTTAGCAAGAGGATTGTCGGCAATCCGCTCGCCACGCATGACTTTTTGGCTGGCAAAATATGCGGCAATGTCGGCCATGTCTTCTTGTGTCAGATCGGCGGCCATCACATTCATGATTTCGTGACTGCGGGCGCCGGATTTAAAATCGCTGAGCTGCTTAACCAGATAACCGGCGTATTGACCGGCGTGGCTGGGAATTCTGACATCGCCACTGTTGCCGTCCTCGCCATGACATTCCTGGCAACGTTCGTCAGCTGACTTTTGTTTACCGGCGACAGGATTGCCGTTGCCTATGCGTTGCGAGGCAAGCTCACCGCCCTGCTCGGCAAATACGGTTTTCGCAGAGGCCAACAAGGCAAAGGTACTGACGGCCAGCCACGGACTGCGGCGGCGCCAATGACTTATAGCTCTGCGGGGTTTGGTTTTGGGCGTCACAGCAAATAGCCAGCGGCAAAACCCCATACTTAGTTAGCCTTCGATCGATCGGCGGCGAGTTTTTCCACAACTTCCAGGGCTTTGGCGACATTTTCTTCGGGCTTCAAGCCGCCCAAGGTCGCGACGATTTTGCCGTCTGGCGTGACCACGAAGGTCGTGCGTTCGGCAAAGCCGTGGTTGATTTCCACGCCTCGGCTATCGGTTTTACCCGGCGCAGCGGCTTTGACAGCAATATCGTAGTTACTTGATATTTTGCCGTCGGCATCGGATGCCACCGGAAACTTGCTGGCGCAGTAATTGGGGTCTGCCGAAAAGTCGTTCAGGCGTTCGATGCTGTCCAAAGATACCCCGACGATGCTGGCTCCAGCGGCGGCAAATTTTTCGTGATTGACCGCAAAACTATGCGCCTGCAAATTGCAGCCGCCGGTATAAGCAGACGGATAGAAATACACCACGACCGGGCCTTTTTTCAAAGCGTCTTCCAGCGTGTAATTAAAAGCCTTGCCGGCCAGGGAAGCTTGCGCTTGAAAATCCGGGGCGGGATGGCCTTCCGGCAGCGCGGCCATCACCGGCAAAGCAAATACGGCAGGCAGCAGGCTTTTCAAAATTAGGTTTTTCATAATGCTTCAATTAGAGGGGTTTGTATTTGTCGTGGCAGGCGCCGCGGCATTGTTTGGAAAAGTCATTGGCGACAACGGCAGCTGTATCGAAATCGCCGGCCGTCAGCGCATTTTGAATATTCGCCGCCTTGTCCTGATATTCCTTGGCGTTATGCGTGGCATCGTCGGCATTGCCGCGCTTCGCAAAAAAGCCTTCAACCAGCTTGAATTCGTCCTGTAATTGCTTGGCTTGCGTTACCGCGGTGTTGGCGTCCTTGGCGGCAATATTGTTTTGCACTTCCTGAATTTTGGTTTCCACATCATTCATTAACTCTTCGAAATCAAATTCGCTTTCGGCAATCACCGCACTGCTGCTGAGCACTAACCACACTCCGAAAAGATAAATCGTCTTTCGCATATCACTAACCCTGTCACGGCATTGCATACCGCACTAAATTGTTTTCTCAGAACATCTCTAAAATTCCCTCTTCGTCAAACAAGACTCAAACGAAACACTGTCACCCATGGCCCCCACAAAGGCCTAGCTTCGCGTTTTACCGGGAGATAATCCGGTTCGCCATCCATTGGCCACCCAACTTCCTTGCCGGGATAAACGCTTGCTCTCTGACAGCGTCGTCCTAACGCCCTGTTTAATAAAGAAGGAATTTCAGAGATGTCCACATTGATTCAAATTCGCGTTACACCAGGCTAATAGCCGGCTCGGCGAATCGCTTACCCGAAAGCGCCGCGCCTTCGGGTAAGACTCTAAAGCTCGGCCTTAGGCAATCAATTCCTTGATCACTTTGCCGTACACCACGGTTGGGCGTTCCGAACGGCCTTGATACTTGTAAATCAGTTTCAAGTGATCCAGACCCAACTGGTTCAGCACCGTCGCGTGCAAGTCATAGGTATCCACTTCGGTGCCTTTGATAGCTTGTACGCCCAGTTCGTCAGTACCACCATGGGTGTAGCCGGCTTTGACGCCGCCGCCCGCCATCCATTGGGTGTAGCCCCAAGGGTTGTGGTCGCGACCGTCGCCGGATTCGCTCCATGGCGTGCGGCCGAACTCGGAGGTCCACACCACCAGCGTTTCATCCAACAAACCTTTGGCTTTCAAATCTTTCAACAAGCCGGCGATCGGTTTGTCGATAATTTTTGAATGTTTACTGTGGTTGTCTTCGATGTTTTGGTGCGCGTCCCAATCGCGGCTGTCGCCTTTGATGTCGGTCGGGCCGGATACGACTTGCACGAAGCGCACACCGCGCTCGGTCAAGCGTCTGGCACGCAATAACAACTCGCCGTAGGGGCGGGTGATTTCGTCGTTCAAGCCATACAGCGCTTTAGTCGCGTCGGACTCCTTGCTAAAGTCAACCGCTTCCGGTGCGGTTTCCTGCATGCGGTAAGCCAGCTCGTAAGACTCGGTGCGAGCTTGTAACTCGCTATCGGTGGGATAGTTGGACGCATGTTGTTGATTAATCTGTTTCAACAAGTCCAGCGCATGGCGCTTTTCCGCGTTAGCCAGATATTCTGGGTTATTCAAATGCAGGATCGGCGAATTGCCGGGACGGAACGGCGTACCTTGATACACCGCCGGCAAAAACCCGGACTCCCAGTTGGTCACACCGCCGCGAGGTTCGCGTTTGTCGTTATATAACACCACGTAGGCAGGTAGATTCGGGTTTGCCGAACCCAAGGCATATTGCACCCAGGCGCCCAATGTTGGCCGGCCGGGGTTTAAACCGCCGGTGTTCAACTTCATGATAGAAATATCGTGGGTGGCGCCAACGGTCACACTGGATTTAATAAAGGCTAAATCGTCGGCATGTTCCGCTAGGTTAGGCAACCAATCGGAAAACCAGGCGCCGCTTTGACCATGCTGTTTCCAGTCGCGTTTGGTGGCGATCAATTTGGTGATGCCGCCTTGGGTACTGGTTTTGATACCCTGCAAAAACGACGCCGGAATACCGGTCCCGGCTTGTTTGACCAATTGCGGTTTGTAGTCGTACAAATCCAGCGTGCTGGGCGCACCGGACATATGCAGCCAGATGACGGTTTTGGCTTTAGGCGCAAAATGCGGCGCTTTCGGTGCTAAGGGGTTGGCACCGGCCAAGGCTTGCAAAGCCGGATCATCCGCAAAGGCACTGGCAATGACGCCACCGCCAGGCAGGAAACCGCTGACGGCCAAGCCGCCCAAGCCATAGCCGGTTTTTATTAAAAAATCGCGACGTGATTTGTTGTTCATTATCTAAACCTCTTGAATAGTATTTTGTGTCGGCAACTGTTTCGGGTTCGGTAAGGCGCCTGCCGACTCGACAGACGCTCACTTAGACCGAGTCGTATGTATCGTTAAAACCGGTAGATAAACTCATTGGAGTTGGCTACGACGTGCACTAAATCCACGAATGCAGCAGCTCTAACAGGATCACCCAGCGGCTTGTCCTTGACGCCTGCCGGCACGTTTACTTCAAACTTGCCATCCGCTGCCTTGGCGCGAATGATGGCTTCCTGTTCATTCAAGAAGGCCTGCAACGACTCTTTTTCATCATCCTTCGGTTGCCGTGCAAACAAGATTTGATAGAGTCTGCTGATCCGATCTTCTTCGTCTTCACCCGCCTCGTTGATCACCCGGCCGGCCAAGGATTTAGACCAATCGAAAATCAATTCACTGTTGTACAAGGTCAGGGCTTGCAGCGGCGTGGTGGTTACCTCGCGTTTGCTGTGCGCTTCCTGTGGCGACGCCATGTTGAAGGAATCCAGGATCGGATAAGGGATACTGCGCCGGGTAAAGATGTACAAACTGCGGCGGTTCTGATCGTGCACATCCTTAGAGGTTTTCCAGGCAGGATCGCCTTGGAAGTTACCGCTGGCCGTGTTAATCGCTTTTGGCAAGGGTGGGTAAACGCTAGGACCGCCCACTTTCTCTTCCAATTTGCCCGCCGCGGCTAACAAGGAATCCCTGACTTGCTCGGCTTCCAGACGTTGGCGTGGAAACACTGCCAGCAATTGATTTTCGGCGTCGGCTTGGGCCACATCTTCGCGGTAAGCGGACGATTGGCGATAGACGCTTGAAAGCAAAATTTCGCGGTGCAGTTTTTTCACGCTCCAGCCGTCGTTGACGAATTTGGAGGCCAGGTAATCCAGCAACTCGGGGTGCGTCGGTTTTTGGCCGGCTTTACCGAAATCGCTGACGGTGGTAACGATACCTTTACCGAAATACTGGTCCCAAATCCGGTTGGTAAATACCCGAGCGGTCAATGGATTGGTTGGGCTGGTAATCCATTTAGCCAATGCTGAACGGCGACCGGATGAAAACGGCAACGGTTTGATGTCCGGTTTTTCGTCGGTAATCGCTTCCGGGAACGCCGGTTGCACTTCTTCCAATGGCTTTTCGTGATCGCCCACCGCAAACACATAGCTAGGCGGCGCATCCGGATGACCCAACTCGGTCATCGCTGAAATAGTGTTGGAGGATGTGGTCGGTTTCAGATCGTTGAATTTTTTCAGCTCCTTATCCAGTTTTTCCAACTCAGCCCATTGCTCGGCAATTTTTGGATCGCGCGTTTTTGCATCGGTACTTTCACCTTTTTCCCGAAAATACGATTCCAAGCTACCTTCATCGGTCACATTAGCCAAACGGTGGTTTACCCAACGGTCGCGAGCGGTCCATTGCTCTTTGGGTTTGAAAATCGCTTCCCGCGAGTCAGTCAAATAACGTTCCTTGTGATATTTAAGCGCTTCTTCCCTATGCGTATCGATAATGGCCTTTTTCTTGGCACGAATATCTTTAGTCGCCTCTTCCCATTTGGCGTACTGCTGTTCGTAGGCTTTTTCCACCTCGCCTTTCTTCGCGGGGATATTGTCTACCGGCGCGACATTGGCAAAGAACGACTGCAACGAGAAATAATCTTTCTGGCTGATCTTGTCGAATTTGTGGTTATGGCAACGCGCGCATTCCACGGTTTGACCCAGCACCACCTTGCCCACGGTATCGGTAATATCCGTGGTAATTTGGTATTTGCGCTGCACCAAGTCGCGGGAGTTGCTGTTATCCGGGAATTGCGCCATGAAGCCGGTGGCAACCAAGGCTTGTTCGTCGCCCGGCCACAATTCGTCGCCGGCTAATTGTTCCTGAATAAATTTGCTGTAAGGCTTGTCCTGATTAAATGAGTTAATCACATAATCGCGGTAACGCCACATGTTCAAGCGGTCGTTATCGTTTTGAAAACCGGTACTGTCGGCGTAACGTGCCAAATCCAGCCATTTACGCCCTTGACGCTCTCCGTATTTCGGCGAAGCCAACAAACGGTCAGCCAATTTTTCGTAAGCATCGGCCGATTTGTCATTAACAAACGCTTCGACTTCTTCCGGGGTTGGAATGACGCCCCAAACGTCCAGCGTGGCCCGGCGAATGAATGACGCGCGGTCGGTATCTTGCGAAGGTTTGATGCCTTTGGCTTCCAGAGGCGCCAACACGAAAGCATCGATAGGGGTTCTCACCCAATCCTTCTGCTGCACGTCAGGAACGGCCGGCGCTTTTACCGGCTGATACGACCAGAGCTTGGATTTGGATTGTCCGGCTGGTGCAGCCGCTTCGGTGGCCGGCTTTTCATCGGCTGCCTGGGCTGCGTCTGAGAGCGCAATTGCCAGCCCCCAGACCACAGCGCAATAGAGTTTGATTTTCATGGAATTCCTCCAAAATGTCAGCTTGATGGAACGAAGCCGGGATCACCCAGCCTCATTCGGAAATTAACCTTTGTGCTTATGGCCTTTGCTGTGCTCTTGCTCTGTGGCATGTTCTTCAGGCTTAGGCGCGGGAGGCACGATTTTGGTAATTTTGCCGCCCTCTTCTTCATAGTTTTGCGAACCTATCGCACCCACCACTTTGAATCCCTTCTCAGCCAACAAGTCGGCGGATTTACCGGCACGGCCAGCGTGATTGGAGACGGTGACGATGGAGCGCTCCTTAGGAATAAACGGTAAAACCTTATCCAGCTCATCAATTTGTACGTTCAAATAGACGGGAAAGGTACCGATCTTGCTGATTTCATCGGGACGACGCACATCGATAAACAACACTTGCTCGGGCTTGGCGAGCAAGGCATCGATTTCAGCGCGCTTCAATTTTGGGGTTTTATAGGTATAAGGCCGCGCAGCCGGCGCCGCGGTTTTTTTGCCTGCATCCGCGTCGGCGGCAAACGCTACCGGAGCGGCCAAGATCAGAGCTAATAAAGCAGCAGTGGTCGTGTTTTTCATCAATATTTCTTCCTGTTATTAATTTTGCTAATTGCACGGTTTAGCGCGCGTAAATAAGGTTCCTCATTAGGTAAAAAGCAACTAGCATGCCACTCAAAAAACACCCGCCACGAAAAACGATAATTAGCTTGTTAGTCATTGATTTAAAACGGTATATTTATTCACCACCCCACTCAATAACACTTGATAAATCCATAAATATCCAAGTAAAGCCCAAGCAACTGGTGGAAATTCAGCAGGGGCGCAACATGCGCTGTTGCTGGGCTAGCACCACACCAACCGTTGATTAACCCGGCCCGATTTATCCCTGATGCCCCGTTCGGGCTGAGTTCGTCGAAGCCTGAGGTGCTTGGCCATTCGACAGTTCCCTCAAAGGCATAAAGGCGAGCGGTACTGAGGGCGGTGTTGATAAAGTGGTTTTGGTATGTAGAAAGGAGGCATACAGAAAGGCCGAGCAGGCACTTTGTAACTTCCCGATCTGCGAAACTTGGATCTCGGCAAAAAACACCGGACAAAAAAAACGGGCAAAGGATAAATCCTTGCCCGTTAGAGGTTATCACCACGAGAGCTTGATGAATGATTGCGACGCCCCTTACATTCGCCAGCGCGACGATGGTTTAAGAGTCCGGTTAATTCAGATGCACCAACAACACCATGTTATTTCGGCCGACTGCTGATACCGGCAGTCAGCAACGGAATTTTATAGGCCGCGCCGCGACCGACTACATATAACGTTTTCTTATCGATACCGGCGAATGCCAGGTTTTGCGGCTTTTTGGGTAGCGGAATCACGCCCAGAATCTCACCTTTAGCGCTGATGATTTCTACGCCGGCGTTGGAGGCAACATACAATCTGCCTTCATCGTCCAATGCAATGCCATCGGCGCCGCTGGACCAAGTGCCGTCTTCACCTTTTTTCCAACCGTCCAACTTGGCAAAATTACGGCGATTCTGAATCGAACCGTCCGCAGCAACGTCGTAAGCCAAAATGTGTTCGCCTTGAGTATTAGCAACGTACAAGACCTTCTCGTCTTTACTCAATTGAATGCCGTTGGGCCGTTCGATGTCGGTAGCCAACTGCTTAAGATCGCCGCCCGGTGAAATATAAAACACGCCGGGATGCGATGGCGGCGGATTAGGATTTTCCTTACTCGGCCGCGTGCCGCTATCGGTAAAGTAGATGCCGCCATTGCTGGCGCGCACTAAATCGTTGGGCCGTTGAAATGCCGTACCTTGATAGTTTTCGGCCAAGGTGTTTTTCTTGTTGGCTGGATAGACTACGCCGACTTTGGTTTTTAGGGTTTGTACTGCGACGATTTCGCCATCGGGCGTCAAAGCCAGACCGTTAGCGCCGTTGGAATTTTCAAGAAACGTCGAGACTTTATCGTCCAAGCCGATACGCACGATTTTGTTGGCCTGGGTTTCCGTGAACAATAAACTGCCGTCGGTATAGCCAATGGGTCCTTCCGTGCCGTTAAAGCCATCCTTGATTAGCTCGGCAACCACGCCACCGGCTGAGACACCGGGAATAGCCGGCGTAACCGGGTCGTCCGCGCAAGCGGCCGCCGCGTAAATCAACGCCCCAAAACCAAGTAAATATAAGTGTTTAGATAACATAAGTATTTCCTTTGCAAATGTTTCGATCAATCAGGTTGCCGAGCGGCGCTCTAACCGCCCGGCGACTATTCAAATTAGAACTTGGCTCTAAAGTGCACCCCGTAGTAACGCGCATCGCCGAATGACGCGCTAGCCGCGCCGGTACCGGAAAAGTTACTGGCATTGGTAAAGTAGATGGTGTCGAAAATGTTTCTACCGACCAAATCCAGGTTGTACTTACCGTTTTTGGTACCCACACCAATCCCGCCGTCGGTGACGTGATAGGCATCCTGCTTACCGTAACGCGACAAACTGGCGTTGTAGTTGGCTGCCGATTTAAAGCTATCGATCAGATAGGCATGCCACTGTAGACCGTAGTCATTACCGTAACCAAAGGTGAGCGGTGCCCGGTAATCTATTCCGTAGTTGGCGGTAAAGGCCGGTGCGTTGGGGATGGTTTTGCCGGTCTGATCGCAATATCCCGTGTTATTAGCCTCCGGCGGGCAAGGCGCGTTGGCAAAGTCGGTATAAATAGCCTTGTTATACGAACCGTTCAGAAACACATTCAAACCTTGAGTAATGTCCCAATTGGTTTCCAGCTCGATACCGCGCAATTGGATACCGCCAATATTGCCGAGCTGCGACAAAAATTGGCCTGAGCGCAATGGATCGGGCGCAACCAACTGCGATTGAAAACTTTGAATATCGGTTTGGTATAAGTTGACGTTGAACACCAGCTTGCGATCCAGCCAAGTACTCTTAAAGCCAAATTCGTAGTCCATCACGTCTTCCGGTTTGACGTTTTCCGTGGCCCCGGTATTGAAGTTAAACTGCGCGGCACCGGATTTTTGGCCTCCGGCCACCGAACCGTAGACCATCAAATCTTTATTGACTTTGTAGCTGGGGTTGATTAACCAGTTTTGCGAATTCTGATCAAAACCTTGCCGCGGAGCGTCCCATTCCGGACCCAAGCGATTGCTGCGGATGGCTTTGGCAGCAGCAATTTGTGCTGCGTTGGCGCCCAATGACGCGCCCAAAGTATCCAAATTGACCCCGCCTAAATTCCGGCTGTAGCCGGTGTTCTCCCGGCGTTCGAAAGTGTTGCGCAAGCCTAAGGTCAAGGTCGCATCATCGGTGACATGCCAGTTGATCTGACCGTAGCCGGCATAGCTGTCAGTGGCCGGCACCACGTTTTGCGTCAACATGGTGTCGCGCATGGACGCCGCCAATAATTGCCGGGATGCCGGAGTGGCATTCAATAGGGCATATTGGCTGTTGCTTGCGTGGAAGGCGCCAGCATCAACGCCGAAAAGGCGTTGATTAAACGTATCGGCGATAGCCCGCATCGCAAATACCCCAAATTGGTAATCGACTGGCCCGGGATCTTTAGACGCCAACCTGAGTTCCTGCGACCATTGCTCGTTTTTAACCGTCCAACCGGAGATACGCTCGACGTCAGCGGTGCTTGACTCGCCATCATGATTCGGTTCAAACAACGCATCCCGGTAAGCGGAGATAGAAGTGAAGCGATGTCCTGCCACATCCCAGTTAATTTCAGCGGACACACCCGACCCGTCGCCGCGCGATTGGCGTCTTTCATTATTCGCCATCGCCCTAGGATCGCCGATGACGGTCACTGCTTGCCCGTTGCTGCGCAGTGTATTAAACCAATCCCTGGCCAAGCGGGTGCTGAAGGTCGTAGTCCGCAGGGTACCATCATCAAATCGCGTTGGATCGGCGATGAGTGGTTGCACGCTCATGGTTTGGGTCGAGGCGGTTTTATCGACAATCAGCCGCGCGCTCAAATCTTCGCTCGGCGTAAACAAAAATTGCAAACGGCCGCCCAGGGCGTTGGTTTCGCCTAAATCACCCTCGCTACGATGCACATCAAAGTTCTTCACAAAACCGTCGCGCTTATCGATAAAACCCGAAGCCCGGTAGGCTAATAAGCCGGGCAGTATCGTGCCTGTGGCGCCGAACTTGCCTTGCAGCGCATCGCGGCTTCCGGCAAAACCATCCACGTAATAGCTGTTTTTAAACGACGGTGCCTTGGTGGTAATGTTCAGCAAACCCAGGTTGCTGTTTTTACCTTGCAGCGTACCTTGCGGACCGCGTAACACTTCCACTTGATCCAGGTCGGCAAAGTTGGCCCAGGCCGCCCCGGTCCAGGCCCGCCAGACGTTATCCACCATCACCCCAACACTGGGTTCCATGGATTCGTTACCGCTGTTTTTACCCAAACCCCGCAAAGCAATACTGGTTTGCCGAGCGTTAGCCGACGTGACACCCAGGTTGGGCGCGCGCCGCGAGAAATCTTGTACCGACACCACGTTATCCCGCTCCAGTGTTTCCCGGTTGATTACCGCCACCGGAATCGGCACTTCCTGTAACTTTTCTTCCTTACGCCGAGACGTGACGACCACTTCCGAAAGGTCTTGCGGCTCGTCGGCTTTTTCTTCCGGCTCCGGCTCAGCAGCGGCAACGACATTGTCAGGCTCCTGGCTGCTTAACGCAGCTGCGTCGGCGTTGCCAACCGCAGCAGGCGCGGCCGCCACGCCTTTCTTGAGCAGATCCTGCTCACGCCGTTTTGAGGCTTCCAGCTCCCGGCTCAAGCGCTCGACTTGTGCTTGTAAATCGCTAACCTGGGTATCGGCAACTTGTTTGTTTCCGGTTTTTTTCGCGCTCTTTTTTACCGATGCCGTTTGGGCGGTCGCATCGTTAGCAAGTAACATTGAACCACCTGCTATTGCCATTGCCACGCACACCGACAAACCGCGCCGATTGCTGATGTGCAGCGGCACTTTCACCGTTTCAATGTTGTCTGCCGACAGACTCCCAATTGAATATTCCTTCACGATCTCACCTATTCGAATGTTACAAAAACCAATTCGAGCCAACGCCACGACGACGCCCGCAATCCGAACTTTCTGTAACGCTCAACGCAACGACCGTGCCACAGGATGATAAACATCCGCCTAGCCATCCATTAATTAGATTTAAATAATTGAATTTAATAACTAACTTTAAAACCCAATTTATCCATCCCTCTAACACCATAAGAAAGCCGCCAGCTGAAAAACTGTTGAAAGGTCATCAGTCCTTGCTGACCATCTGTCTGCCTGTCAACAGTTCTATTCCAAGTTTACGAGTTGGTCTGAATGGCATCTTTTGCTCCAGCTCCCATCCTAAATTTTCCCGCTTAGCTGAATACCGAACCAACGCGGATAAGGATCCGGCGCATAGGAATTCCAGCCTACTTCGTGATTTCTATCGTTGAAGATGTTTTTACCGATCAGGCTTAAATCCCAGTGTTTGTCGCGGGTACCTATGCCGATCGCCGCGTCCGTTCTGGCTCTGTCCCCCACCCAACCATAGGCGGATAAGGTATCGCTGTTATTGAACTCGGTTTGGTAGTTGGTGTTAAAACTGGTGTGTGCAATGTATTTGCTGTCGAAAATCGGCTTGGCATATTCGGCACCAACGTTGAAATTCCATTTGGAAGCGCCCGGCAGATACTGGCCGGTCATATCGACGTAATCCCCGGTGAGATAACCCAGTTCATCGGGTTTAGGCGCATTTTTGTAATCCAGGTATTCGGCCACGTTATAGGCCCCGTTGAAACGGATCGACAAATCGGGAATGGTGTTGATTACACTGTCCAATTCCACGCCATGCACCCGCACCCTGCCGACATTGCCCTGAGTCGTCGCATAGGCTGTCAAGCCGGAGCCGCCGGGCGCCAGATTGACTTCGGTTTGGAATTGATCGACCACCTGTACCGCTTGCTGGTAGTTTTTAATATCCATGACAAACGCATCGACGTTGACCACCACCGACTTATCCAGCCAAAAAGATTTAAAACCCAACTCCAAAGCATGGGTCTCCTCCGGCTTGACCGTAAAAGGCAGCCCGTTAACCGGCGCAATCGAACCGGATTTCTCGCCGTATTGCCAGGACAAATAAGTCGTGAGGTCTTCATTGATTTTATAGCTGGGCGTCAGTTGCGCGGTATACAGCACATCCCGGTAATTATCTTCGACGGTTTGATTCAAGCGACCGATTTGCGAGGCACGCAAGGTTTTGGCATTGGCGACCATGGTTTTTTGCGCGGCAGTCAACGCCGAATAGCTGGAACCGCCAAAGTACCGAGCAGCCAAGGAATCGGCCAGAGCGGTTTGCTCGGCACTATTCGCTACAGCGTCGCCCGCAACTACGCCGGTTTGCGCCGCGTTGAGCTTTCCGTAGTTGGTGGTCGATCCGAAGAAGGTGTTGGTTACCGTTTTATTCGATCCATCGGGGTTTTTGTCGGGCACGCCATCGCCGTTCTGATCCACCGTAAAGGATTGCGCCGTGTCGGAATTAAAGCCGCCCGTGGCCACATCGCGCACCGATTCCGGATTAAACGCCCCGCCAACGCCGTTTCTGGCAATATTCTTAAAGTTTCGCGACTTACGGTCCTCATGCGTAGCTCTCACCCCGGCGGTGAGGGTAAATTTATCGGTAAAGTGCAAATCCGACTCACCGTATAGGGCGCCGGATTGGGTGCGGATCTCGGTAGATTCGAAGGTGCGCGCATCCTGCAACAAGTCTTTTAGAATCGCTTCGCCGGCACCGCGATTGCTGCCGGCATTTCTATATAAGGCATTGTATTGGCCATTGGTGGCAAACCAGGCGCCGGCGTCGGCGCCCCAACCGGCTTTCGAGTCCACATTATCCTTGGTCCATAAACCGATCACGCCGGCCTTGTAATCCAGAAAGCCGCCCGGCTTGTTGACGATTTTAAATTCCTGCGTCCATTGATTGTATTTCACCCCGCCGCCGCCATCGGCACTGATGTCAAACGGCGTACCTTCGTCGTTGTGCGCATCGAATCGATATTCGCGCACCCCGGTCCTGGAACTCAACACATGATTGCCGACTTCCCAGTCGATTAAAGCCGCCGCGCCCTGATTGTTGACGGTTTGGCCTTTATTTTGGTCGAACCAGACCGTACCGCGTTGTTCGCCGCCAATGTAGTCGTTATAGGTAAAGCCTCGATTCGCAAAATATTGCCCGGCCGCCGCTCTTGAGCCAACAGCGCTGATCGCACCCGGACTGGTGGTATCGGTCAGTGCAAATTGGTTGCTATGACTGAAATAGCCGTTAAGTTTGGAATAAGCGGACGTGCCGTTTCGGTCGGTGAGGCTACCGTCGGCAAATCTGAAAGGCTGATCGTGATAGAAGGTCAAACCGTTTTGCAGCTGCGGCTGTTTCGGCTCAAAGTCGGCGATGAATCTGGCCGTCAGATTGGACGTTGGGGTAAATAGCAACTGGGCGCGACCACTCAAGCGATCACGGTTGTACAGGGTGTAATTCCTGTCGTATTCGTTTTCATAAAAACCACGCGCTTTATCGACGATAAACGAACCGCGCCAGGCCAGAAAATTATCGATTACCGTCCCACCCAAGGCACCTTGCAATATCAGCGACTCCCGTTGCCCATAGGCAACGGACAATTCTGCCGTGGGTGCGAAGGTCGGTAGTTTAGAGGTGACATTAACCTTACCCGAGCTTGCCGCTAGACCACCTTCGGTACCGCGCGGCCCGCGCGTTACTTCCACCGCTTCCACGTCGTAAAAACTGAAGTTAGCCAGCTGCGTTAAGGCGTACGGTACGCCGTCCACTGTCACACCGACGCTGGGGTCCTGGGTTTCGGTGAAACTTCGTTTACCCAAACCGCGCACCGATAGCGAGGCACCACGCGTGTTGTTCTGGTTGAATTGTACGTTGGAAGCGCGGCGGGTGATGTCGCCCAAGTCTCTGGACAATTCCCGGTTAAGCTCGGTGCCGGATACCACCGATACCGATTGCGCCACCTCGTGTAATTTCGCCAATTTGGGTTTGGCCTTCACAACCACTTCACCCAAATCCTCTTTTTGGTCTTCGTCGTTCTTGGCTAAAGCCTCAGCCGGCGCTTCATTCTGCGCGGCAGTGGTTTCTGTAGAGGTTACAGCGGCTCCGGCTGGCGCAGAACCTATTGCACCTTGCTTGATAAATTCCAATTCACGTTGTTTGGCGGCGGCAAGCTGCTGACGCAAAGCCTGATTTTCCGCTTCCAAATCGCTAACCGCTTTGCTATTTATGCTTTTGCTTTTGCTGTTTTTTTTCGGTGCGGCTTCCACGTCAAATGCCGACACCAGGTACACCCCGGCGATAGCCATTGCCACGCAAGTCGATAACCTGCGGCGCGCACTGATTGCTTGAGGAACTCCATCCTGTCGAGTAGCGCTTACTGAAAAAGCACTTGCTAATTTATCGCTCACTATTCCACCTAAACGAATGTTAAAAAAATCGATATAAACCAACATCAAAACTCTGCCGGCAACAAAATAAAACCGGCTCTAATATCAATTTTGCAATAGGCATGCCAGCAGTAAGTAAATAGCGCTAACAGGCGAATTACATTGGCAATGTAATTCACAACTACATGTTTTTATTTATTTTTTAAATTTTCTACAAGTTATTAATCAGCGAGAACAAACAAAAAATCACTCAGCGTTTTTACGTAAAACTGCTGAAACTCAAACAGCAGCTGCTGACAGAATGAATAGCCTTTGTTGTTAGCCTGAATCAGCCTTGCTGAGCACCTGATCGGCATCTGTTGAATTAGAAATACAATTTGCTGGCAGCCTGCCCGCCATTCAACAAGCTCAGCCAGAAGCCGATAGATTCCGGATCAATTTGCAGCACGGCTTGCTTGAAAACATTTCCCGGCAGCAACGGTGCATTGATGGCAAGGCCTTGATTCACGAGGCCTTTATCGGGTTTGAGTTTATTAGGTGGAGGTTTTCGGCAGGCAAATGGATTAAATAAAAATTGTTGGCTTGATCATTGCTTACAGCCATCCTCGAGCACCAGCACAGCCATCCGCCCGTTCATAAAGGAATAAGCAATGACCCAAATAAGACCATCCGTAACCGCACGCGGCCGCAAACCAAACCGGCCATTGCGTAAATCCCAAACCTGGCAGCAAGCGGCGTTAATTGTGCTGGGTACCGCGCTTAGCGTCTCGGCCTTATCAGGACCGAGCGTGTTCCCTACAGGCACCACACGCTACGACCCGGGCAAAGCGTATAACTCGTTTGTATTGTTCAGCGGCGGCGACAACATCGCGCATCTGATCGATTTAAACGGCAATTCCGTTCACGAATGGCCGGATGCCGCCAGCCACAGCACCCTTATCAATCCCGCCGTGAGCGGCGGTAAACTGGGACATGTATTTGTCACGCAGGAAACGACCGAAGGCAAAGGAACCGATCTGGTGCCAGGACAAGTGAGTAAGAAGATCACCAAAACCATCGCCGAGCTGGACTGGGACGGCAAAACCGTCTGGAGCTTCGGCGACAAAGCGCCTGGCGCCGCCGCGCAACAACATCATGACTGGGCCAGATTACCCAACGGCAATACCGTGGTATTGGCTAACCTCGTGCATCCGGTGAAAGGCTTTAAGCAACCGCAAGTGCTAGACGATGTGATTTATGAAGTCAATCCGGCAGGCGAAGTGGTCTGGAAATGGATTGCCTCGGAGCATTTGCAGGAATTTGGCTTTACGCCGGCCGAACTTAAATTGGTCCGCAACGCCGAGATTGCCGACTACCTGCATGTGAACAATCTAAAAGTAGTCGGCCCGAACCGCTGGTATGCGGCCGGCGACCAGCGTTTTCATCCCGATAATCTATTGATCGATGCGCGCAACGCTAATTTCATAATCATCATCGACCGCAAGACCGGCAAAGTGGTCTGGAACCTGGGACCGCACTACCCAGCCGCGTCCATCGAAGAACAACTGGCCCGCAAAGTACCGCGCCCGGTCGATCAAATCAGTGCCCAACACGATGCGCATATCATCCCGGAAGGCTTGCCCGGAGCGGGTAATTTACTGGTATTCGACAATCAAGGCATCGCCGGTTATCCGCCGGCTCCGGTGCCGCGCACCGGCGGTTCGCGGGTGTTGGAAATCGATCCGATCAAGAAAGAAATTGTCTGGCAATACACCGGCGAGAGTTCCGGCGGCCCCAGTTGGTCGTTTCGCAGCACGCATATCAGCGCCGCCCGCCGCCTGCCTAACGGCAATACCTTTATAGACGAAGGCCAGAGCGGCCGCTTGTTTCAAGTAACAGCCGACGGCGACATAGTCTGGGAATACATCAATCCTTATTTTCGTACCGGTAAGGACGCTGTGACCGGCCACGCCACTGCCAACAATTCGCTGTATCGCGGCCAACCGGTACCTTACGATTGGGTACCGGCCGGCACACCGCATAGCGAAAAACCGGTCAGCCCGCCGGAATTGAGCAAATTCCGAATACCGGCAGTTCCGGCTTTATAAGGTAAAGATTTTCATGCAAACAACCGTGGGTTTCGGAGTATCCGGTAGTGAGGTTTGGCAGACGGGTTACTGCCATTAAGTCAAAAGGAACAGACACTGAGCAACCGGATACCCCGAAACCCATGGCGGCAACTTTCTATTTTTTGGAGATTCAGATGTTACATACACGTATTCGGCCGCAGTTATCGCTACTGACCTTGGCAGTCGCATTTTCCTTTACTTATAGCTCGGCGGCAGCGGTGGAACTTGACCCCAAAGCCATTTCCATCCAATTGCCGGACCAAATTAATTGGGTCGCAAATCCCAGCGGGTCGGAAAGCGCGGTACTGGTCGGCGATCCGAACAAACCCGGCCTGTATGTGGTGCTGAATAAATGGAAGGCTCATCACAACAGCAAGCCGCATTCGCACCCAAACGACCGCTTCATCACTGTGATTTCAGGCACTTGGTGGGTTGGCACCGGCAGCGATTACGACCCCGAGCATTTGCAACCGGTACCGGCGGGCAGCTTCGTCACCCATTACGGTAACGAAATCCATTACGACGGCGCGAAGGACGAAGACACGGTTTTACAGATTGTCGGCATCGGTCCGGCTACATCGACCCCGGCACCTGCAAAGTAAGGTATTGCGATGCCGGCACCCCGCTACAGGTGAGGTGCCGGAAGGAACTTGGCGAAGATTACTCTTCGCCTTCTTGATAAGCGACGGCCAATTTCCGCTGGCTATTAGCCAACATGCCGTACAACCCCAGCTTGTGCCGCAAGACATTGCGGCTAATATCCAGCAAACGCGCGGTTTGCACTTGGTTTTCTTCGCAAAACTCGAATGCCGTGCGAATCACGGTTTCTTCGATGATGTCGAACAACTTGGGCGGCGCTTGTTCGCACAAACGCAGTAGCGAACTTTCCAGCGAAGAGGTGGAAACCACCGGCCCGCTCTGCGAGACTCGTACCCCCGATAACTTAAAGTCCTCCGGACGCAAGCGATTGCCTGGGCAGACCAACAAGGCCCTATGCACCGCATTTTCCAACTCGCGAATATTGCCGGGCCAATCGTAATTTAACAAGGCCAGCTCGGTGGAAGGCGATAATTTGATTTCACCGTAGCCCAAGCGGTCGCCGTAGACTTTCAGAAAGTGCCTGGCCAAGGGCAAAATATCGCCCGGCCGTTCCCGCAACGGCGCCAAGTGAATCGCCGCCACATTGAAACGGTAATACAGGTCGGCGCGAAAATGCGACGCCGCCACCGCTTCTTCCAAATTAACATTGGTAGCGGCGATGACTCTGACATCCACCGGCGAAGGCGTCCGCGAACCCACCTTTACCACTTCCCTTTCCTGCAATACCCGCAATAATTTCGCTTGCAAGCCCAGCGGTAAATCGCCGACTTCGTCCAGAAACAAACTGCCTTTATTGGCGGTTTCGAACCAACCTTCTTTTGTATTCAAGGCGCCGGTGAAAGCGCCTTTTTCGTGGCCGAACAATTCGCTTTCGATGAGGTTTTCACTGAGTGCCGCGCAATTTAGAGCACCGAACGGTCCTTTGGCGCGCTTACTAAGTGCATGTACATGCCTGGCCACCAATTCCTTGCCGGTGCCGGTCTCGCCGATGATCAGCACTGTCGCATCGCTGGGCGCGATCCGCTCGATGTGCTCCAACAGTTTTCGTGAAACCGGATCCTCAAACACCATCGCCGTGGCCCGCACCGTGTGCGACAGCTGTCGTAATTGCAATTCGTCAAATGCCAATAATGTCATACGGTTTCCCCTGTACTGCGAGCAACGATGCCGTCACTCAATAATATATCCATGAAAGATCTTTTCCTAAGATGTCAAAAATAGTGATTCGTCGCGGCATCACAAGTTAACTGCCGATACGCAAACGCCGAACAAAAATCAGCCTTACCGTGCCCAAAGTCAGTCCACAAACTGCCGCCTTCGCTGAGCACAGGCCAAAAAAAAGCCAGCAGTCCTTTGGGGACAAACTGGCTTCCGGCGGTCCGGTCAGCAGAAGTGGATGTTATGGAGACAAAATGCTCGGATAATAACAGCGAGATACCAGGCTCCAAGCATGGTTCATGCCACTTCGTATTTACAGCACATAATAAAGGATTACGGGTTTTTGCGAAACACCAATGTTGCCACAGCAACATAATCTGTTGTTTAAGTGTTGATATATCAACACATTTCCATGAGTCTGAATTTACTTGCGAAGCATTGGCCTTTTTCGCGCTAATCCAATTGAGTCGGGCTTTTTCGACAAGCCCAGTCAGCCGAAATCGTTCGCCAAACATGCCTGCTATGTTTCGACCTGTTCGTATACCAGCAGCATTTGCTGACGCCATGCTGATAAATCAGCATTTTTTTGGATATTTGCCGTTAACCCGCATGCTTCCATGTTCGGTAACTCAAACGGGTGTTGTTGATCTGCCTGGAACACAGGGGTAATTTGGCGTATTCCAGCAATCACCCAGCATATTGGCCCTTATCTTGCTGAAAACCACACTGGAAAAGTTAAGTCAATATTCGCAAGCGACTTACCTAAAATCGGCAACTTTTAACTTTGGAGAAAAAAATGGGCTTGAGCGTTCCCCACTTATTAGTAGTTTTAGCAATCGTGGTCTTGGTGTTCGGCACCAAGCGCCTGAAAAATGTCGGCGCCGACCTAGGCGATGCGATCAAGGGATTTCGTAATGCTGTAAAGGAAAGCGAAGACGCCGAAGACGCCAAAGCCATCACTCAGCTCTATCAGCAGGAATTATCCAACGAATTGATAAGTGAAACTGACCGCACCAAGGCTTGATACGTCGGGTTGCGGCCTCAGGCTAAAGACGCTCAGACCAGCGCCCTGTTGCCAGAGCAGCAGCATTTGATCGCCGTCTGTTCGGCTAACAACAGCTTAGAACATTTACCCGGTAAAAATTATGCTGCTGATTCTCACCTGAGCCCAAACGCATGCAGTGCACTATGCTTCGAAAAATCTGTGCAGATTGATTGGTATAGCACTTGCTTAAGACAAACATTAAATTGCCTTTGCCGGAAAAACGATAGCTTTAAAACCGGCCGGACCTCGCTAACCAATCGGATCTCCCGAGAAATCCATGTGGATCGTTAATATTGCTTTACGCCGCCCCTATACCTTTATCGTGGCGGCGCTGTTGATTCTATTGTCTACCCTCTATGTGCTGCGGAAAATGCCCACCGATATTTTCCCAACCATCGATATTCCGGTGGTAGCGATGCTGTGGCAATACAACGGCATGACCGCCAAGGAAATAGCGGACCGCTTAACGACCACGGTCGAACGCTCCATGGCCTTGATCGACGGCATAGAACACAGTGAATCTTTGTCTTACAGCGGCGCGGCCGTGGTTAAAGTATTTTTCCATCCAGGCACCGACATTCGCACGGCCATCGCCCAGGTGATGTCCAGCAGCAACTCGGTTTATCGCTCACTGCCGACCAATGTCGCACCGCCGCAAGTCATTCAATATTCGGCCGCCGACCTGCCGCTGGTGCAATTGGGCATTTCCAGCAGCACCGTCCCGGAAACCGATGTCAACGATCTGGTGAATAACATCGCCAGAACCGCATTGCAATCCAAGCCCGGCGTGGCAATGACTAATCCGTTCGGCGCCAAAAGCCGGCAAATTACGTTGGATGTCGATGCGCCGGCTCTGTTGGCGCGCGGACTGTCGCCCGCCGATTTAAACGATACCCTGGCCGCACAAAATCTGATTTTACCCACCGGCACCGTAAAAATCGGCAGTAACGAATACGATGTCAGCCTGAACGGGGCAGTGGCCGCGATTCCGCGTCTGGCCGACCTACCGGTTCGCACTGTGAACGGCGTTACCACGCTGGTCCGCGACGTAGCGACAGTGCGCGACGGCGCGGCGCCAGTAACCACCATCGCCCGCCAAAATGGCGAGCGTGGCATTCTGACCTCAATTTTCAAAGTCGGTCGCACCTCGACCCTGGAAGTAGTGGAACACGTCCGGCAAACCATTCCGAAAATGCTGGGGATGATGCCGGAAGGCATCAATATGCGTTTGATGTTCGACCAATCGTTGTTCGTGAAGGCCGCAATCGGCAACGTGCTGCACGAAGCACTGATCGCCGCCGGCCTGACCGCCGCGATGATCTTGCTGTTTCTGGGTAACTGGCGTACCACCTGCATCATTGCGGTGTCGATACCGCTGTCGATTATGTGTTCCTTGATTGCTTTATATTTAGTCGGTGAAACCATCAATCTGATGACGATGGGCGGTTTGGCTTTAGCGGTGGGGATATTGGTCGACGATGCCACCGTGGAAATCGAAAACATCGAGCGGCAAATGCTGCTGGGCAAAAACCCTCATCAAGCCATACTGGACGGCGCGGCGGAAATCGCGATGCCTGCATTGGTGTCTACCTTATGTATCTGCATCGTGTTTGTGCCGATGTTTTTCCTGTCCGGCGTGGCCCGTAGCCTGTTTGTGCCGATGGCGGAAGCGGTGGTATTTGCCATGCTGGCGTCTTACGTTTTATCGCGCACCCTGGTGCCGACGCTGGTGATGTATGTCATGTCCGATCATCATGGGCATACCGATGCGCCACCAACCAACGCACTGGCGCGCGGCTTTCAACGCCTGCATCACGCCTTCGAGCGCGGCTTCGAACAGTTTCGCGGCCACTATCTGATCCTGGCCAGTCATTTACTCAAACACCGCTTGCGCTACAGTTCGGCGATTTTAGGTTTTTGCCTGGCATCCCTGGGTCTGGTGCCACTGCTCGGAGAAGATTTGTTTCCGGCGGTGGACGCCGGGCAGATTCGCCTGCATGTCCGTGCGCCGTCCGGCACCCGCATTGAGGAAATGCCGCAACAGATCGATGCGGTGGAAAAAGTCATTCGCGGCATCATTCCAGCCGAAGAAATCGCCGATCTACTGGACATCATCGGCGGCCCCTACAGCACCCGGAACACCTTGTTCGGCAATTCCGGCACCGTGGAAACCGCCGACACCGAAATCATGATTTCGCTGCGACCAAGCAACCATGCCCCCAGCGCCGACTATATCAAACGCCTACGCGCGGAACTGCCCGGACGCTTTCCCAACCTGGAATTCTTCTTCCAACCCGCCGATCAGGTCAGCCAGACTTTGAATTTCGGCGTGCCCGCCCCTATCGACATCCAGTTCATCGGCGGTAAACCCGACGAAGTGATGCCGCAGGTCATCGCCTTGCAAAATCGCTTGCGGCAAGTTCCCGGCATCGTCGATGCGCACATTTATCAACGCATGAACCGGCCGGCGCTGGATTTGGAAATGAATCGCCAGCAATTGCAGCAACTGGGTTTGTCAGCTCGGGATCTGGCGCAAAATCTTTTACTGACCCTGAGCGGCAGCATGCAAACCGCGCCGTCATTCTGGCTAAATCCGGCCAACGGCAACTCGGTGAATATCGGCGTGATGGGTAATCCGCTGGACTTGGATAATCTGGATGCCTTGCTGCGCACGCCGGTCGGCGGCGGTAACGGCCAGCCGCAATTGCTGGGCAATCTGGTCAAACTGAAACGCACCGTGTTACCGGTCGCGGTAACGCATTACAACGCCAATAATGTGTTCGATATTTACGCCAGCGTCGAAGGCCGCGATTTGGGTTCGGTGAGCCGGGAAATCGAAACGCTGGTTGCCGACAGCCGCGGCCATTTGCCGCGCGGCGTCGAATTGAGCGTGCGCGGCCAAATCGAAACCCTGAAAAGCTCGTTCACCGGTTTGGGAGCCGGCTTGGCCGTGGCGATTGTGCTGCTGTACCTGTTGCTGGTGGTGAATTTTCAATCCTGGCTGGACCCGCTGATTATCGTCAGCGCCCTGCCCGCTGCCTTGGCCGGCATCGCCTGGACGCTATTTTTAACCGGCACCACGCTGAGTATTCCAGCCTTGACCGGTAGCATCATGGCGATGGGTGTAGTGACCGCTAATAGCATTTTGTTGGTGTCGTTTGCCCGTACTCGCTTGGCTGATGGCGTACCACCGGTGACGGCCGCTTTGGAAGCTGCGGCCACACGGCTCAGACCGGTACTAATGACCGCCTTTGCGATGATCGTCGGCATGTTACCGATGGCTATTGGCTGGGGCGAAGGTGCCGAACAAAATGCGCCGCTGGGCCGCGCGGTAATCGGCGGCCTGGCCTTTGCCACCGTGTCCACTTTACTGTTCGTGCCGCTGGTTTTTGCCGGCACTCATCGCTGGCTGGCGCACCGACTTTCGCATCGTACAAGCTTTGTAACTCCCTAAAATCTTATGAATAGCATCCCTTCATCGCCCTTTGCGCGACCGGCTTCCGAGCATTCGCACCGCACCCTGCTGGTAGTAAAACGGCTCGGTTTGGGGCTATTGTTATTGCTCCTGCTGGCGGGCGCTTGGCGCCTGGCGCAGAACCTGCGACAAGCAGAAACTTTGCAGGCACAAACCGCGGCCAGCCAACAGCGCAGCGTCATCG